>NZ_CAJPVI010000003.1 GCF_905397435.1 Cupriavidus numazuensis
CCCGGCGGCGAGGCGGCGGCCAGGCGCGCGCGCCCGCCACGGCCGCCGCGCCAGGCCAATCCGCTGCCGCCGATCACGTTCCCGGAGGCGCTGCCGGTTTCTGCCCGCCGCGACGAGATTGCCGCGGCGCTGCAGGCCAACCAGGTCGTCATCGTGTCCGGCGAGACCGGTTCGGGCAAGACCACGCAGCTCCCGAAGATCTGCCTGTCGATCGGACGCGGGCCCGGCCGCGAAGGCGGCGGGCTGATCGGCCACACCCAGCCACGGCGTATTGCTGCCACTTCGACCGCCAAGCGTATCGCGCAGGAACTCGGTTCGCCGGTGGGCGAGCACGTGGGCTACCAGGTGCGGTTTAACGACGCGCTGTCCGCCGGTGCCTCGGTCAAGCTGATGACCGACGGTATCCTGCTCGCGGAGACACAGAACGATCCGCTGCTGCGCGCGTATGACACGATCATCATCGACGAGGCGCACGAACGCAGCCTCAACATCGACTTCCTGATCGGCTACCTGAAGCAGATACTGCCGAAGCGCCCCGACCTCAAGGTCATCATCACGTCGGCCACGATCGATGCGCAGCGCTTCGCCACGCATTTCGCTGCCAACGGCAAGCCGGCTCCGGTGATCGAGGTAAGCGGGCGCCTGTATCCGGTGGAGATCCGCTACCGGCCGATCCAGCAGGACAAGCCCGCCGACGCTCCGCCGAAGAGTGCACAGGCGCGCGAGCGCGACCTGTACGACGGCATCGTCGATGCCGTGGATGAACTTTCCCGGCTCGGCCCCGGCGACGTGCTGGTGTTCCTGCCCGGCGAGCGGGAGATCCGCGAGACCGCCGAGGCGCTGCGCAAGCATCATCCGCCGCACACGGAAATCCTGCCGCTGTTCGCGCGGCTGTCGGTGCAGGAGCAGGAGCGCGTGTTCAGGCCGTCGAACGCGCGCCGCATCGTGCTCGCGACCAACGTCGCCGAGACCTCGCTGACGGTGCCGGGCATCCGCTATGTGGTCGACACCGGGCTCGCGCGCGTCAAGCGCTATTCCTACCGCAACAAGGTCGAACAGCTCCAGATCGAGTCGGTTTCGCAGGCTGCGGCTAACCAGCGCGCGGGCCGTTGCGGGCGTGTCGCCGACGGGGTTTGCATCCGGCTCTATGAGGAATCGGACTTCCAGGGCCGCGTGCGCTTTACGGATCCGGAAATCCTGCGCTCGTCGCTGGCGGCCGTCATCCTGCGCATGAAGGCGCTGCGGCTCACGGAGATCGAATCGTTCCCGTTCATCGAGCCGCCGCTGGGCCGCGCCGTTGCCGACGGCTACCAGTTGCTGCAGGAACTCGGTGCGGTCGACGATGCCAACCAGCTCACCGGCACTGGCCGGCAACTTGCCAAGCTGCCGCTGGACCCGCGCGTGGCACGCATGATCCTGGCCGCGCGCGAGCACCAATGCCTGCGCGAGGTGCTGGTGATCGCGAGCGCGCTGTCGGTGCAGGACCCGCGCGAGCGTCCGCAGGAGGCGCAGGAGGCGGCCGACCAGGCGCATCGCAAGTTCATGGACGAGAAGTCCGAGTTCCTGGGCTGGGTCAAGCTCTGGAAATGGTTCGAAGAGGCCGTGGCGCACAAGAAGTCGAACAAGCAGCTGCAGGACCAATGCCGTGCGAGCTTCCTGTCGCATGTGCGGCTGCGCGAGTGGCGTGACGTGCATTCGCAGCTCCTGACCACGGTGACCGAACAGGGCTGGCGCCTGAACGACAGCGAGCCGACATTCGAACAGTTGCACAAGGCGCTGCTGACCGGCCTGCTCGGCAATATCGGCTGCCGGATCGAGGACAGCGACGGCAAGGGCCGCGAGTATCTTGGCGCGCGTGGCATCAAGTTCCACCTGTGGCCGGGCTCGCTGATTGCGCGCAAGGTGGGGCGCTGGCTCATGGCCGCCGAACTGGTCGAGACCAGCCGGCTGTTCGCGCGAACCCTTGCGCGCATCGAGCCGGAATGGCTGGAGCAGGTGGGCCGCCACCTGCTCAAGGTGAGCTGGAGCGATCCGCACTGGGAAAAGAAGGCGGGGCAGGTGCTTGCGATGGAGCGCGCGACGCTCTACGGGCTGGTCGTGTACCAGCACCGCCGCGTGCACTACGGGCCGATGAACCCGACGGAAGCGCGCGAGATCTTCATCCGCCGCGCGCTGGTCGAGGGTGAGTTCGACACGCGGTTGCCGTTCTATGCGCATAACCAGCGGCTGGTGCGCGAGATCGAGAATCTCGAACACAAGTCGCGCCGCCAGGACGTGCTGGTCGATGACGAACTGATCTACGCGTTCTACGACCGCGCAATTCCTGCCGACGTCTGCCAGCAGACCGCGTTCGAGCAGTGGTACCAGACCGAAAGCGCGAAGGACCGCAAGCTGCTCTACCTCAACCGCGATGAGCTGATGCGGCACGAGGCAGCTGGCATCACCACTGACCTGTTCCCCAAGACCATGTCCGTGGCTGGCGTCGACATGGGACTGACGTATCACTTTGAACCGGGCAGCCACCGCGACGGCGTCACGCTGGCCGTGCCGCTGTATGCGCTAAACCAGGTTCGCCCGGAGCGCACCGAATGGCTGGTGCCGGGCATGATCAAGGAAAAGGTCCACCTGCTGCTGAAGTCGCTCCCGCAAAAGCTGCGCCGCCATTGCGTGCCGCTGCCGGACTACGCTGCTGGCTTCGTCGCGCGGCAACCGTTCGGCGAGGGCGAGCTGACCGATGTGCTGATCGCCGATATCCGCGAGCAGACCGGCACGATGGTGCGGCGCGCCGATTTCAAGCCGGAGACACTGTCCGCACACCACTTCATGAATTTCAAGGTGGTTGACGAGCACGGCCGCCAGCTGGACATGGGGCGCAACCTGGCGCAGCTTCGCGCCGAACTCGGCGGCCAGGCGCAGCAGTCGTTCCAGAACATTGCCGCGCGCGACGTGCCGGCGGCCGAAGCCGGACAGTACGAGGGTTTGACGTCCTGGTCGTTCGGCGAGCTGCCCGAGCTGCTCGAAATCCGCAAGGGCAACCAGACGCTGTTCGGCTACCCGGCGCTCGTGGACAAAGGCACGCATTGCGACGTCGAGGTGTTCGACGATCCGCAAGAGGCAGAGCGCATCCACCAGGCGGGCCTGCGCCGGCTGTTCGCACTGCAGTTGCGCGAGCAGGTCAAGTTCATCGAGAAAAACATCCCCGGCCTGCAGCAGATGGCGATGCAGTACATGACGCTCGGCACGCAGGAGATGCTGCGCGAGCAGATCGTGCTGCTGGCGCTCGAACGGGCTTGCCTGCAGGCGCCGCTGCCGCGCAACGACGCCGAGTTCACCGCGCGCAAGGAGGAGGGCCGGGCACGGTTGTCGCTGCTCGCACAGGAGATCGCGCGGCTGGCGGGCACCATCCTGGCCGAGTACGCCGGACTGCCGCGCAAGCTGCTGCAGGCCAAGCCTTTCGGCACGGCCTACGCCGACATGGAAGCGCAACTCGGTCGCCTGATGGGCAAGCAGTTCATCATCGACACGCCGTACACGCAGCTCGTGCATTTCCCGCGCTACCTGAAGGGCATCGCCATGCGCGTGGACAAGCTCAAGGGCGACCCGACACGCGACACGCAGCGCACGCAGGAAATGATGCCGCTGCTGCAGCAATGGCAGCGCGCGGAAAAGCAGTTGCGCACGCAGGGCAAGGGCGGCGCCGATGCCAGGCTGGAGGAGTTCCGCTGGATGCTGGAAGAGCTGCGCATTGCGCTGTTTGCCCAGGAACTGCGCACGCCGGTGCCGATGTCGGTCAAGCGGTTGCAGAAGGTCTGGGAGGCGATCCAGCGGTAAATCGCTGCAGGACCAAGCCAATGGGACAAGAACAGCACAAAGATGTGTAACGAATTGTGAAAGACTTGTCCATGATCAGTTCGCCGGTCATCGTGGCGTCGATCCGAAACGTTAGAATGTGCGATTCCGCCTATGGATTGACTGGACTTATGCTCGTGTTGCGTCGTGTTGTTGCTGGTGTGTTGACGGTCGGCTCCCTGGCCCTGGGGTTGATGGCGTCGCCGGCCTCGGCGGAAGTCGTGGTGGTGCTCAATTCGGGTGATGCCACCGTCACGCTGATCGACAAGGACTCGCAGAAGGTGCTGGAGACCTTCCCGATCGGCAAGGAGCCTCACCACCTGATCGCCACGCCGGACGACAAGTCCCTGATCGTGGCGAACGCGGTGGGCAATGACCTCGTTTTCCTCGACCCGGTGACCGGCAAGGTGCAGCAGCGCGTGCCGAACATCGACGATCCGTACCAGATCGGCTTTTCGCCGGATCAGAAGTGGTTCATTGCCACCGGCAACCGGCTTGACCGCGTCGACCTCTACCGCTGGGACGGCAAGGCGCTCAAGATCGCCAAGCAGTTTCCGCTGGCCAAGACGCCGAGCCATATCGCCTATACCGCCGACAGCCGTATCGCGTTCATCACGCTGCAGGATTCCAACGAGGTGGTCGCAATCGACCTCGTCACGCAGAACGTAATGTGGCGCATGGACGCGGGCTCGGCGCCGGCGGGCATCTGGGTCACGCCGGACCAGCGCTACCTGCTGGTGGGCATGACGGGCGCCGACTATGTCGCGGTGATCGACTGGCGCACGCGGACCATCGTCAAGCAGATCCAGACCGGCAAGGGCGCGCACAACTTCCGTGCAATCGGCGACAAGCGTCACCTGTTCCTGAGCAACCGCGTATCGGGCAGCATCAGCATCATCGACCAGCAGACGCTGACCAAGGTGGGCGAGATCACCGGCCTGCCGCCTGGCCCGGACGACATGGAACTGACTGCCGACGGCAAGACGCTGTGGGTGACGTTCCGCTGGGCACGCGCGGTCGGCCTGATCGACGTGGCCAACCGCAAGCTGGTGAAAACCATCCGCGTGGGCCGTTCGCCCCACGGGATTTATTTCCGCACCCGGGCGCCGCTTTACTGACGACGGCAGGGCAGGATCATGAGCAAGTCCATCGTGTCTCGCTTGAAGTGGCTGATCGCCGCCATCGCGGCAACGGCCGCGCCTGTGACAGGTTTGCATGCTGCTGACGCCGCCTCGGCGCCAGGCCAGGCCTGCCGGGCCGGCACGCTGTACCTGACCTTCGATACGGGCAGCATGAGCCAGGCCCAGTTGATTGCCGATACGCTGCGCCGCCACCATATCAAGGCCACATTCTTCCTGGCCAACGAGCCGACCATCAACAAGGACAGCTCGCTCGAGGCCGGCTGGGCGCCATACTGGAAGGCGCTGGCGGCGGATGGCCATGCATTCGGCACGCATACGTACGATCATGTCTATCTGCGCAGCGTGCGCGACGGCAAGGTGACCATGCGACCGCAGTTTGGCGCCGATGCCGGCAAGGATGTCGCCACGGACGCCAACGGTTTTTGCCGCGAGCTGCAACGCAGTGCCCAGGCGCTGCGCGGCATGACGGGTGTCGACATGGTGCCGCTCTGGCGCGCGCCGGGCGGGCGCACCGCGCCCCAAACGCTGCAGTGGGCCGAGCAATGCGGGTTCAGGCATGTGGGCTGGGCGCCGGCCGGTTTTCTCGGTGACGAATTGTCATCGGAGCGCTATCCGAACCAAGCGCTGCTCGCACGCGCGCTGCGCGACCTGCGCGACGGCGACATCACTATGGCGCACCTCGGCATCTGGTCACGCAAGGATCCGTGGGCACCCGGCGTGCTCGAGCCGCTGATCACGGGGCTGGAACGCAAGGGCTTCTGTTTCGCCACGCTGCGCGAGCACCCGGCTTACCGGAACTGGATCGCCACGGCCGGACAGGGAGCGCACAAGGAGGGCAAGCGCTGATGTGGGAAACCCTCAACGGGTGGATTGCCCAACTCGAAGGCACGTTGTTCCAGGACGTGGTGCTGCCGCTTGTCTACAACCTGGGCTTCGGCGGCTATGCGGAAGATGCGTTCACCGGCACCGAATGGCTGCTTGTGGGGCTGGTGCAGATTGCCGTGATGGTGCTGATTCTGGGCCCGTTGGAAAAGCTGCGCCCGGTCGAGCCGGTCACCGATCGCGCCGGGATCCGCACTGACATCCTCTACACGCTGATCCACCGTCTCGGCCTGTTCCGGTTGGCGATGTTCTTTATGCTGGCGCCGCTGACCGATGCGCTCGAAGGCCATCTGCGGCTGTTCGGCTGGCAGCGTGTAAACGTGGAGGACTGGTGGCCCGGCGTGACGTCGATCCCGCTGGTCAGCTTCTTCGTTTACCTGCTGCTGTTCGACCTGCTCGACTACTGGTACCACCGGCTGTCGCACACCTACCGCTGGTGGTGGAGCCTGCACGCGGTGCATCACAGCCAGCGCCAGATGACGCTCTGGAGCGACAACCGCAACCATCTGCTCGACGACATGCTGCGCGATTTCGTGTTCGCCGTGGTCGCCATTGCGGTAGGCGTGGAGCCGTCTCAATACGTGCTGCTGGTGGCGCTGTCGCAGCTGCTGCAGAGCCTTCAACATGCCAACCTGCGCCTGCACTTCGGCGCGTTCGGCGAACGCCTGCTGGTCTCGCCGCGCTTTCACCGCACGCACCATGCCGTGGGCATCGGGCATGAGGCGGCTGGCGTGCCGGCACGTCTCGGCGGCTGCAACTACGGCGTGATCTTCCCATGGTGGGACATGCTGTTCGGCACGGCCGTCTTCACGCCGGCGTACCATCCGACCGGCATTCGCGACCAGATGCCGCCGCCGACGGGCAAGGGCCGCGACTACGGCGCGGGGCTGCTGGCCCAGCAGTGGTACGGCATCAAGCGCCTGCTGCGCCTCGGCTGAGCCGACACGCCGCGATCCAGGCGGCGTATGCTAGTGTTCCGGTGCGCGTGCTTTTGCAGGCGCATTGCACTGTTCTATTCCGATATCCTGCATGAACGATCTTTTTCGCTCGTTTGGCCGCGCGCTCGTGAGCCAGCTGCATCCGCGCATGCTGATGCTGACGGTCCTGCCTTTCCTCCTTGCCACGGCGCTCTGGGGCGGCCTGCTCTGGTGGGGCTGGGACCCGATCATGGGCGCCATGCGGTCGTTCCTTGAGACTTCCGTGCTCACCAGCTGGATCTACGGCACGCTGGACTGGTTTGGACTGCAGTCGATGCGCGCCGTGGTGGCGCCCCTGTTCGTGGTCGCGCTGGCGGTGCCGCTGGTCATTGCATCGATGCTGCTGTTCATCAGCCTGTTTTCGGTGCCCGCGGTGGTGCGCCATCTCGAGCGCAGCTACCCGGACCTGGCCAAGAAGCGCGGTGGCAGCGTCATGGGCAGCGTGTTCCAGTCGCTCGGCAGTACGGTGGTGTTCCTGGTCCTGGTGCTGGTGACGTTGCCGTTGTGGCTGATGCCGCTGTTCTTTGCACTGATTCCGCCCGTGCTGTGGGGCTGGCTGACCTACCGCGTGATGACCTATGACGCGCTGGCTGATCACGCGAGCGCCGAAGAGCGCAAGACGCTGATGCAGCGCCATCGTGTCCCGCTGCTGACGATTGGTGTCGTCGTGGGGCTGCTGGGCTCGGCGCCGACGCTGCTGTGGGTGTCCTCGGCCGCGGTCATTTTCCTGTTTCCGTTCGTGCTGGCGGGCACGCTGTGGCTGTACGTGCTGATCTTCATTTTCTCGGCACTGTGGTTCGGCCATTTCTGCCTGCGTGCGCTAGCGCAGCTGCGCGCCGAACGAGCCTCGGCAGCGCCGCCTGCGGCGCCGGCCGGCGACGTTATTGATCTGGCGCCGTCGGACGTGCGCCGCATTGAACATTCCTGAAGCGGGGGCATCATGGGTTTTGGCCTGATCGTCATTGGCGACGAAATACTTTCCGGGCGGCGAGAGGACAAGCACCTGCGCCGCGCCATCGAGCTGCTGGGCGACCGCGGGCTCAAGCTGGACTGGGCCCAGTATGTCGGCGATGACCGCGACAGCATCACGGCCACGCTGCGCCGCACTCTGGCGGGCCCGGATGTGGTGTTCTGCACGGGCGGTATCGGCGCGACGCCCGACGACCATACGCGCCAGTGCGCGGCCGCCGCGCTCGGCGTGCCGCTGGTATTGCATCCCGAGGCGCGCGAGCAGATCGCGCTGCGGATTGCCGAAACCGCGCAGGGCGATCCGGTTAAAGGTGACCTCAACCTGCCCGAGAATCAGCATCGCTTCAAGATGGGGGAGTTTCCCGAGGGCGCGCGCATCATCCCGAACAGCTACAACCGGATCCCTGGGTTCTCGGTGGCCGACCACCATTTCATGCCGGGCTTTCCGGTCATGGCATGGCCGATGATGGAATGGGTACTGGACCATGCCTATGCCCACCTGTTCCACCAGGCTGGCCAGCAGGAGCGGGCGTTCTACGTGTTCGAGGCGCCGGAATCGACGCTGACGCCGCTGATGGAGCGGGTCGAGGCGGCTTTTCCCGGGATCAGGGTATTCAGCCTGCCATCTGTAGGCGATGCGCAGCGCGGCGAGATCTTTGCACGGCGCCATATCGATCTTGGCGTGAAGGGTGCCGCTGAGCAGGTCGCGCCGGCATATGCCATGCTGCTCGAAGGGGTGCGCGGTATGGGTTTCGAGACGGTGGAGCAGGCCAGCGCGGACGCTGCGCGCTGAGTCGTTCCGAGACAAAAAAACAGGGGCCGCGCGGGCCCCTGTTTCATTTTGCGCTTCTGCGCCTGCGCGCTTCAGGCGCCGTGCCAAGGCAGGCCGCGTACGCACCAGCCTTCGACGGTCTTGCGGTGGTGGTTGTCGTCGCGGTTGCCTTCAAATCCTTCGAGCACGTCCATTGCGTACTGGTAGCCGGCTTGGGTCGCGACACGGGCGGCGTGCTTGGAGCGCGCGGCGCTGCGGCACAGGAACAGCACCGGCGCATCGGCCGGCACGCGCGCCTTCAGCTCTTCGACAAAGCGCGCGTTCTGCGCGCCGCCGGGATAGGACATCCACTCGACGTGGGCGAATTGCGCATCGGGCAGGTCGACGCCGCCGACCCAGTCGAGCTCGGCCTGCGTGCGCACGTCGACCAGCACGGCCGACGGATCGCTCTGCAGCAGCGCGAAGGCTTCCACGGGCGACAGGGCGCCGAAATAGGGAAGCTGGTTCTGTTGCTGGCGCTGTTGCGCAGTCTTGAGGAGTTCGTCTCGGGTGGTCATCTGGCTGACAAGATTGGTAGTTGGAATGGCGGAGCTGCCAAACCGTTATTCTATAGCGCGCCCCGCCAATGACCATCGTTGCTGGCAGGTCGATTCGTCGGTTGCGCAGAGGCAAAGAGGCGGAGTGGGGCGTTTGCGGTGCGGAATGAACACGTTTGGTGCATGCGCACCAATAAGGTGCTGAATCTTGATGTATGCACCCTTATGGTGTTTTATGGGTGGAGCACTTGTCCGACTTTCTGTTGCGTCGGGATCACGTTGTCATGAGGGGGTCCGGAGGCCATCCATCGACGTGACCCTGCGGCGGTGCGCGGGCCTTGGCTCCGCACTTTTTTCGGGACGGCGGCAATGCGGCAGGCATTTCCTTGGCATGCTTTCTGCTAACATTCCTCGTCCTTTTCAGGGCAAGGAATCGCGCGGGCACAGCGGCCGTGAGGCTCAGCACTTTGCCGTTGACGCGATGACCGGCCCACGAATGGCTTTCTAGACTTCAGCCGAATTTCAGGAGATTGGCATGGCCCAAAGCGTTGCAGATGTGATGAAGCTTGTGAAGGAAAACGACGTCAAGTTCGTCGATTTCCGTTTCACCGATACCAAAGGCAAGGAGCAACACGTTTCGGTGCCGACCTCGCATTTCGACGACGACAAGTTCGAAAGCGGCCATGCCTTCGACGGTTCGTCCATCGCTGGCTGGAAGGGTATCGAGGCTTCGGACATGCTGCTGATGCCGGATTCGAACACCGCCTTCATCGACCCGTTCTACGAAGAGCCGACGCTGGTGCTGACCTGCGACGTGGTCGAGCCGTCGGATGGCAAGGGCTATGACCGCGACCCGCGTTCCATCGCCAAGCGCGCTGAAGCCTACCTGAAGAGCACCGGCCTGGGCGACACCGCCTTCTTCGGTCCGGAACCCGAGTTCTTCATCTTCGACGGCGTGACCTGGAACGTCGACATGCAAGGCTGCTTCGTGAAGGTGCATTCCGAAGAAGCCCCGTGGTCGTCGGGCAAGGAATTCGAACACGGCAACTCGGGCCACCGTCCGGGCAAGAAGGGCGGCTACTTCCCGGTTGCCCCGATCGACACGTTCCAGGACATGCGTTCGGAAATGTGCCTGATCCTCGAATCGCTGGGCATTCCCGTTGAAGTGCACCACCACGAAGTGGCTGGCCAGGGCCAGAACGAAATCGGCACGCGCTTCAGCACGCTGGTGCAACGCGCCGACTGGACCCAGCTGCAGAAGTACGTGATCCAGAACGTCGCCCACACCTACGGCAAGACCGCCACGTTCATGCCGAAGCCCATCGTCGGCGACAACGGCTCGGGCATGCACGTGCACCAGTCCGTGTGGAAGGACGGCCAGAACCTGTTCGCGGGCAACGGCTACGCCGGCCTGTCGGAATTCGCGCTGTACTACATCGGCGGCATCATCAAGCACGCTCGCGCGCTGAACGCCATCACCAACCCGGGTACGAACTCGTACAAGCGTCTGGTGCCGGGCTTCGAAGCGCCGGTGAAGCTGGCCTACTCGGCCCGCAACCGTTCGGCCTCGATCCGTATTCCGTACGTTGCCAACCCGAAGGGCCGCCGTATCGAGACCCGCTTCCCGGATCCGCTGATGAACCCGTACCTGGGCTTCTCGGCACTGCTGATGGCCGGTCTGGATGGCGTGATGAACAAGATCCACCCGGGCGAAGCTGCCGACAAGAACCTGTACGACCTGCCGCCGGAAGAGGATGCAAAGATCCCGACCGTCTGCAACAGCCTTGACCAGTCGCTGGAATACCTCGACAACGACCGTGAGTTCCTGACCCGCGGCGGCGTGTTCTCCAACTCCATGCTCGATGCCTACATCGAACTGAAGATGGAAGAAGTCACTCGCTTCCGCATGACGACTCACCCGATCGAGTTCGAAATGTATTACTCGCTGTAAGCGAGTTGTTGCCCGGCGATGACGACAGGTTGTGGTCGGGCAACAGTAGCACCATCAAGGGGCGGCTTTGGCTGTCCCTTTTTCTTTTGATGGCTAGAATGGGGCTTTCCGTTCAACCCTATCGCTGATGTTCATGAACGCGTTTCCGCCCGTGGCCCAGCTGGACAAGCTGCTGCACCAATCCCGTGTCCGACTCCCCATCCTGGTGTCTGCCGCAGTGCTGCTGGCATCCGCGTGGAGCCAGACTGCACAGGCGCAGTCCTCCGACGTCTATGTCTGTGTCGGCCCGAATGGCGTGCCGGAATATCGCAACGGCAACGCCGGCAAGGGCTGCAAGCGGCTGAACCTGCCCGATGTGGTCTCCGTGCCAGGCGGGCGCACCACGGCGCCGGCAAAGACCGCTGCGGCGCCGGCAGCGACGGCGTCCACTACCGGCTTCCCTCGGGTGGACAGCGCCACGCAGAAGAGCCGTGACAGCGAGCGGCGCACCGTGCTGGAGCAGGAACTGCAGGCCGAGGATGCCAAGCTCGCAACGCTGCGGGCCGAGTACAACAATGGCCAGCCCGAGCGGCAGGGCAACGAACGGAATTATCAGAAGTATCTGGATCGCACGGCAGCGATGCGCGATGACATCGCTCGCAGCGAAGCCAACGCGGCGTCGTTGCGCCGTGAGCTTTCCAACTTGAAGGACTAGTCTTATGCGTCGCCTGATTCGCAGCGTGTCGCGCAGGAGCGGTGGCGCCGATGGCGCCGGCGGCGACACTGCCGGCCAGACTCAACCTGTGAATGGCCCGGGCAGCGGTCAGGTGTTGCCACTAGGCGCGGTGGCGCTGCATGCTGGCCTCGATGTCATCGCTAACCCGGTACTGTTGGTCAGGCAGCCGGAGTTGCGCGTGGCATATGCCAATCCGGCGGCCGAATCGACTTTCGCGGTGTCGCGCAAGGCGATGGTGGAGTTGTCGTTGTCGGACCTGTTCGGACAGTCCGAAGAGCTGCAGGGCATGATCGACACGGTGATCTCACGCCAGTTCGACGTGCGGCGCCAGGACCTGGTGCTGCGCCCGCCTTTGCAGGAGCCCATCCACGCGCACGTGGTTATCGGCGCGCTGGAGGCGTTTAGCGATACCGTGCTGGTGGAGATTCTGCCCAACGAGCAGAAGGTTCGCAGCGACAGGGAAGAGCGCATTCTCGACCTGACGTCCGCCAACAAGGAATTGATCCGCAATCTTGCGCATGAGATCAAAAACCCGCTGGGCGGCATTCGCGGCGCGGCACAACTGCTCGAGTTCGAGCTGCCCGAACGGGCACTGCGCGAGTACACGCAGGTCATCATCAAGGAGTCGGACCGGCTGCAGACGCTGGTGGACCGGCTGCTGGAGCCGCACCGCCATCCGCATATCGTGTCGAGCCTGAACATCCACGAGGTGCTCGAGCGCGTGCGTTCGGTCGTGCTGGCCGAGTTCCCCAACGGGCTGGACATCGAGCGCGATTACGATGCCAGCTTGCCCGAACTGCGCGGCGACATGGAACAGCTGATCCAGGCCGTGCTCAATATCGTCCATAACGCAGCCCAGGCATTGGCCGAGCGCATTGCGCGCGGCGATGCGCAGATCATTCTGCGCACGCGGGTCGCGCGCCAGGTCACGATCGCCAAGCGCTTGTTCAAGCTGGCATTGGACTTGCATGTGATCGACAACGGCCCGGGGATTCCCGATGACATCCGCGAACGCATCTTCTATCCGCTGGTTTCGGGTAGGGACGGCGGCAGCGGACTCGGTCTCACACTCGCTCAAACCTTCGTGCAGCAGCACGAGGGCTTGATCGAATGCGAGAGCAGGCCGGGCTGTACCGACTTCCGCATCCTGCTGCCGCTGCACTAGCTTTCCGCCGGCATCCGCGATCGATCGTTGCACTTGCCGCCAGGCCGGGCATGCGGAAGACCAAATGACACCGAGCAGACAAGCGACGCACATGAAGCCGATCTGGATAGTCGACGACGATCAATCAATCCGCTGGGTACTTGAAAAGGCCCTGGCCCGTGAAAGCCTGCTCTCCCGCAGCTTTACCAATGTCCGCGACGCACTTGCGGCGCTGGAAGACGATGTTCCGCAGGTCCTGATATCGGATATCCGCATGCCCGGCGGCTCGGGCCTCGATCTGCTGCAGGCTATCAAGGCCAAACATCCGGGCCTGCCGGTCATCATCATGACGGCTTATTCGGACCTGGACAGTGCCGTGGCGGCGTTCCAGGGCGGAGCCTTCGAATATCTGGCCAAGCCGTTCGATGTCGACAAGGCGGTCGAACTGATTCGCCGCGCGCTGGAAGAAAGTCTGCGCGAGGAAGAGTTGGACGACCGGCTTGTCGATGCGCCGGAAATCCTGGGTCAGGCCCCCGCGATGCAGGACGTGTTCCGCGCGATCGGCCGCCTGTCGCAATCGAACGTGACGGTGATGATTACCGGCGAGTCCGGCACCGGCAAGGAACTGGTGGCGCGTGCGCTGCACAAGCACAGCCCGCGTGCAAATGGCCCGTTCATCGCGCTGAATACGGCCGCCATCCCGAAGGACCTGCTCGAATCCGAACTGTTCGGGCACGAGCGCGGCGCGTTCACGGGCGCACAGACCATGCGTCGCGGTCGTTTCGAGCAGGCCGAGGGCGGTACGCTGTTCCTCGATGAAATCGGCGACATGCCGTTCGACCTGCAGACCCGGCTGCTGCGCGTGCTGTCCGACGGGAATTTCTATCGCGTGGGCGGGCACAATCCGCTGCGCGCCAATGTGCGCGTGATTGCCGCCACGCACCAGAACCTGGAACTGCGCGTCAAGGAAGGCCTGTTCCGCGAGGACTTGTTCCACCGCCTGAACGTGATCCGGCTGCGCCTGCCGCCGCTGCGCGAACGTCCGGAGGACATCACGCTGCTGGCGCGCCATTTCCTGCAGAAGAGTGCGAAGGAGCTGGGCGTGGAGCCCAAGCGCATGTCCGACGAGGCGCTGGTGTACGTGAGCACGCTGCCGTTCCCTGGCAACGTGCGCCAGCTCGAGAACCTTTGCAACTGGCTTACCGTGATGGCGCCGGCCCAGACCATCGAGGTCAAGGACTTGCCGCGCGAAATGATCGGGACTGGCAGTGCGGAAAGCGCGCCGGTGCCGCGTGCGGTCGAGGCGCGAATGCCATCGGCTGATTTCGAGGGCGGCCATGATCTTTCCGATTACGGCGGACTGGCCATGCCGGTCGCCGAGGCGGAAACCATGACCGCGGTGAGGCCGGCCACGGCGACCTCGATGCCAGCACCTTCGTCGCTTGCGGCCGGATGGGAAAACTTGCTGGCTGGCGAGGCCAAGGCGATGCTGGAGTCCGGCCAGCCGGAAGTCATGGACGTGCTGACGCGGCGTTTCGAAAAGGCCGTGCTGGAAGCTGCGCTCGGCGTGACGCGAGGCCGCCGCGTGGAGGCTGCCACGCGTCTGGGCATCGGACGCAATACCATCACGCGCAAGCTGCAGGAACTGGGCTTCGACTAAGCCACCGATGATGGCTTTCAACAAAAAGGCCGGGTTCGCCCCGGCCTTTTTCTCTTGCTATGCACGATCCGAGCGCGCTGCAAGCAATTGCTCGACCATCTCGGCGAATCCATCGCCGCCGGCGGCCTCGGTCACGTAGGCCGGCGCCACCGGCAATTGCGGCAGTATCTCGCGCACGTTGGCCACGCCGACCGACAGCGGGAAATGGGCGAACATGCTCGCATCGTTGGCCGAGTCGCCGATGAACAGCCATTCCTCGCGCTGGATGTCGAGGTCTTCGCCGAGCAGTTCCGCGGCGCACAGGCGGCTCATGCTGAGCTTGTCGTGCTGGCCGAACCAGCCGTTGACGTGGATGGAGCTAACTGTCGCCGTCATGCCCTCGTCTTGCATGAGCCGGACGATATGGGAAACCGCATCGGGCGGCAGCGGCGTGACATCCTCGGCATGGTCGATCGCCAGGTCGGCCGCGTGCCATGCCTGGTCAGAGGCGAGCGCGCTGCCGGGGACTTCGCGAACGATGCGCTCGCCCAGGGCGCGGATACGGTCGAGATTGCGGGCGCGCGTCGGCGCGTCATCGAGAAATCGCGTCAACAACCGGCCATCGCGCAGGCGGGAATAGAACGCGCCGTTCTCGCCGATGATGGCATCCACGGGCCATAGGCGCACCAGAATCTCGGCCCAGGCGATGCAGCGGCCAGTGACCGGGATCACATGCAGGCCGGCCTGGTGGAGTTGCTCTAGCGCGACGGCTGCTCGCGCCGGCAGCCTGCCGCCGGTAGTCAGGGTGCCATCGATGTCGGTCAGGATCCCGCGCACGCGGCGCAGGGCGGGGGCGGGCAGGGTTTGGAACGGTTGCATGGTGGCGGATTGTACTGCCGCTTGTCGCCTACCATACCCGCTGCGGTCAGATCCGATCGACGTTGCACTGCAATATGTCTCGTACTGGTGATTTTGCTGAATTGCCGCGCGGGGTGCGACAGGCGTAACATGCCGCTGTCATAAAAAGCACATAAATTCGCTTGTTCCCCGATACAGCGGAAATTCTGACCAGGAGAGACCACCCATGTCCTTTTCCCGTAGTGTGCTGAAGATCGCCGTGCTGGCCGCCCTTACCGGGGCAGGCAGCGCCCAGGCAGCGGTCGAGATCCAGTGGTGGCATGCCATGCAGGGCGCCCTCAATGACAAGGTCAACGAGATCGCCGGCAAGTTCAACGCCAGCCAGTCCGAGTACAAGATCGTGCCGGTCAACAAGGGCAACTACGACGAGGCCATGGCTGCCGGCATTGCCGCGTTCCGCGCGGGTGGTGCTCCGGCCATCTTGCAGGTTTTTGAAGTCGGCACGGCAACCATGATGAGTGCCAAGGGCGCCATCAAGCCAGTCTCCGCCGTCATGAAGGATGCGGGCGAGAAGTTTGACCAGAAGGCCTACATCCCGGCCGTGGCCGGATACTACACGTCCTCGAAGGGCGAGATGCTGTCGTTCCCGTTCAACAGCTCGACCACGGTGTTCTATTACAACAAGGATGCCTTCAAGAAGGCAGGTCTTGATCCGGAGAAGCCGCCCAAGACGTGGCCGGAGGTGATGCAATATTCGGCCAAGCTCAAGGCGTCGGGCACCAATTGCGCCTATACGACCGACTGGCAGGGCTGGGTGCACCTGGAGAGCTTCTCGGCTTGGCACAACACGCTGTACGCCACGAAGAACAATGGCTTCGGGGGCACCGATACGCGCCTCGTCTTCAACAGCCCGCTACACGTGAAGCACATCTCCAACCTGCAGGAGATGGTGAAGAAGGGCTACTTCAGCTACGGCGGCCGCAAGGCCGAGTCGCAGGCGAAGTTCTACAACGGCGAATGTGCGATGTTCACGGGGTCGTCGGCTTCGCTGGCCAACATCCGCAAGAACGCCAAGTTCGCGTTTGCCGTGTCGCAACTGCCGTACTATCCGGACGTACCGGGCGCGCCGCAGAACACCATCATCGGCGGCGCCTCGCTGTGGGTAATGGGCGGCAAGAAGCCCGAGGAGTACAAGGGCGTAGCGAAGTTCTTCACGTTCCTGTCGCGCCCTGAGATCCAGTCCGACTGGCATCAAGCAACCGGCTATCTGCCGGTAACCATGGCAGCCTACGAGCTGACCAGGAAGTCAGGCTACTACGACAAGAACCCGGGTGCCGATGTGTCGGTGCAGCAGATGGTAGTCAAGACTACCGACAAGTCGCGGGGCGTGCGCCTGGGCAATATGGTGCAGGTGCGCACGGTGGTCGATGAAGAGCTTGAGGCCGTCTGGGCCGGCAAGAAGGAGCCCAAGGTCGCGCTGGACGATGCCGTGCGGCGTGGCAACGAGCTGCTCGAGCGCTTCCAGAAAACAGCTCGCGAGTAAGCCTAGGCGAACTGAGCAGGCTTCCGGGGTGGCGAGCATATGGTGCGCCGCCCCGGACAGGTTTCACCCCGACCCCGCCAGGCGCGGCGGTCGAACGAATGCTGCCGATGGAAAAACGCGTCGTCTTCCGCTCGCCGTGGTTGCCTTATCTGCTGGTGCTGCCGCAGATCGTCATCACGCTGGTTTTCTTCTTCCTGCCGGCCGGGCAGGCGCTGTACCAGTCCATGCTCCAGCAGGATGCCTTCGGCATCAACCTGGAGTTCGTCGGGCTGGACAACTTTCGCACGCTGTGGAATGACCCGCTCTATGTCGAGTCCTTCCAGGTGACCGCCATCTTCGCGGTCGGCGTGACGGTGGTTGGACTGTCGACTGCGCTGCTGCTTGCGTATTTCGCCGACCGCGTCGTGCGCGGCGCAGTCGGCTACAAGACATTGCTGATCTGGCCCTATGCGGTGGCGCCGGCAGTGGCGGGGGTCTTGTGGATGTTCATGTTCAACCCGACGCTGGGGGTGGTGTCGTATGCCCTGCATCGGCTCGGCGTGAACTGGAACTTCGTGCTGGACGGCAACCAGGCGCTGCTGCTCGTCGTGCTGGCCGCCGCATGGAAGCAGATCAGCTACAACTTTCTGTTCTTCCTGGCGGGGCTGCAGAGCATCCCGCGCTCGCTGATCGAGGCCGCGGCCATCGACGGTGCAGGGCCGTGGCGCCGCTTCTGGTCGATCATCTTCCCGCTGCTGTCGCCGACCACGTTCTTCCTGATGGTCATCAACGTGGTCTATGCGTTTTTCGATACCTTCGCGATCATCGACGCCGTTACGCACGGCGGCCCGTTCAATTCGACCAATACGCTGGTCTACAAGGTCTTTCACGATGGTTTCCGCGGCATGGATATCGGCGGCTCGGCGGCGCAGTCGGTGGTGCTGATGGTGATCGTTATCGCGCTGACTGTGGTGCAGTTCCGCTACGTCGAGCGCAAGGTCCAGTACTGAGGAGGCAGCCATGGTAGAACGCCGACCGTTCCTCGATTTCCTGTCCCACGTCGTGCTGATCGCCGGCATGGTGATCGTGGTGTTCCCGATCTACCTGACCTTTGTGGCATCCACGCTCACGGCGGAACAGGTGCTCGACGCGCCGATGACGCTGATCCCCGGCAGCCACCTGATCGACAACTACCGCACCGTGCTGTTCCAGGGCGTGGGCGAGACTGCCTCGCCCGTCTCCACGATGATGAAGAACAGCCTGATCATGGCGCTGGGGATCGCACTGGGCAAGATCGCGATCTCCATCATCTCGGCCTTCGCGATCGTCTATTTCCGCTTCCCGCTGCGCAAGACCTTCTTCTGGCTGATCTTCATCACGCTGATGCTGCCGGTGGAGGTCCGCATCCTTCCGACCTACAAGGTGGTGTCGGACCTCGGCATGCTGGACAGCTATTTCGGCCTGACGATTCCGATCATCGCGTCGGCCACGGCCACGTTCCTGTTCCGACAGTTCTTCCTGACGATTCCCGACGAGCTTGCCGAAGCGGCGCGCATCGACGGGGCAGGGCCGTTGCGTTTCTTCTGGGACGTGGTGCTGCCGCTGTCGCGCACGAGCATCGCGGCGCTGTTCGTGATCCAGTTCATCTACGGCTGGAACCAGTACCTGTGGCCGCTGCTGATTACGACGCAGAAGTCGATGACGCCGGTGGTCGTCGGCGTGACGCAGATGATCTCGCGCTCGGGCGATGCGGCAACGGACTGGAACCTCGTGATGGCCACCGTGATGCTGGCCATGATTCCGCCTGCCGTGGTCGTGGTGCTGATGCAGAAGTGGTTCGTCAAGGGACTGGTCGAAACCGAGAAGTGAGCGCGCGATCCGGAGGCTGGATTCACGCAGGTTGTACAGGAACACACAATGGCAAAACTGTCGCTTCGCAATGTTCAGAAGACCTATGCCGGCAACGTCAAGGTCGTGCACGGTATCGACATGGAGATCGCCGACGGCGAGTTCATCGTCATCGTCGGGCCGTCGGGCTGCGGGAAATCCACGTTGCTGCGTATGGTGGCGGGGCTGGAGACCATCACCGGCGGGGATATTCATATCGGCGACCGGGTCGTCAACAATCTGGAGCCGGCGGAGCGCGACATCGCCATGGTGTTCCAGAACTACGCGCTGTACCCGCATATGAGCGTGTACGACAACATGGCATACGGGCTCAAGATCCGCGGCATGGCCAAGGCCGAGATCGAGCAGCGCGTCAAACATGCGGCCGGCATTCTCGAACTTGCACCGCTGCTGGACCGCAAGCCCCGGCAGCTTTCCGGAGGCCAGCGCCAGCGCGTGGCGATGGGGCGTGCCATCGTGCGCGAGCCGTCGGTGTTCCTGTTCGACGAGCCGTTGTCGAACCTCGATGCCAAACTGCGCGTGCAGATGCGCCTGGAGCTCAAGGAGCTGCATCGGCGCCTCGGTACAACGAGCCTTTATGTGACGCATGACCAGGTCGAGGCCATGACACTGGCTGACCGCATGATGGTGCTCAATGGCGGCCGCGTCGAACAGATCGGCACGCCGCTGGAGGTCTACACGCGCCCGGCCAGTACCTTCGTGGCTGGATTTATCGGTTCGCCGCCGATGAATCTGGTCCCGGTCGCGCGCAACGGCGGCGCGGCGGGGGCGGGCGGGGCGCAGATGCGAGTGATCGCGAAAGAGGGCGGCACCAGCGAAGCGACGCTTGGTCACCTGCCCATGGGTTTGCATCTGCCCGGTGAAGCATTGCTCGGCCTGCGGCCCGAGCATATCGAGCCGTGCGCCGCACATGAAGCGATTGCCGAAGTCGACGTGCGGGTGGTCGAAGCGTTGGGTGCGGATTCTTTCGCCTACGGATCACTGGGTGGCCAGCCCATCGTCGTACGGCTGGACAGCCATGCCCGGGTGCGCGCCGGCGACAAGCTGCCGGTGACATCGTCGCCCGACCACCTTCACTTCTTTGACGCCCAGTCGGGCAAGCGCATCGAGGCCTGAGCATGGATGCACCGCAATTCGCGCCGGTTACGGCGGCCAACTGGCCGTACCCGCGCCACATCGCGCACCGCGGAGCCGGCAAGCTCGCGCCCGAGAACACGCTGGCTGCCTTCCGCCTCGGCGCGTCGTTCGGCTACCGGATGTTCGAGTTCGACGTGAAGCTGAGCGCGGACGGCAGGGCGGTGCTGATGCACGATGCCACGCTGGATCGGACCACTAGCGGTACCGGTCGTGTCGATGCGCTGACGCTCGGCGAGTTGGCTCAGCTCGATGCCGGAGCGTGGCACAGCCCCGGATACGCCGGCGAGCCGGTGCCGACCCTGGCCGCCATCGTGCGCTATACGCGAGCCAACGGGCTTCTCTGCAATATCGAGATCAAGCCTGTCCCGGGGCGGGAAACGGAGACTGGCGCGGCCGTCGCGCTGGATGCCCGTTCCATGTGGCGTGGAGCTGACGTGCCGCCGCTGCTGTCGTCGTTTTCAGAAGACGCGCTGGCCGCGGCGCGGCTGGCCGTGCCGGAATTGCCGCGCGCCTTGCTGGTCGATGCGCTGCCGCCCGACTGGCTTGCCCGCGCACAAGCGCTCGGTTGCGTCGCGCTCGATGCCAACCACAAGGTGCTGGACGCGCAGGTCATCGCCGCGGCTCATGCTGCGGGCCTGAAGGTGCTCAGCTATACCGTGAACGACGCGGGGCGGGCTGCCGAACTGGTCGGCTGGGGGCTCGACGGACTGATTACGGATGCTGTCGATACCATTTTCCCGGCCGGCTAATTGTTGCGGATCTGTTGTTTGAGACGCGAATTAATGCGGCGTGTAATACCACATCGCGAAAAGTCCACATAGCGCACAAGCAAACGTGCTATTCTTACCGCCGTGAAGACTTAGGTCCTTCCCCGCACAACTTGCCCTTTCGGGCCTTGTGGCGGCACTTATACTCCGGCGCCCTAGTGGTGCCGTTTGTCCAAGGGCCGTTCGTTGGGCTCCCAAGAGTTGTTTGCGATCCGCTAACCGGTCAAGCCGTGTCGCGGAAGGTTGAATAACCCGCTGAACTCCGGCATACCCGGAGAAAAGTGAGCGTCCCATGATGCAGCAGTATCAGAGCAATTCGTATCTCTTCGGCGGCAACGCCCCGTACGTTGAAGAGCTGTACGAAGCCTATCTCCAGAATCCCACTTCGGTTCCCGACAACTGGCGCGCGTATTTCGACGCGATGCAGAACGTCCCGGCCGTCGATGGTTCCAATTCGCGTGACGTTCCGCACGCTCCCATCGTTGCCTCGTTCGCCGAGCGCGCCAAGGCAGGCCCCATCAAGACCATCGTTGCCTCGGCCGATTCCGACATGGGCCGCAAGCGCGTCGCTGCCACCCAGCTGATCGCCGCCTACCGCAACATCGGTTCGCACTGGGCCGACCTGGACCCGCTCAAGCGCCAGGAGCGTCCGCCTCTGCCGGATCTGGACCCGGCTTTCTACGGCTTCTCCGAAGCTGATCTCGACATCGTCTTCAATGCCAGCAATACCTACTTTGGCAAGGAGTCGATGAGCCTGCGCGAGTTGCTGAACAACCTGCGCGAAACCTACTGCGGCACCATCGGCGCCGAATTCATGTATGTGAGCGACCAGGCGCAAAAGCGCTGGTGGCAGGAGCGCCTGGAATCCACGCGTTCCAAGCCGGTCTTCACGCTGGAAAAGAAGAAGCACATCCTGGACCGCCTGACCGCGGCCGAAGGCCTGGAGCGCTTCCTCCACACCAAGTACGTCGGCCAGAAGCGCTTCTCGCTCGAAGGTGGCGAGAGCTTCATCGCAGCCATGGACGAGCTGATCCAGGAAGCGGGCAGCAAGGGCGTGCAGGAAATCGTGATCGGCATGGCCCACCGCGGCCGCCTGAACGTGCTGGTCAATACGCTGGGCAAGATGCCCGCTGACCTGTTCGCCGAATTCGAAGGCAAGCACGTCGATGACCTGCCGGCCGGTGACGTCAAGTACCACAAGGGCTTCTCGAGCGATGTCTCGACGCAAGGTGGCCCGGTTCACCTGTCGCTCGCGTTCAACCCGTCGCACCTGGAAATCGTCAACCCGGTGGTCGAGGGCTCGTCCAAGGCGCGCCAGGAGCGCCGCGGCGACGCCGGTCACAAGGAAGTGCTGCCGGTGCAAGTGCACGGCGACGCGGCCTTTGCCGGCCAGGGCGTGGTGATGGAGACGCTGAACCTCGCGCAGACCCGCGGCTACGGCACGGGCGGCTCGATGCACATCGTCATCAACAACCAGATCGGCTTCACCACCTCCGATCCGCGCGACGCCCGTTCGACGCTGTACTGCACGGACGTGGTCAAGATGATCGAGGCGCCGGTGCTGCACGTGAACGGCGACGATCCCGAAGCCGTGGTGTACGCCATGCAGCTCGCTGTTGATTTCCGCATGGAATTCAACAAGGACGTCGTGGTCGACATCATCTGCTTCCGCAAGCTGGGCCACAACGAGCAGGACACCCCGGCCGTCACGCAGCCGCTGATGTACAAGAAGATCAGCCAGCATCCGGGCACGCGCAAGCTGTACGCCGACAAGCTGGTTGCGCAGAACCTGGTCCCGGCCGACTTCGGTGACCAGAAGGTCAAGGAATACCGCGCCGCGATGGACGCCGGCAAGCATACCTCCGACCCCGTCCTGTCGAACTTCAAGAACAAGTTCGCCGTGGACTGGATGCCGTTCCTGAACCGCAAGTGGACCGATGCTGCCGACACTGCCGTGCCGGTGACCGAGCTGAAGCGCCTGGCCGAGCGCATCACCACCACGCCTGAGACGCTGAAGCTGCACCCGCTGGTGGAGAAGGTCGTCAAGGACCGCGCCAACATGGGCCGCGGCGACCAGCCGCTGGACTGGGGCATGGGTGAACACCTGGCCTTCGCCTCGCTGGTGGCATCGGGCTACCCGGTGCGTATCACCGGCCAGGACGCCGGCCGCGGCACCTTCACGCACCGCCACGCCGTGCTGCACGACCAGGCCCGTGAGCGCTGGGATGCCGGCTCGTATGTGCCGCTGCAGAACGTGTCGGAAAACCAGGCACCGTTCACGGTGATCGATTCGGTGCTGTCGGAAGAAGCCGTGCTCGGCTTCGAATACGGCTACTCGGCTGCCGAACCGAACGCGATGGTGATCTGGGAAGCCCAGTTCGGTGACTTCGTCAACGGCGCGCAGGTCGTGATCGACCAGTTCATCTCGTCGGGTGAAGTGAAGTGGGGCCGTGCCTCGGGCCTGACGCTGATGCTGCCGCACGGCTACGAAGGCCAGGGTCCGGAGCACAGCTCGGCACGTATCGAGCGCTTCCTGCAACTCTGCGCGGACCACAACATGCAGGTCTGCCAGCCGACCACGCCGGCCCAGATCTTCCACCTGCTGCGTCGCCAGATGATCCGTCTGTTCCGCAAGCCGCTGGTGATCATGACGCCGAAGTCGCTGCTGCGTAACAAGGACGCCGTCTCGCCGCTGTCCGACCTGGCCAAGGGTCACTTCGAAACGGTCATCCCCGACCACGAGGAACTGAACGCCAGCAAGGTCAAGCGCGTGATCATGTGCTCGGGCAAGGTCTACTACGACCTGGTCAACACGCGCAAGGAACGCGAGGCGAACGACACCGCGATCATCCGCGTGGAACAGCTGTATCCGTTCCCGCACAAGGCGCTGGCCACGGAGCTCAAGAAGTACCCGAACGCCAACGAAATCCTGTGGTGCCAGGACGAGCCGCAGAACCAGGGTGCCTGGTTCTTCGTGCAGCACTACATCATGGAAAACATGACGGAAGGCCAGAAGCTCGGTTATGCCGGTCGTCCCGCTTCCGCTTCGCCGGCAGTGGGCTACTACGCAAAGCACAACGAGCAACAGAAGGCGCTGCTGGACGCGGCTTTCTCGAAGCTCAAGGGCTTTGTCCTGACCAAGTAAATGTGGCAGCACGGCGGCGCTCGCAGGTGACCGCCGTGTTCTTTCCTGCCTGAAGAACAAAACGCATACATCGAGGAATTCACAACCATGGCTATTGTTGACGTCAAGGTTCCGCAACTGTCCGAATCGGTCGCCGAAGCGACCATGCTGAACTGGAAGAAGAAGCCAGGCGAAGCCGTCGCCCAGGACGAGATCCTGATCGAAATCGAGACCGACAAGGTCGTGCTGGAAGTGCCGGCACCGTCGGCCGGCGTGCTGTCGCAGATCATCAAGAACGACGGCGACACCGTCGTGGCCGATGAACTGATCGCCAAGATCGACACCGAAGCCACCGCTGGCGCCGCGGCTCCCGCCGCCGCCGCACCGGCTCCTGCCGCTGCCGCTCCGGCTGCGGCCGCCGCTGCTGCGCCGGCCGCCGCTGGCGCGGTCGCCATGCCGTCGGCTGCCAAGCTGATGGCCGAAGCCGGCCTGTCGGCTGGCCAGGTTGCCGGCACCGGCAAGGATGGCCGCATCACCAAGGGCGACGTGCTGGGCGCTTCGGCTGCTCCGGCTCCTGCACCGGCCGCCAAGGCTGCTCCGGCTCCGGCCGCTGCCAAGCCGGCCCTGCCGCAAGTTGCCGCGAACGTGGACTTCGCCGCGCTGGGCGACCGTCCGGAAGAGCGCGTGCCGATGAGCCGCCTGCGTGCCCGTATTGCCGAGCGCCTGGTGCAGTCGCAGTCGACCAACGCCATCCTCACCACCTTCAATGAAGTGAACATGAAGCCGGTGATGGATCTGCGCAACAAGTACAAGGACCGCTTCGAGAAGGAACACGGCGTGAAGCTCGGCTTCATGTCGTTCTTCGTCAAGGCTGCTGTCCACGCGCTGAAGAAGTACCCGATCATCAACGCCTCGGTCGATGGCAACGACATCGTCTACCACGGCTACTTCGACATCGGTATCGCTGTCGGCTCGCCGCGTGGCCTGGTGGTGCCGATCCTGCGCAATGCCGACCAGATGAGCCTGGCCGACATCGAGAAGAAGATCGCCGAGTACGGCACCAAGGCCCGCGACGGCAAGCTGTCGCTGGAAGAGCTGACCGGCGGTACGTTCTCGATCTCGAACGGCGGCACCTTCGGTTCGATGCTGTCGACCCCGATCATCAACCCGCCGCAATCGGCCATCCTGGGCGTGCACGCCACGAAGGACCGCGCCGTGGTGGAAGACGGTCAGATCGTCATCCGTCCGATGAACTACCTGGCCATGTCGTATGACCACCGCATCATCGATGGCCGCGAAGCCGTGCTGGGCCTGGTGGCGATGAAGGAAGCGCTGGAAGATCCGGCCCGCCTGCTGCTGGATCTGTAAGAACCGGTTCCCCCGCGCGCTTGCCGCAATCGGCCGCGCGGGGCGCGTTCCCAGTGTTGACGGTGCGCCGGCACAAGTTGCTGCCGGCGCCCAGAAAGGAATTTCCATGAGCAAACAATTCGACGTGCTGGTGATCGGCGCCGGCCCCGGCGGCTATATCGCCGCCATCCGTGCCGGCCAGCTCGGCCTGAACGTGGCCTGCTGCGAAGGCAACGCCTACGACGATCCCAAGAACGAACCGCGTCTCGGCGGCACCTGCCTGAACGTGGGTTGCATCCCCTCGAAGGCGCTGCTGGCTTCCTCGGAAGAATTCGAGAACGCCCAGCACCACCTGGCCGACCACGGCATCACCGTGGGCGACGTCAAGGTCGACGTGTCCAAGATGCTCAAGCGCAAGGACGACATCGTCGGCAAGATGACCAAGGGCATCGAGTTCCTGTTCCGCAAGAACAAGGTGACGCTGCTCAAGGGCTACGGCAAGTTCGTCGGCAAGACCGCCGAGGGCTTCCAGGTCGAGGTTGCCGGTGAAGTCGTGACCGCCAAGCAAGTCATCATCGCCACCGGTTCGAAGGCTCGCCATCTGCCGGGTATCACGGTCGACAACGACCTGGTCAGCGATAACGAAGGCGCGCTCAAGTTCCCCGCAGTGCCGAAGAAGCTGGGCGTGATTGGCGCCGGCGTGATCGGCCTGGAGCTGGGTTCGGTTTGGCGCCGCCTCGGTGCCGAAGTGACCGTGCTGGAAGCGCTGCCCGCATTCCTGGGCGCCGCTGACGAAGGCGTGGCCAAGGAAGCGCAGAAGCAGCTGACCAAGCAGGGCCTGAAGTTCAGCCTCGGCGTGAAGGTTGACGAAGTGGCGACCGGCAAGAGTGGCGTGACCGTCAAGTACACCGACAAGGACGGCGCTGCCCAGACCCTGGAAGTCGATCGCCTGATCGTGTCGGTCGGCCGCGTGCCGAACACCGACAACCTGGGCCTGGAGGCTGTCGGCCTGGCCGCTGACCAGCGTGGCTTCATCGAAGTCGACGACCACTGCGCCACCAAGGTGCCGGGTCTGTGGGCCATCGGCGACGTGGTGCGTGGCCCGATGCTCGCGCACAAGGCCGAGGACGAAGGCGTGGCCGTGGCCGAGCGCATCGCCGGCCAGAAGCCGCATATCGACTACAACTGCGTTCCGTGGGTGATCTACACCTTCCCGGAAATCGCATGGGTCGGCAAGACCGAAGCCCAGCTCAAGGCCGAAGGCCGCGAGTTCAAGGCTGGCCAGTTCCCGTTCATGGCCAATGGCCGTGCACTGGGCATGGGCCATCCGGAAGGCTTCGTCAAGATGCTGGCCGACGCCAAGACCGACGAGATCCTGGGCGTGCACATCGTTGCCGCCAACGCGTCGGATCTGATCGCCGAAGCCGTCGTGGCAATGGAGTTCAAGGCCGCCAGCGAAGATATCGGCCGCGTCTGTCACCCGCACCCGTCGATGTCGGAAGTCATGCGCGAAGCCGCGCTGGCCGTCGACAAGCGTCAGCTCAATATGTAAAGGCATTTGCCTGCATTTGCCTGCATTTGCCTGAGCACCGGCGCGCCGCAACAGCGGCGCGCCGTTTTCACTTGCAAACCATGCCGGATCGAAACAGTTCCGGGCATGGCCGGGGAGGGGGCGGCAGCACCTTTCACGCGCAGTCCAGAACGAAACAGCCAGCATGAACGTCAGCGAGTACTACGAGAAGGAACTGAAGGAGCGCGGCTACCATTCCGACGAGGCGCAATTGCGCGCCGTGGCCCGCCTGCAGCAGTGCTACGACGAATGGGTGGCCTACAAGAGCCGGCGCAGCAATGCCATTCGCAAGCTGCTGGTTCACCCCGAAGTGCCCAAGGGCGTGTACCTGTGGGGCGGGGTGGGGCGCGGGAAGTCGTTCCTGATGGACAGCTTCTATACCTGCGTTCCGGTCGTGCGCAAGACCCGCCTGCACTTTCATGAGTTCATGCGCGAGGTGCATCGCCAGCTGGAAGAGCTGCGCGGACGCCCCGACCCGCTGGACGAACTGGCCAAGCGGATCGCGCGGCGCTACCGCCTGATCTGCTTCGATGAGTTCCACGTCAGTGACGTCGCGGATGCCATGATGCTGCACCGGCTGCTGCAGCAGATGTTCGAGAACGGCGTGCAGTTCGTCATGACGTCCAACTACCGTCCCGATCTGCTGTATCCGGACGGCCTGCACCGTGACCGCGTGTTGCCTGCCATTGCGCTGCTCCAGCAGAAGCTCGACGTGCTTAATGTCGATGCCGGCATCGACTATCGCAAGCGTGCGCTGGAACAGGTGGACGCGTATCACACGCCGCTCGACGCCAAGGCCAACTCGGCGCTGCGCGATGCCTTTACGTCCATTGCGGGCGTGGCCGATGAGTCGCCGGTACTGCATATCGAACACCGCGAACTGCGCGCGTTGCGCAAGGCGAACGGCGTGGTCTGGTTTGACTTCGCGACGCTGTGTGGTGGCCCGCGCTCGCAGAACGACTACCTGGAGCTGGCATCTCAGTTCCATACGGTGATTTTGTCCGATGTTCCGCGCATGACGCCGCGGATGTCGTCAGAAGCGCGCCGGTTTACGTGGCTCATCGACGTCTTCTACGACCACAAGGTCAAGCTGCTGATGTCCGCCGAGGTGCCGGCGGATGAGCTTTACGTCGAAGGCCAGATGGCCAGCGAATTCCACCGTACGGTCTCGCGCATTGTCGAGATGCAGTCTCGCGAGTACCTGGAATCCGAGCGGCGCACTATGGATACCTCGCTCACCTGAGCGTTGCGCGCCGGTTTGCTGGGGCAGCCGGCCGAGATTGACCTATATCAAGGCCGATTTGGAGATCGGCATATACCCTCCAACGGGTAAAAAAAGATCTCCATGTCCGCCCCGCACGCCACCCTCCTCGCAGACGCCTCGTCGTCTGCCTTCCAGAACGCCTCGGCCAACCGCCCTGCGCCGGCCGCACGGTCGGCGTGTTTCCATTGTGGTCAGCCAGTTCCCGCGGGCCAGGTGCTGGCGGAGGAAATGGACGGCCAGCGGCGCGTATTCTGCTGTGGCGGATGCCAGACGCTGGCACGCACGCTGCACTCCTCAGGCTTTGCCCACCTCTACGGCGACGAGGCGCGCTTTGCCCGTCCCATCGATGACGCCGCCAGGCGGGAATCGGAACCGGTGTGGGCGGCCTACGATACCCCTGAACTTCGCAGCCAGTTCGTACGCCTGCTCGACGGCGGCCGCGCCGAGATCACGCTGGCACCCGAAAACATCCGTTGTGCGGCCTGCGCCTGGCTGATCGAGCAGCATCTGGGCCGCCTGCCTGGTGTGGAATCGACGATTGCGAATGTGGCGACACGCCGCGTCGTTGTGCGATGGCGCGATGCGGAGCAGACGGTTTCCGCTCTGCTGGCCGCATTGGCCGACATCGGCTACGTAGCATGGCCGTTCGAGGTCTCCCGCAGCGATCAGGCCGACCGCCGCGCGCGTCGCAGCCTGCTGATGCGCATGGCGGTAGCCATGCTCGGCATGATGCAGGTGATGATGTATGCGTGGCCGATCTACACCCACGAGGCCACGATCGACCCCGGCATGCTGCAACTGATGCGCTGGGCCAGCCTGGCCCTGACGCTGCCGGTCGTTTTCTATTCGGCGTCGCCGATCTTCTCCGGTGCCTGGCGCAGCCTGCGCCAACGGCATATGGGCATGGACGTGCCGGTCGCGATCGGCGTTGCCGCCGGTTTCGTCGCTAGCACCGTGGCGACAGTGCGCGGCGCCGGTGAGGTGTATTTCGATTCGGTGACGATGTTCGTCGCGTTCCTGCTGGCCGCGCGCTATCTGGAGTTGCGTGTGCGGCAAGCCTCGCGCAGTGGCGCTGAAATGCTGGCGCGGCAGTTGCCGGCCACCTGTGAGCGGCTCAGCGTGGAAGGCTCGGCACCGGAGCGTGTACCGGTCGCGCGCCTGCAGTGCGGAGACCGCATCCGGGTCAGGGCGGGGGAGATCATCCCCGCCGACGGCACGATCGTCTCGGGCGCGAGCGAACTCGATGAATCCATGCTGACCGGTGAGAGCCGGCCGGTGCACCGTAGTGTCGGGGACATCGCGCTGGCGGGCTGCTACAACACCGCGAGCCCGCTGGAAATCGCCGTGGCCCGCGTCGGCGCGGGCACGCGCCTGGCCGAGATCGTGGCCGTGCTCGATCGCGCGCTGGCTGAAAAGCCGCACCTGGCGGCGCTGGCTGACCGTGTCGCCGCCTGGTTCGTGGCGACGCTGCTCGCGCTGGCGGCAATGACCGGCGTGGTGTGGGCGCTCTGGATCGATCCTTCACGGGCCCTGCTGGTCACCGTTGCGGTGCTGGTCGTCAGTTGCCCCTGCGCGCTTTCCCTTGCCACGCCGGCGGCGCTGGCTGCAGCCGGCGCCGCGCTGTCGCGACGAGGCCTGTTGCTGACGCGATCGCATGCGCTGGAGACGCTGGCACGTGTGACGGATGTCGTGTTGGACAAGACCGGTACCTTGACCGAAGGATGCTTTGCGCTGACGGGGCAACAGACGCTCGGGCCCATGCCTGCGGCCCAATGCCTGACGCTGGCGGCGGCTATGGAGGCGGGCAGTGAACATCCGATAGGGCGGGCGCTGGTTAGCGCCGCTGGCAGCGCTGGTGCCGATATCGGCGGCGTGTCCATGGCCACCGTACGCAATGTGCCGGGGCAGGGGGTCGAGGCTGAAATACACGGCAAGCGCTTTCGACTCGGGCGCGCCGCCTTTGTGGCCGGAATCCGCAGTGCAAACGGTGAGGAGCAGATCAAAGAGGCAGACACCGCTTCGGGTCCGGGGGCGACGCAGGTATGGCTCGGCGGTGAAGCGGGCATGCTGGCTGTCTTCGCGTTGTCCGACAAGGCGCGGGAGTCGACGCCGCAACTGCTGGAGGCACTGAGCCGATATGGGGCGCGTTGCCACCTGGTCAGCGGCGACAGCGTCGAGACCGTGCAATGGTGGGCCTCTCGCTTCGGCATGGCCCACGCCGTCGGCGCCGTGTCACCGGAAGGCAAGCGCGAATATGTCGCGAAGCTTCAGCGCGAGGGCGCCGTGGTCCTGGCCGTCGGCGACGGCATCAACGACGCGCCGGTTCTTGCGCAGGCGCAGGTGTCGATCGCCATCGGCAGTGGCGCTCCGCTTGCGCAGGCGGGTGCCGATGCGGTCCTGACCCACGGCAACGTCGCCGAGATCGCACAGGCGCTTGCGCTGGCGCGTCAGACCCGCCGCGTGGTGCGGCAGAACCTTGGCTGGGCCTTCTTCTACAACGTGGTTGCCATTCCGCTGGCAGCCACGGGCGTTGTCACGGCGTGGATGGCCGGGATCGGCATGTCGGTGTCGTCGCTGCTGGTGGTGGCCAATGCCTGGCGCCTTTTGCGCGCGGGCAGAAACGGAGTCTAGGAGTCTGGGAATGGAAACGCTGTACTTGCTGGTGCCAATGAGCCTGGTCCTTGTCGTCGTCATCGCCGGTGCGCTGTGGTGGGCGCTGCACGCGGGGCAATACGACGATCTCGACCGGCCGGGAGAGGCCATTCTGCTGGACAACGACAAGCCCTGAATCGGGCTCACGGACTTGCCATGCGGAGATAGGTTCAGGGGCAACCCGCGCAACTTGATAAAGATCAACGCGGCAAGAGCGTTGGTTCCATAAAGTCACAACGTCAATCGGTTTATTCTTCTTTCTGTGGGGGTCTGAATGGATGTCTCAGCCGCGTCTTCACGCGTCGACACCTTCAATTACGGCGTCGTAAGACAGTTCGCTGTCATGACGGTAGTCTGGGGGATCGTCGGCATGGCCGTCGGCGTGCTGCTCGCAGCGCAGCTGATTTGGCCGGATCTTAACTTCAACACGCCATGGCTGTCGTTCGGCCGGTTGCGACCACTGCATACCAATGCGGTGATCTTCGCATTCGGTGGCAGCGCGCTGTTCGCGACCTCGTACTACGTGGTCCAGCGTACCTGCCAGGCTCGCCTGTTCTGCGGCCCGCTCGCCGCCTTCACGTTCTGGGGCTGGCAACTGGTGATCGTCGCGGCTGCCATCACGCTGCCGCTGGGCATCACCAGTTCGAAGGAATATGCCGAACTTGAATGGCCGATCGACCTGCTGATCACGGCGGTCTGGGTTGCCTACGCCATCGTGTTCTTCGGCACCATCGTCAAGCGCAAGACCCGGCATATCTACGTTGCCAACTGGTTCTTCGGCGCGTACATCCTGACGATCGCGATCCTGCATATCGTCAACAACATCGAGATGCCGGTGTCGATGTGGAAGTCCTACTCGGCCTATGCCGGCGTGCAGGACGCGATGATCCAGTGGTGGTACGGCCATAACGCCGTGGGCTTCTTCCTGACCACCAGCTTCCTGGGCATGATGTACTACTTCATCCCGAAGCAGGCCGAACGGCCCATCTACTCGTATCGCCTGTCGATCGTCCACTTCTGGGCGCTGAACTTCACATACATGTGGGCCGGCCCGCACCACCTGCAGTACACCGCGCTGCCTGACTGGGCGCAGTCGCTGGGCATGGTGTTCTCGCTGATCCTGCTGGCGCCGTCGTGGGGCGGCATGATCAACGGGATCATGACGCTGTCGGGCGCCTGGCACAAACTGCGTACCGACCCGATCCTGAAGTTCCTGGTGGTGGCGCTGTCGTTCTACGGCATGGCCACGTTCGAAGGCTCGATGATGTCGATCAAGACCGTCAACGCGCTCTCGCACTACACGGACTGGACCATCGGCCACGTGCACTCGGGGGCGCTGGGCTGGGTCGCGATGATCTCGATCGGCTCGCTCTACTACCTGATCCCGCGCCTGTTCGGCGAGAAGCAGATGTACAGCGTGCGCCTGATCGAATGGCATTTCTGGATCGCCACGATCGGCGTGGTGCTCTATATCGCCTCGATGTGGATCGCCGGTGTGATGGAAGGCCTGATGTGGCGCGCCACGCAGCCCGACGGCACGCTGACCTACGCATTCGTTGAAGCGGTCAAGGCCAAGTATCCGTTCTACCTGATCCGTCTGCTCGGCGGCATCTGCTTCCTGTCCGGCATGCTGCTGATGGCCTACAACGTCGCGAAGACCATCATCGGCAAGCGCGCGGTGGATGCGCCGATCCCGGTCAGCATTCCCGCCTCCGCCCACTGATCCATCAGGATAGAAACGATGTCCGCAAAACAAAGCTTCTTTTCCCACGAAACGCTGGAGAAGAACATCGGCTGGCTGATCGTCTGCACGATCCTGGTGGTCAGCATCGCCGGCCTGGTGCAGATCGTGCCGCTGTTCTTCCAGCATTCCACCACCGAGCCCGATGTCGGGATCAAGCCATACTCGCCGCTTCGGCTGATGGGCCGCGATATCTACATCCGCGAAGGCTGCGTCGGCTGCCACTCGCAGCAGGTGCGTACGCTGCAGGCCGAAACCGAGCGCTATGGCCATTTCTCGACGGCGGGCGAGTCGGTCTACGACCACCCGTTCCTGTGGGGCTCGAAGCGTACCGGTCCTGACCTGGCACGCGTCGGTGGCCGCTATTCCGACGACTGGCAGCGCATCCACTTGCGCAACCCGCGTGACGTGGTGCCGGAATCGGTGATGCCGTCTTACCCATGGCTCGAGAAGGCACAGTTGCCCACCAACGACGTCCAGGCCCGCATGCGCGCGCTGAGTCGCCTTGGCGTGCCGTACACCGAGGCTGAAATCGCCAAGGCGCCGGAGGAAATCAAGGGCAAGACCGAAGAGGACGCGCTGGTGGCGTACCTCCAGGGCCTGGGCACCAATCGCCGCAACGTACGTGTGGAAGCAGCCGCTGCCGCGCCTGCGAAGGAGTAAGCCATGGCGATGCTGACTGCCTTTTTCACGGTCGTGTCGATGGTCGTGTTCCTCGGGATCTGCTGGTGGGCCTGGTCGAAAGGCCGGCAGGCCGCCAACCACGAGTCCGCCATGCTCCCGTTCGCACTGCCTGACGAGATCCACACAACATCGAGCCGGAATACCTAGTCATGAGCGATTTCTTTTCCGATTACTGGAGCTACTACATCGCTGCCATCGCGCTGGTGGGGATCGTGTGGTGCGTGTGGCTGCTGTTCTCCCAGCGCAAAGTCACCAAGGTCGCCAACGGCGGCGATGACACCGGCCATGTCTGGGACGGCGATCTGCGCGAGCTGAACAACCCGTTGCCACGCTGGTGGATGTGGATGTTTCTGCTGGCCTGCATCTTTGGCCTGGTCTACCTTGTCCTGTATCCGGGGCTGGGTTCCTACGCTGGTGTGCTGAAGTTCTCCACGCAAGGGGAACTGGCCGCAAACCAGCAGGCGCAGGAAAAGCTGCAGCACGATATCTATGCCAAGTACCTGAATATGGATGTCAAGAAAGTGGCGGCGGACCCGCAGGCACGTGAGATCGGCCAGCGTCTGTTCCTGAACTACTGCGCGCAATGCCATGGCTCCGATGCACGCGGCAGCCGCGGCTTTCCGAATCTGACGGACCATGACTGGCTCTATGGTGGCGAACCGGAAACCATCCAGCAGACCATCACCAAGGGTCGCAACGGCATGATGCCGCCGTTTGCGTCGACGATCGACGGCAAGCTGGCCGGGGATGTCGCACAGTACGTGCGTTCGCTGTCGGGGCTGTCGTCCGATCCGATCCGTGCGTCGCGGGGCGAGAGCACCTTCAAGTCCACCTGCGCGGCATGCCATGGCGCGACCGGCAAGGGCAATCAGGCACTCGGCGCGCCGAACCTTTCGGACAACGTATGGCTGTACGGCAGCTCGGAAGGCAGCATCGTCGAAGCCATCCTGAAGGGCCACAACAACCACATGCCGGCGCATGAGGAAATCCTGACGCCCGAGCGCATCCGCATGCTGACGGCCTACGTCTGGGGCCTTTCGAATACCGGAGGCGCTGGGCAATGATCACAGACTCAGGTCGCGGGCGCGCTATGTGGCATGAGGGGGCGCGTCCATGAATTCACCCGGGACAGAACCGCTGGCCCGGACGGCCGGCCCGCAAGGGCCGGCGTCGGCGCCTGTCGATACCTCCGATGAGACGCTCTACGAGGTTCGCCGAAAGATCTATCCGCGCTCGGTGACGGGTGCGTTCTCCAACTGGCGGGTCTGGATGGTTCTCCTGACCCAGCTCATCTACTACGGCACGCCCTGGCTGCAATGGAATGGCAGACAGGCCGTGCTGTTCGACCTTGGCGCGCGCAAGTTCTACATCTTTGGACTGGTGCTCTGGCCACAGGACGTCATCTACCTGGCCGTCCTGCTGGTGATCTCCGCGCTGTCGCTGTTCCTTTTCACTGCGCTTGCCGGGCGGCTATTCTGCGGCTACGCGTGTCCGCAGACGGTCTACACAGAGATCTTCATGTGGATCGAGCGGCATGTCGAAGGCGACCGTTTCGCGCGGATCCGGCTCGATGGCGATCCGTGGAGCGTACGCAAGTTCCGGCTCAAGGCCACCAAGCACTTCCTGTGGGTTGTGGTCGCGCTGTGGACAGGATTCACGTTCATCGGCTATTTCGCGCCGATCCGCGAGCTTGGCAGTCAGGCGCTCGACTTCGCCCTTGGGCCGTGGCAGGCGTTCTGGATGCTCTTTTACGCGTTCGCCACGTGGGGCAACGCAGGCTTCATGCGCGAACAGGTCTGCAAGTACATGTGCCCGTATGCGCGGTTCCAGAGCGTGATGGTCGATCGCGACACCTATGTGGTGACGTACGACGTCGGTCGCGGTGAACCGCGTGGCAGCCGGTCGCGCAAGGTGGATCACCATCAGGCGGGACTCGGGGACTGCGTCAATTGCAGCATCTGCGTGCAGGTGTGCCCGACGGGCATTGATATCCGCGACGGCCTGCAGTACGAGTGCATCGGCTGCGGCGCCTGCATCGATGCGTGCAACCAGGTCATGGACAAGATGGATTACCCCCGAGGGTTGATCCGCTACACGTCCGAAAACGCGATGCGCAAGGCTTTGTCCGCAGCGGTTGCGCGCAAGCGTCTGGTGCGGCCGCGGGTCATCATCTACTCGGTCATCTGGCTGGTGCTGGTGGCGGGCTTCGCTGCCTCGCTGGCGCTGCGCACGCCGTTGAAGGTCGACATCATTCGCGATCGTGGTGCGCTAGGGCGGGAAGTGGATGGACGCTGGATCGAGAACGTCTACCGGCTGCAGCTTATCAATACGACCGAGGCGCCCATGCGCATCAGCGTGCGAGCCGAAAGCGACGAGCTGAAGAACCTGAGCGTCGAATACGATCCGGAGGCGCAGGCCCTGGCGCCAACGTCGAACAAGCTGGTGCCGATCCGGATTCGCGTGCCGATCGACGATGCCGCGCAAGGTACGCACAAGATCAGCGTGACAGTGACCAGCGAAGGTACTGGGCAGGGTAGTGCGCAAATCAGGCAATCTACCAGTTTCATCGTACCGCGCAATTTGTAAAGCTAAGGGCGGCTGCAGCGCATCGGCGCTGTGCCGCACCAACCGCGAGCGCCTGGACAAGGCGCAGGCGAAGGGGGCAAGACGATGCAAGAAGGCAATCCGTGGTGGAGGGAGCCGTGGCCGTGGCTGCTGATGAGCGGCCCGTTGCTGGCGATGGTGGCTTGCGGCGTAACGATCTGGCTGGCTTCCACGAATCCCGACCGGCCTGTGGTCGAAGGTGTCGCACGCCATGGTCTGGTGGTCGAAAAGGTAGGGGCTTCCTCGGGCGGTGCCAAGGCGCCGCAAGCGAGGCAGCCATGAGGCTGCGCTGGCTGATGTGGGTATTGTGGCCAGCGTTCCTGATGGCCGGCGTAGCGACGGCGACGGTGTTCTCCGTGGTCGATCCCGGTGACCTGAATTTCTTCGGCCAGCCTATCGAGGCTTCGCGCGAGGCGGTCTATACGATCGGATTCCTGCTGGCCTGGGTGTTCTGCGCGTTGTCCAGCGGATTGACCCTGTACACCATGCCGACGAAGCTCAGCGAAACGGACGAACTGGAGTAGCGAAAGGAAGGGGGACCGCCTTGCTGGCAAGGCGGTCAGGCAAGCTCAGCAGGAGCGGCTGTAGACCTGCTTGATACCGGCCATGTCGACGAGTTTCACATGGCGCTGGCGAATCTGGATCAGGCCAGCTTCGGCAAAGCGCGAGAAAAGGCGGCTGACGGTTTCGAGCTTCAGTCCAAGATAGCTGCCGATTTCCTCGCGGCTCATGCGCATGACGAACTCGGTCGACGAATAGCCGCGCGCGGACAGTCGTTCGGACAGGTTGATCAGGAACGCGGCAAGGCGTTCCTCGGCGCGCATGGAGCCCAGCGTGACGAGCATGATTTGGTCATGCGAGATTTCCTTGCCCATCAGGCGCAGGAACTGCTGCTGCAGCGATGGCAGGTCCATCGAAAGCGACTGCAGGTCGGACAGACGCACAACGCAGACTTCGGTATCTTCGAGTGCGGTGGCGTCCGATGCGTGCTGCATTTCGCCGAGGCCGTCGAGGCCGACCACCTCGCCGGGCAGATGGAACCCGGTGATTTGCGAACGGCCGTCTTCCGTGGTGACATGCGTCTTCAGGGTGCCGAAGCGGATCGCATAGACCGCGGTCAACGGATCGCCCATGCGGTACAGGGTCTCGCCCTTGTGGACGCGGATGCGTTCCTGCACCAGATTGTCCATCTTCTGCAGGTCCTGCTGGCTCATGCCCACCGGCAGGCACAGTTGCCCCATGCCGCAAGTGGAGCAACGGGGCGACATCTCGGTGACGGGGATGGATGTTAGCAATTGGAACCTGCGAGGAATGAGCGGCGAGGGCGCAATGTATGCATTTTAACGCGCGGTGTGATGCGGTAGGGAGTTGCAGTTGACATTTGGTGTGCTTCTCAGCGTTTTTATGCTAGCCCTGCTGGGTGGCTTTCACTGCGCTGCCATGTGCGGCGGCGTTGCGCTCGCTGTCGAGCAACGCGCGGTGGGCGTACCGGTTGCTGTAGTGCGGCGCCGACAGGACTGGCTTGTGGAATTGGTCGTCATGCACGTTGGACGGATTTCCACCTACATGGTGCTTGGCGCGTTGCTCGGCGCGGTAGGCGCGACGGCCTGGCGCCAGGACTATCTGCCGGTGCAGCGCTGGCTGTTCGGGGCAGGCAGCGCCATGCTGCTGTGGTCCGGATGGCGGCTCACGCGCGGCGAGGCGTTCTCCATTGCCTGGCTGGAGCGGCTTGCGGCGCGCGGCGGTGGGGCCATTGCCGCCGGCATGGCCAGGTTTGGCCGGAAGGCGCCGGCGGGCGTGGTGCGGCACGGTGGCTGGATCCGGCGCTACGGCATGGGGCTGGCGTGGGGCCTGGTTCCCTGCGGCATGGTCTACGGTGCGCTGGCGCTCGCGCTGCTGGCCGGCAATGCGCCTTCGGGAGCACTGGTGATGGGCGCGTTCGGCCTTGGCACGTTGCCGAATCTACTGGCCCTGTCCAGTTTTTCGGGGCTCCTGCGGGGCTGGTCACGCCGCAGGTGGGTCAGGATTGGAGCCGGAGTGGCGGTCATGGCGTTTGGTGCGATGGGCATCAGTCGAGCGGTGTTATTGCCACATTCGCTGGCTGAGCATGGCTTCTGCCTGGTGTTCTGAGTCCCGGGGCGATGCGCTGTCGCCGCGCAGTGGTTGCAGGCGTGGGCGGGAATGCCATACAATCCCCAGCATTGCGGTATCGCGCGGCGTGTTTTCCGAGCGGCGCTTGGCAGCCCTTCCAAAAAAAGGGGCGCGCCCTGGGTTTCGGGCAATGAGTTGAAATTTCGGCGCCGAGCCCTTCCGCAGTCCATCCGGTTCACAAGATCTGGTTTCAAAAGTCCGGCTGGCACTGCGACCGTGGTGCGGTCATTGCTGGCCCTGCTCCCGATATCCGTTTATTTTCTTGCGGCCTAGGCGGACGTTCGCCGGAAGCCATGTCCGCCCATATGGGTGCGTGCAAGAGGTTCGTGCACTGGTACTTGCCAGTGACCGGACGATCTCCTGCCGGATCGACCCGGCAAATCGATGCAAAAAAGAAGGTGCACGACCTTGAGGCGAAAGCGCTTCCAGGTTTGCTGCGCGACGAGATGGTGGTGGCATTCGCACCGCTGAATCCACAATGTCCAGGGCTCCGGGTTCGTCCGGGAGCAGGTGCAAAGACAGGCTGCACACCCACATGAATACCCAAGAGGCGAAAATCGTCCTCGAGACCGCGCTGATCTGTGCGCAGGAACCCCTGCGCGTAGGTGATCTGCGCCGGCTGTTCGCCGAAGATGTCGGTGCGGATACCATCCGGGTCCTGCTCGATGAACTGCGCCAGGACTGGCGCCAGCGCGGGGTTGAACTGGTGGCGCTGGCCAGCGGCTGGCGCTTCCAGAGCCGCCCCGAGATGCGCGAGTACCTGGATCGACTCAATCCCGAGAAGCCGCCCAAGTATTCGCGGGCTGTCATGGAGACGCTGGCGATCATTGCGTACCGCCAGCCGGTGACGCGCGGCGATATCGAGGAAATCCGTGGCGTGACGGTCAGCACGGAAGTGGTCAAGAAGCTGGAAGACCGTAGCTGGATCGAAGTGATCGGCCACCGCGATGTGCCCGGCCGGCCGGCGCTGTATGCAACGACCAAGGCGTTCCTGGACGATCTCGGGCTGCGTACGCTCGATGAGCTGCCTCCCCTCGAGGACGCCCAGGCGCAGGCGCAGGCGACGCTGCTTGATCAGCAGGCAATAGATTTTGAAGAGCTGGCCACGGCGCAGCCGGTGGTCGGCGACGAAGAGGCCTTTCCCGAATCGGAGGCAACGCCGCCGGCAGGCGAGGTGGCTGATGTCACCGAAGTCGCACCGGTTGCCGATGAGACGAAGGCCGAGGCGGCCGACGCTGTCGAACAGGCTTCCGCCGATGCCATGCACGTGGCAGACCTCGCGTCTGCCGTCACCGAGGCAAATGGCTTCCATGCCGAAAACGCGCCGGGCGAGCAGGACGGCGGCAATCCATCCGGCGACGACGACGCTGCGCCGCCGCACGCGAATGAGCACGATGAGCGCGTGCCCAACTGAACAATATGCAACATCCGATAGTGAATACTTTGTCTGAATCCGCTGAACAAGACACCCGGGCCGCCGGGACACCGGCCGCCGATGGCGCTGCAGAATCCGGATCAGGCACCGACGGCGCGCCGCGCAGGAAAGGGCTGAGGCGCGGCTTGCGCAATCTGGTGGCTTCGCGCCGGCAGGCTGCGCAGGATCGCGACGCCAGCCGCGGCGAGGAGACGGAATCTCCGGCACCAGCCGAAGCAGGCGAGAGCAAAGCTGCTGGCGAGGCCGGCGGACGTGCCGCCCCGCGTGGCCGCGGCAAGCGCAAGCCGGCCAGGGTCGAGGGCGCCGCGCCGCGTGAAGGCGGCCAACCCGCGCAGGAAGGTGGCGAAAAGGCCGAGTCGGCTGGCCGCAAGCGCAAGCCGCAAGGCCAGCGTGCAGCCAAGCCTTCTCCGGAAAGTGACGCCCAGCCGGCAGCCCGGCAACAGGGTCGCCGCAAGGGTGGCCCTCAGCAGGGTGGTGCCCAGCAGCAGCGCAAGCCTCAAGGCGGCGCCGAGAAATCGGCCGCCAGCAGCGAAGACCTGTTCCGCTTCGTCATTTCCGACCAGTACGACCAGGAAGAAACCGTCATCCCCCGCACCAAGGCAAAGCCGGTGCGCGAACTGTCGGCGGACGACGATGCGCCCAAGCTGCACAAGGTCCTGGCCGAGGGCGGCCTGGGCTCGCGGCGCGAAATGGAAGAACTGATCCTGCAAGGCCGCGTGTCCGTCAACGGGCTGCCCGCGCATATTGGCCAGCGGATTCTGCCGACCGACCAGGTCCGCGTGAACGGCAAGCTGATCCACCGAAAGATTTCCACCAAGCCGCCGCGCGTGCTGCTGTACCACAAGCCGGCCGGTGAAATCGTCAGCCAGTCGGATCCGGAAGGCCGTCCGACCGTTTTCGACAGCCTGCCGCGCATGAAGACCGGCAAGTGGGTCGCCGTGGGGCGCCTGGACTTCAATACCGAAGGCCTGCTGATCTTCACGACGTCCGGCGATATCGCCAACCGATTCATGCATCCGCGCTATGGCGTGGAGCGCGAGTACGCGGTGCGTACGCTGGGCGAACTGGCGGAAGCCGATCGCCAGCGCCTGCTGCATGGCATCAAGCTCGATGACGGCGAAGCCAATTTCCTGCGCATTGCGGATGGCGGCGGCGAGGGCGTGAACCAGTGGTATCACGTGGCGCTGACCGAAGGCCGCAACCGCGAAGTGCGCCGCATGTTCGAGGCTGTCGGCCTGACCGTGTCGCGCCTGATCCGCACGCGCTACGGCCAGTTTCTGCTGCCGCGCGGCCTCAAGCGTGGCCGCTGGCAGGAACTGGAGGCGAATGATGTCAAGTCGATGATGACTGCTATCGGCCTGAAGGTGCCCGGCAAGAGCGAGCAGGGTGGCAAGGGCGCGACCAAGGTCGGCGGGCGCAAGCAGCGTACCGAGGCGGCGATCGCAGGCATGCCCATGCACACCGGCATGGACGGTTTGCCGCGCGTCGACAAGGGCGGCGCTGGTCGTGGCCAACCGGATCCGATGCGCACGTCGATGGGCTATATCAGCCATGGTCCGACCGTGCTGACGTCGCACGCCGCCAATCTCGGTGGTGGGCGCGGGCAGGGTGGCGGACGTGCTGGCGGTGCCGGCCGTGGCACGGGCATGGGCCTGGGCGGCCAGGGTCGGCCCCAGCGCCGCGGCGGCGGCGATGTCAACGGCAATGTGATGCCGAAGGCGGCCAAGTCCGGTGGTGGCGGTGGTGGCGGCGCCGGCGGCGGTGGCGGCAACCGCTCGGGCCGTGGCAACAAGGGTGGCGGCGGCAACAACCGCGGTGGCAATCGCGGCGGAAACCGCTAAGTCGTCACGCTGCAACCCCGGCATGCAGCGCCTGCCGGGGGATCATTTACGCGCCGATACATGCCCTTTTGCCTTTTGGACATAATCTGCGTATAATTAACGTCTATTCAAAAAGTCATCCTCCCAGAGGATGGGCGAATGATGGGCATTGCGCCCATTTTTTTTTGGTTCGCCCGTTTGACGCATGTGCGCTGGGAGCTGACTGGCAGGTGGCTGTGCCCATGTCGTCCCAGGCGGGCAGGCAAGCCGGCCTGCTTGGTGTTGATGGCAATTATTCGGGAATACAGTGCATCTGGCAGATTTGATCGAAACCACCCTTAACGGCATGGGATACGAGCTGGTTGAGCTCGAACGGGCTCCGGCCGGACTGTTGCGTGTCTATATCGATCAGCCTGAAACCGGCATCGTCATCGAGGATTGCGAGAAGGTAAGCCGGCAGCTGACCCATGTGCTGACCGTCGAGAACGTCGACTATGAACGGCTCGAGGTCTCGTCGCCGGGGCTGGACCGGCCGCTGAAGAAGCTGGCCGACTATGTCCGCTTTGCCGGGGCAGAAGCGCGCGTGACGCTGCGCCTGCCCGTCAATGGGCAAAAGAACTTCACAGGCATCCTGCGTGAGCCCACTGGAGAGGCTGGCGCGGAAAAGGTCGGCCTGGAGTTCGAGGGCAAGGATGGTCCGGCACTGCTGGAATTCACTGTATCTGATGTCGACAAGGCACGGCTGGTGCCGGTGATCGACTTCAAAGGAAATCAAAGAAAAGGGAACAAGCAATGAGCCGCGAAGTTCTGTTGCTCGTCGATGCGCTTGCGCGTGAGAAGAACGTCGACAAGGATGTGGTATTCGGCGCGCTGGAGGCTGCACTGGCCTCGGCGACCAAGAAGCGTTTCGAGGAAGACGTGGATATCCGTGTCGCGATCGACCGCGAATCGGGCGAGCACGAGACATTCCGCCGCTGGCTTGTCGTCCCTGACGAACAGGGCCTGCAGGAACCGGACAAGCAGATCCTGCTGTTCGAGGCACGTGATGACGACGCCAGCCTCGATCTGGGCGACTATGTCGAACAGCAGATCGAGTCGGTCGAATTCGGCCGCATCGGCGCGCAGGCCGCCAAGCAGGTGATCCTTCAGCGTATCCGCGACGCCGAGCGTGAGCAGATCCTGAACGACTATCTCGAGCGCGGCGAAAAGATCATGACCGGTACGGTCAAGCGTGCCGACAAGAAGGGCCTGATCGTTGAATCCGGACGCGTGGAAGCGCTGCTGGCACGCGACCAGATCATTCCGAAGGAAAACCTGCGCACCGGCGACCGTGTGCGTGCGTACATCCTGAATGTGGACCGCGCCGCGCGCGGCCCGCAGATCGAACTGTCGCGCACCGCGCCCGAGTTCCTGATCAAGCTCTTCGAGAACGAAGTGCCGGAGATGGAGGAGGGCCTGCTCGAGATCAAGGCGGCTGCCCGCGACCCCGGCGTGCGTGCCAAGATCGCCGTCGTGGCGCATGATAAGCGTATCGACCCGATCGGTACCTGCGTCGGCGTGCGCGGCACGCGTGTGACGGCCGTGCGCAACGAGATCGGCGGCGAAGCCGTGGACATCGTGCTCTGGTCCGAAGATCCGGCGCAGTTCGTGATCGGCGCGCTGGCGCCGGCACAGGTGCAGTCGATCGTCGTGGACGAGGAAAAGCATGGCATGGATGTGGTCGTCGACGAGGAAAACCTCGCCGTGGCCATCGGTCGCAGTGGTCAGAACGTACGCCTGGCGTCCGAGCTGACCGGCTGGCAGATCAACATCATGACGCAGGAAGAGTCGGCGCAGAAACAGGCCGAGGAAAGCGATGCCGTGCGCAAGCTGTTCATGGCCAAGCTCGACGTCGACGAAGAAGTGGCGGACATCCTGATCGAGGAAGGGTTCTCCACGCTGGAAGAAGTGGCCTATGTTCCCATCAGTGAAATGATGGAAATCGAGGCGTTTGATGAAGACACCGTCAACGAGCTGCGCAACCGCGCACGTGATGCGCTCCTGACGATGGAACTGGCCCGGGAAGAGAAGGTGGAAGAGGTGTCGCAGGATCTGCGCTCGCTCGACGGCCTGAATCCCGAGCTGATCGGCAAGTTGGCCGAAGGCGATATCCATACGCGTGACGACCTGGCCGAACTGGCTGTCGACGAACTCGTCGAGATGACGGGCGTCACCGAGGAAGAAGCCAAGGCGCTGATCATGAAGGCACGGGAACATTGGTTTAACTGAGGGACACGTCCGGGACGCGTGCACAGCACATTGTCCGGACGCGCTTTCCGCATACGATTTGTCCCGACGTAGAAACCATGCATTGAAAGGGTTTGAATGGCAAGCACAACAGTTGCCCAACTGGCCGCAGAACTGAGTCGCAGCGCAGCTGCCCTGCTGGAACAATTGCAGGCGGCTGGGCTGGGCAAGGCGACGCCAGAAGACATCGTCACGGAATCGGATAAGACCAGGCTGCTGGACTATCTGAAGCGCTCGCACGGCCAGGCCGATGACAGCGCACGCAAGAAGATCACGCTGACCAAGCGCGAGACTTCCGAGATCCGTCAGGCTGATTCCACCGGCAAGACGCGTACCGTCCAAGTCGAGGTGCGCAAGAAGCGCGTGCTGATCAAGCGCGACGAGGCGGGCTCCGACCAGCATAACGAGGCTGCGGATCAGCAGGCACTGGCGGCCGATGCTGCCGAGCAGGCACGCCGCGAGGAAGAGGAACGCCAGCAGGCTGCAGAGCTGGCGCGCCAGGAAGCCGAAGCGAAGGCACGCCGCGAGGCCGCCGAGCGCGAGGAAGCCGAACGCCGCGCCAAGCAGGAGGCACTGGAAGCCGAACAGCGCCGCCAGGCTGAACTGCTTGCCAGGAAGGCCGAAGAGGAAGCCGCTGCCGCGCGCGCCGTGGGTGAGGCCGCCGAGGACGCTTCGCGCAAGAAGGCCGAAGACGAGCAGGCTCGTGTCGCCGCCGAGCGCGCTGCCGCGCAGAAGGCTGCCGACGATGCCAAGGCTGCCGCCGACAAGGCGCGTGCCGAGCAGGACGCCGCACGCAAGCGCCGCGAGGCTGCCGAAGCCGAAGCCCGTGCCATTCAGCAGATGCTGAATGCGCCGGCGCGCGTGCTCAAGGCACCGTCCGAGCGCAAGGCCGAGGAAAAGAAGGCCGAGCAGACCGGTACGCTGCACAAGCCGGTGAAGCCGGCTTCCGCGACCGCGACCGAAGCCAAGGCGGGCGACAAGAAGCCCGCGGCGACGACCACGACCACGACCGCGACCACCACCGCCGACAAGAAGGGCAAGGCTGGCAAGCCCGGTTCGTGGCAGGACGACAGCAACCGTAAGAAGGGCAGTGGCCTGAAGACGCGCGGCGATTCGTCGGGCGGCGTGGGCGGCTGGCGCGGTGGCCCGCGCGGCCGTGGCGGCCGTCAGCAGCATGCCGACGATGGCCGCAGCAACTTCCAGGCACCGACCGAACCGGTGGTGCGTGAAGTGCACGTGCCGGAAACCATCTCGGTGGCCGACCTGGCGCACAAGATGGCCGTGAAGGCGTCCGAGGTCATCAAGCAGATGATGAAGCTCGGCCAGATGGTCACGATCAACCAGGTGTTGGACCAGGAAACCGCCATGATCGTGGTGGAAGAAATGGGCCACAAGGCGTTCGCCGCCAAGCTGGACGATCCGGAAGCGCTGCTCGTGGTGGACGGTGAAGAACACACCGACGCCGAACAGCTGCCGCGTCCGCCGGTGGTGACCGTGATGGGTCACGTCGACCACGGCAAGACCTCGCTGCTGGACTACATCCGCCGCGCCAAGGTGGCGGCGGGCGAAGCTGGCGGCATTACGCAGCACATCGGTGCCTACCATGTGGAAACCGAGCGTGGCGTGATCACGTTCCTGGATACCCCGGGTCACGAGGCCTTCACGGCCATGCGTGCACGCGGTGCCAAGGCGACCGATATCGTGATCCTGGTGGTCGCGGCCGACGACGGTGTGATGCCGCAGACCAAGGAAGCCATTGCGCACGCCAAGGCTGCCGGAGTGCCGATCGTCGTGGCGATCAACAAGATCGACAAGCCGGATGCCAACCCGGACCGCGTCAAGCAGGAACTGGTGGCGGAGCAGGTGTTGCCGGAAGAGTACGGTGGCGATTCGCCGTTCGTGCCCGTGTCCGCCAAGACCGGTGCGGGCATCGAGGAACTGCTGGAGCAGGTGCTGCTGCAGGCTGAAGTGCTGGAACTGAAGGCGCCGGTGGATGCACCTGCCAAGGGTCTGGTGGTGGAAGCCCAGCTCGACAAGGGCAAGGGCCCGATCGCCACGATCCTGGTCAGCAGCGGCACGCTCAAGCGTGGCGACGTGGTGCTGGCTGGCAGTGCCTACGGCCGCGTGCGCGCCATGCTGGACGAGAACGGCAAGCCGACCAAGGAAGCGGGTCCGTCGATCCCGGTGGAAATCCAGGGTCTGTCGGAAGTCCCCGCCGCCGGCGAGGAAGTGCTGGTGCTGCCGGACGAGCGCAAGGCACGTGAAATCGCGCTGTTCCGCCAGGGCAAGTTCCGCGACGTGAAGCTTGCCAAGCAGCAGGCCGCGAAGCTGGAGACCATGCTGGAACAGATGACGGAAGGCGACGTGCAGACGCTGCCGCTGATCGTCAAGGCCGATGTGCAGGGTTCGCAGGAAGCGCTGGTGCAGTCGCTGCAGAAGCTGTCGACCGCGGAAGTGCGCGTGCAGATCGTGCACGCCGGCGTGGGTGCCATCTCGGAGTCGGACGTCAACCTGGCGACCGCTTCGAAGGCTGTCATCATCGGCTTCAACGTGCGTGCCGATGCTGGTGCACGCAAGCTGGCCGAGAACCACGGCATCGACATCCGCTACTACAACATCATTTACGATGCGGTAGACGAGATCAAGGCGGCCATGTCGGGCATGCTGGCGCCGGAGAAGCGCGAGACCACGATTGGTCAGGTGGAAGTGCGCCAGGTGTTCCGCGTGCCGAAGATCGGCGCGGTGGCCGGCTGTATGGTTACCGACGGTCTGGTCAAGCGCAACTCGCTGGTGCGCGTGCTGCGCAACAACGTGGTTGTCCACACCGGCGAACTCGACTCGCTCAAGCGATTCAAGGACGACGTCAAGGAAGTGAAGCAAGGCTTCGAGTGCGGTCTGTCGATCAAGAACTTCAACGATGTTCAAGAAGGCGACCAGCTCGAAGTGTACGAAATCACCGAGGTGGCGCGTACGCTGTAAAGCGATACGCAAAACGGCAGGCTCCGGCCTGCCGTTTTCACTTTGGAACAAGACAGTATTGAATGGCCAAGAAAGGCAATATCTCCTCCCGCAATCTGCGCATCTCCGACCAGATTCAGAAAGAACTGGCCGAAATGATCCAGCGCGAAATCCGTGATTCGCGCCTGGGGCTCGTGACGCTCCAGTCCGTGGCGCTGACGCCGGACTACGCGCACGCCAAGGTGTATTTCACCGTGCTGGGTGCGGAACCCGAAGTGGCTGCTGCCATTCTCAAGGAGAAGGCAGGCTATCTGCACTCGCTGCTGTTCAAGCGCCTGCACATCCATACGGTGCCGACGCTGCATTTCCATCACGACACATCGGTGGAGCATGCGATCGAGATGTCCAAGCTGATCAACGAAGCGAACGCCACGCGTTCCAAGGACGACTGATTCCGGCTGCGCCGGGAAGCGCCGTCCTGGCGCGGGCCGTATCGCCCGTCGCCCCGCATTGTTTCCATGACCGATTCCGCCAACAACCGTCCGCCCCGGCTGCCGCGCCGCGAGGTGCACGGCGTGCTGTTGCTCGACAAGCCGTTAGGGCTGTCTTCCAACGACGCGCTTGTGCGCGCCAAACGCCTGCTGCGGGCCCTCAAGGCCGGCCACACCGGCACGCTGGACCCGCTCGCCACAGGGCTGCTACCGCTTTGCTTTGGCGAGGCGACGAAGTTCTCGCAGGACTTGCTCGATGCGGACAAGACTTATGAGGCGGTAGTCAGGCTCGGTCAGAAGACCACAACCGGCGATGCCGAAGGCGAAGTGCTGGTTGAGCGGCCGGTGACCTGTGACCGTGCTGCGCTGGACGCCGCAATCGCACGTTTCGTCGGTGAGATCGACCAGATTCCGCCAATGCATTCTGCGCTGAAGAAGGATGGCCGGCCGCTGTACGAGTACGCGCGAGCGGGGCAGACCGTGGAGCGTCCGGCCCGGCGCATCACGATTCATGCGATCGACGTGCTCGACTGTGCGCTGCCTCAGGCGTCGTCCTTCACGATGCGCGTGAAATGCAGCAAGGGTACGTATATCCGCACGCTGGCCGAGGATATCGGCGAGGCGCTCGGCTGTGGCGCACACCTGACCGGGCTGCGTCGCATCGCTGTCGGCGACCTGACCCTCGACGGCGCGGTGACGCTCGAGCAGATCGACGCGCAGGCGGACGACGCCCGCCCGGCCATGCTGGCGCCGGTCGATGCGCTGCTGCAACGCTGCCCACCGGTGACGCTGTCCGCCGAAGCGATGTCGCGCTTCCTTCAGGGGCAACGCCTCGCGTACCGCGACCTGGAGCCGGACAGCGCCCCGCAGGAAGGCGTGCTTGCGCGCGTCTATGGCGGCGAGCCGGTGAGGTTGCTCGGCATCGCACGCATGCGTGAAGGCGCGTTGCGGCCGGAACGTCTGGTCCGGCTGTAGGATCGGATCCATCGAATGCGATCTTCGTCGATTCGATCACGTCGGCGAGGACACTCGGGAAGCATTCAGCCGTGCCGGCAACCGGCTTCGAACCGGATTGGTCCATCTTCTTCCCTAGTCGATTCCGTCGAGGATTTTCATGACTCTCGGCCGACGGTCTGCAGATGGGCGAGGGAGCCATAGCGGCGCTGCAGTTCGGCCCACTCGGCTTCATCGTAGAAGTCGCATTGCCCCGTGCCGAACGTCTTGGCCACTTCAATGCAGAAGCGCGTGGCCACATCGATGTCGAAGGCATTGGTCACGCCGGTTGCGCAGCCTGGCACCATGGTCTGCGCTGTCAGGGCCACGCCAATGACAGGTGCGGCCGTGGCGATGGCCGGCTGCATGATCGAGTTCACATGCCACAGGCCGTTTTCGTACGGTGTGATGTCCTGCGTCGTGAGCGGCAGCACCAGCGGCAGTTCGCCGCTGACCCAGCCCATCAGGTCGAGCATCCGTTCAGGAAGCCGCAGCAGCCAGCCTTGCTTCGCCACAGGTGTCAGTGCCACGCCGCGCCGGTTCACGAGCCGGTTGCCGCGCGTGGTGTCCACCGACAGGATCGCGGCCATCTTCGCGTGGACTTCGTGCGACATCATCGTGCGCATCGCGAACGGCGATTTCATCATCGGCACTGGGTAGTGCGGCCGCGTGGCCGCATGCGGGCAGATGTGGGTATGGATGCGCACTGGGCCGGGCAGCACATCGCCGCTGGCCGCCATGTCGGCGAGCTTCAGCGCGGTGGCGACGGCTACGATGGCGCCATCCGCGTCCGATACCAGCCCGGTCACGGCCGGGCGCGCGCCCACGCCGCCAAGCCGGCCCACTACGCCAAGCGCGGGCAGGTCGGGATCGAGCCCCGGCAGCGTGCACGCGAGAAAGTCGGTGTACAGCCCGTTTTCCTCGACCCTCGTCACCGTGACGTCGGCAATGCCGCGCGCGCGCAGCAGCGCAGCGACGTGCTCGCCGTCGACGTTGGCCGCCGACAGCAGTTCGATCGATTCAATCACCTGCTTGATGGACATCCTGGATTCCGTTCTCGTGGCGGGTTTCAGCGTGGCAGCGGCAGCGGACCCGGCTGCACATCCAGAACGTCCGTGTCCAGGAACCAGCGCGAGGTATGCGGACCGCCCAGGTCCAAATGCTCGTCGCGCACGCGCACCCAGTTGCCTTCGGGCAGGCCCAGCACGGGCGTTTCGGGATGCAGCGTGGTGAACTCCGCCAGCCGCTGGTCGCGCGTTTCGCCACGGAAACCGGGCACCACCACGTTGAAGTAGTGCGGGTTGATCTGGAACGGCACGAGCCCGAGCGCGTCGAGCCCGCCGGGATTGGCGACCGGCATGTCGTTGGTCGTGCAGATCGTCGGGCAGGCGAGATTGGCGCCAGCGCTCCAGCCGATATAGCGGGCGCCACCTTTGCGTACGCAGGCGGCGATCGGGGCGAGCAGGCCGCGTTCGCGCAGGCATTGCAGCAGGCGGAAGGTGTTGCCGCCGCCGACTACGATCAGTTCGGCGGTGCCGATAAGCCGGCGTGCAGCGTCGGCGTCGCCCGCGTGGTGCAGCGACCGCACTGCGATGCCGATGGGCGACAGCGCATCGCTGACCAGCGTTTCGTAGGTATCCCAGTCGCGCGTGACGCCGGCGAACGGCACGAAGCATGCCGTCTTGCGGCCCGCCGCCAGTTCGGTGATGGCATCGTGCGCGTGCACGAGGTAGCCGGCGTCGCTGCTGGAATTGCTGAGTAGGAGGAGATCCATGAATATCGGATGCGTTATCGCGAGGGAATGTCGACGGTGTCTTGCCAGAGCGGATCGCCGATGCGTTGGCCGACCGTCGCCACGGCGCGCACGAGCGTGTCGCGCAGCGACGTTGCCTGCGCCTGGCTGACCTGCATTGCGGTGAAGGACAGGCACAGGCCGCGCACGTCGCCGGAGATCGGGTCGGCCAGCGTGGCCGCCACGGCGCCAATGCCGGGCATGCCCTCGTTGATCGCCACGGCGCTGCGCTCGCGGTGCGCGGTCATCACGCGCTCGTGCAGTTCGCCGACCGTGGCAGGGCAACCTGCCGGCGCCAGCGGCAGGCCGGTGTCGTTCGAAGGGCCGTAGCGTGTGCCGAATTCGGCGTCCGACAGGCGGGACAAGAGCACGCGGCCCATCGCGGTAGTGAAGGCAGGGCGCCGGGCGCCCGGTGGCGACAGCACCTGTACGGGGTTGCTGCCATTCAGGCGCTGGAGCACCACGGTGTCCGTGCCGTCGAGCATCGACAGGTACGCGGTAAATCCCGTCGAATCAGACAGCGTGGCGAGAATTTCGCGGCATTGTTCGTCGAACGGATGTGCCTGCGTGGCCGCCTGCGCCGCACGGATCAGCAGCATGCCGGGCCGGTAGCGCCGTGTCGTGGATTGAAGCTCCAATAGCCGATACCGAACCATCTGCGCGAGCAGCCGTGATGCCGAACTCTTGGCCAGGCCGAGTTCGTCCATGACGTCGTTGAAGCTGATTTCGTGGCGGCCTTCGCCGAACATGCCCAGCACGCTTTCCACGCCTTCCAGAATGCTCACCGCAAGGCTCCTGATTGGGGTTCCGTTTTATGGAACCTTAGTTCCGAAAATCGGTTCAGAAATGGTAGTCCCATCGGTGCGCGAATTCAAGCGCGCAGATTGCGGGCACAGGCGGATCGCTCGCCTACAATGCAAGAGCCGTGTGAAGGCCAAAGGCACAGGAGGCAGCATGAGTGACGAGATCAGCCAGTTTCGCCCGCTCGATCCGGGCCGGGTCAACCTGATGGACCCGGTGGAAGTGCGGTACTGGTGCCAGGAGTTGGGGTGTACTGCAAGCGCCCTTGAGGATGCCGTGGACGAGGTTGGCGAGCACATCGCCGCAGTGCGGGCGCAGTTGGAGGCCGGGCAGGCCGGCGCGCATTAGTTCCGACGCACACGGCCCGTGCGTAGCCGGGCCCTTGCGATAAAGAAAAAGGCCACGCGGTTCCGGATCAAACCGGAGCCGCGTGGCCTTGTTGCGTGCTGAACGCGAGTATGTCGGCGCGTGTTCCCGTCAGTGTGCTCCGGCTGCCGCATCGGCACCGGCGCCGCCCTTGGTCGGCTTGGTGAGCCACACGAAGCCAATCAGCACGAAGAACAGTACGCCCGAAATCCAGAAGATGTCGTTCGCGCCGAGCATCGCCGCCTGCTGGCTGATGTTGCGCTCCATGACTCCGACGGCCTGTGCCTGGTTCATGCCCATCTGCATCAGGTGGTGCAGTTGCTCGGAGTACGCCGGGTTGTAGGGATTGACCTTCTCCACCAGTTGCGCGTGATGCAGGGCCGTGCGGTTCTCCCACACCGTGGTCGAAATCGATGCGCCGATGCCACCGAACGTGATACGCACGAAGTTCGACAAGCCGGACGCCGCCGGGATCTTCTCCGGTGCCTGGCCAGACAGGATGATCGACGTGAGCGGGATGAAGAACATCGCCATGGCCGCGCCCTGGATCAGCGTAGGGATCATCAGCGTGACGGTATCCACTTGCGTGGTGAATCCCGCACGCATCAGGCTCACGATGCCGAACGTGATGAACGCTGCGGTGGCGACCCAGCGCGCGTCCATCTTCGGCAGGTTGCGCCCGATCAGCGGCGACAGCAGGATTGCGAAGATCCCCACGGGCGCCATCACGATGCCCGCGTCGGTGGCCGTGTAGCCCACGATCGTCTGCAGCCACAGCGGCAGGATCACCAAGTTGCCGAAGAACAGCCCGTATGCGACCGAGATTGCCACCACGCCCGAGCTGAAGTTGCGGCCCTTGAACAGCGTGATGTCGACAATCGGGTGCTTCTCGTAGGTCTCCCAGACCAGGAAGAACAGGAAGCCGAGCACGGCCACCAGCGTGAGCACCACGATCTCGGGCGAGTGGAACCAGTCGAGCTCCTTGCCCTTGTCGAGCATGAGCTGCATCGAGCCCACCCAGATCACCAGCAGCGCGAGCCCGATGCGGTCGATCGGCAGCACCTTGGTTGGCGTTTCACGGTCCTTGTAGATCGCCCACGTGGCGTATGCGGTAAGCAGGCCCACCGGCACGTTGATGTAGAAGATCCACGGCCACGTCATGTTGTCCGAGATCCAGCCGCCGAGCAGCGGTCCCATGATCGGAGCCACCAGCGTGGTCATGCCCCACAGCGCGAGCGCCATGGTGCTCTTCTGCGGCGGGTAGCTCGATAGCAGCAGCGACTGCGACAGCGGGATCATCGGTCCTGCCACCGCGCCCTGCAGGATACGTGCGGCGAGCAGCGTTTCCAGGTTGGGCGCGACGCCGCATAGCCACGACGACAGCACGAACAGCAGGATCGACGTGATGAACAGGCGCACCGCACCAAAGCGCGTAGTGAGCCAGCCCGTCAGCGGCACCGAGATCGCGTTGGCCACCGCGAACGAGGTGATGACCCAGGTGCCCTGGTTCGGCGCCACGCCAAGATCGCCCGAAATCGCCGGAATCGACACGTTGGCGATCGACGAATCCAGCACGTTCATAAACGTGGCCAGCGACAGCGCGATGGTGCCGATCACGAGCTTGCCGCCGCTCAGCGGCTGCGGCTGCACGGGGCGCGCCGGCGGCCTCGGCGCGGCGCCGGCGCGTTCATCCACGGTCAGTGCGTCCGCCATGATCAGCCGCGGTTGGAGGGCCGTGCCACGGCCGCGCTGGCCGCCGCGTCATCGGCCGGAACGTTGTTGACCGGTGCGCCCTTGGCAGGCACAGCATCTGCCGGAGCGGCGGCACGGCCGCCGTTGTTCACGGCGATGATGCGCGAGATCAGCAGGTCGGCGTCCTGCGCGACCTTGTCATAGACGTCAGTCTGCATCGGCTTGGCTGCGGCGGCGCTGACCATGGCGGCGCCTTCCTCATGGCGCACGTCGACGGTCACGTTCATCGACAGGCCGACGCGCAGCGGGTGGTCCTTGAGTTGCTGCGGGTCAAGCGCGATGCGCACGGGCAGGCGCTGTACGACCTTGATCCAGTTGCCGGTGGCGTTCTGCGCCGGCAGCAGCGAGAACGCGGAGCCGGTACCGGCAGAGAAGCCCGCCACCTTGCCGTTGTACTTGACCTTCGAACCGTAGACGTCGGCTTCCAGCGTCACGGGCTGGCCGATGCGCATATGCGTGATCTGCACTTCCTTGAAGTTCGCGTCGACCCAGACCTGGTCCAGCGGCACGACCGCCATCAGCGGCGCCCCGGCGGCCACGCGCTGGCCGACCTGGACCGAGCGCTTGGCGACGTAGCCGGTGACCGGCGCGGGCAGCGTCGAACGGGCAAACGACAGGTAGGCCGAGCGCAGATTGGCGGCGGCGCGCTGCACGTTCGGATGCTTTTCGACGGTGGTCTGGTCGGTCAGTACCTTGTTCGAGGCGAGTTGTTCGCGTGCGGCGAGCAGAGCCGATTGCGCGCCCTGCAGCGCGGTCTGTGCGTGGGAGATTTCTTCGCCCGACACCGCGCCAGAGCCAGCGATCGCCTGGCGGCGGCGCAGGTCGTCGCGCGCCTTGGCGACATCGGCCTCGCGCAGTGCCACGTTCGCGGCGAGGGAGCCGTTGTTGACATAGAGCGTGCGCACTTCACGCACGGCCTGCGCGAGCTGGGCCTCGGCCTGTTCCAGCGAAACTTGCGTATCGGCGCGGTCGAGCTGGATCAGCGGCTGGCCTGCGGTAACAAGCTGCGTGTCGTCCGCGGCGATCGACACCACGGTGCCGCCCACCAGCGGCGTGACCTGGACCACGTTGCCGGCGACGTACGCGTCATCGGTACTTTCGAAGTGGCGTGCGTACAGGCCCCAGTACACGCCGTAGCCGACGCCCGCCACGACGATGGCCGCGGTCAGGGAAAGCAGCAGGCGCTTGCGCTTGCCATTGTTGTTGACGGATGCCGCCGGAGTGTTCGGGTTGCCGGCTTGCTGGTTATCGCTCATTTTGGTCTCTCGTGAATCTGTTCTGCGTGGTGGGCGGGCGGATCAGCCGCGTGCGCCGGCCTGGCTGGTTGTCTGGTTCGCTGCGGCGGCGGGGGCATGGCCTTCGCCGCCTTCCTTCGGCTCTTCATAGCCGCCGCCGAGGGCCTTCATCAGGGCCATCTGCAGGTCCAGCCGGCGGGCCTGCAGGTCGGTGGCGAGACGGCGTTGCTGAAGCACGTTGCTCTCGGCGTTCAGCACGGTCAGCTGCGTGCCAAGACCCGCTTTGTAACGCGTCGTGGCGAGCGCGTAGGCGTGTTCGGCCAGGTCCAGCGCTTCACGCTGCGTCGTGATCTGGTTGTCGACGCTGCGGATGCTGGTCATCGTATCGGCCGTTTCCTTGAGAGCATCGACCAGCGTCTGGTTGTAGCTGGCTACGGCAATGTCATAGCGCGCGTACTTGCCCTTCAGGTTGGCGCGCAGCCGGCCGCCCTCGAAGATGGGCAGGTGCAGCGCGGGGCCGAAACCCATCGTACGGCTGATGCCCATGAACAGGTCTTCCGGGCGCAGCGAAGCCAGGCCCGCGAAGCCGGTCAGGGTGATGTTGGGCAGGAACTCGGTCTTGGCAACCTTGATTTCCTTGCTGCTGGCTTCCACGCGCCAGCGCGCGGCAACCAGGTCGGGTCGGCGGCCGAGCAGGCCGATGGTCAGGTCATCCGGCAGCTTCGGCGTGGCGTGCGCGAGCAGGACCGGCTTCTGGATCGCCAGGCCGCGGTCCGGGCCCTTGCCCAGCAGCGCGGCGATCTGGTTGCGCGACAGCGCGATGTCTTCGTCGATGCGCTGCAGGTCGGTGCGGGCCGCCGCGACCGTGCCGCGTGCCTGGGTGGTTTCCACCTGCGTGTCGAGACCCGCGGCCAGGCGCTGCTGCGACAGGCTCGTCAGGTCCTGGCGTTGCGTGATGGCACGCTCGGCCACGTCGCGCTGCGCATAGAGCGCAGCGAGGCGGGCGTAGGCCCGGGCGATCGACGTGGTCAGGATCAGGCGCGAGGCCTGGCTTTCCGCCTCCGCGGCGCGGTCGTCCGAGAGCGCTGCTTCGAGTGCCGAGCGGTTCTTGCCCCAGAAATCGAATTCGTACGACAGGTTGGCCTGCAGGTGCGACTGGTTCCACCAGCGACCGGCCAGCGGCGTGCCCGCGAACAGGTCGGTCTGCGAGAAGATTTCGCGCGTGATGTCCGCGCTGAAGCCGACAGTAGGATAGAGCGCGCTGCGGGTCACGTCCGCCATGGCGCGCGAAGCTTCCACGCGCGCAAACGCGACTTGCAGGTTGGGATTGTCCTTGACCGCTTCGTCGACCAGCGCGTGCAGTTGCGGATCCTGGAACTGGTCAATCCAGTCCATGCCGGGCCATTGGCCTTGCTCGGACGGCAGCGTCTGGCTGCTGGCCAGCGTGCTGGGGTCCATCACGGTCTGGGTGCTGTGCGAGTCGCCGAGGGCGGCGCAGCCGGCGAGCACGGCCGCGGCCACGACCGTCAGCGCCAGCGTGCCGGCGCGGCGGCCCAGGGCGCGGGCACGCGACGGGCGGGAAACAGGTGTCGAAAGGGCGTGGTTCATGGTTGATGCATTGGGCGGAGGGAAGCCCGGCTTGTTATCTGGATCGATGTTGGTGGCGCAAGCGCAAAGCGTGCCGGCACGCTAGCCGGAGTTATTGCAGATCACACGCCGCAGCATGCTGCGCAGGGTTTCGATCTCTTCCGCGCTGAAGCCGCGGAAATGGTGGGCCATGACCTTGCAGAACACGGTGGGGAGTTGCGCCGCCAGCGCGTGGCCCGCCGGCGTGAGGGTCACATCGAGAACGCGGCGGTCGTCGTCACGGCGCGTGCGCTCGATCAGTCCCCGCTTTTCCATACGGCTGAGCAGCCGCGTAATGGATCCCATGTCGGTATTCAGTTCGCGGCCCAGGTCCGTGACCGTGCTGGCGCGTCCGGATGACAACATGATCAGGCAGCTGGCCTGGGCATGTGTGATGTCGAGTTCGCTGACTTCCTGTTCGATACTGTGCGCGAGCGTGTTCTTGGCGCGCGAAATCAGGTAGCCCACGCTCTCCGCCATCACATAGCGGGCGGGATCGAACGGGTCGTCGGTGGAAGTGGCGGAATAGCCGGGTGACATCATTTGCCTCTGCAATCTTTGCTATGGCAAATATATGTAGGCGTTTAACTATCCGCAAGGATAGAAATTCGGTATTTCGGTTTTAGAAATAATTTACTTATGTGTTCGGCGCAGTTGGCGCAAGGCATGCCGCGCCGCAGCATGCTATAATGTTGGGTTACCTCAGATTTCCGCACAGCGAGACGCTGCAATGACCCGCGCCATCCGTAATATCGCCATCATCGCCCACGTCGATCATGGCAAGACCACTCTGGTCGATCAACTCCTGCGCCAGGCAGGCACCTTCCGCGACAACCAGCAGGTTGCCGAACGGGTGATGGACTCGAACGACCTGGAAAAGGAACGCGGGATCACCATTCTCGCGAAAAACTGTGCTGTTGAATACAACGGCACCCACATCAATATCGTCGACACCCCGGGCCACGCCGACTTCGGCGGTGAAGTCGAGCGCGTGCTGTCGATGGTCGACGGCGTGCTGCTGCTGGTCGACGCTGTCGAAGGCCCGATGCCGCAGACGCGCTTCGTGACCCGCAAGGCACTGGCGCTGGGTCTGAAGCCGATCGTGGTGGTCAATAAGATCGACCGCCCGGGCGCGCGTCCGGACTGGGTGATCAACCAGACCTTCGACCTGTTCGACAAGCTGGGCGCCACTGACGAGCAGCTTGACTTCCCGGTGATCTACGCCTCGGGTCTGAATGGCTTTGCCGGCCTGACCGAAGACGTGCGCGACGGCGACATGAAGCCGCTGTTCGAAACCGTGCTGGACAAGGTGCCGGTGCGTGACGACGATCGCGACGGTCCCCTGCAACTGCAGATCATCTCCCTGGACTACTCGAGCTACGTCGGCAAGATCGGCGTGGGCCGCATCTCGCGTGGCCGCGCCCGCCCGCTGCAAGACGTGGTGGTCAAGTTCGGCCCCGAAGGCAATCCGATCAAGGGCCGCATCAACCAGGTGCTGAAGTTCCAGGGCCTGGAGCGCGAGATTGTGTCCGAAGCGGAAGCCGGCGACATCGTGCTGATCAACGGTATCGAAGAACTGGGAATCGGCTGCACGGTGTGCGCGCCGGACGCCCAGGACGCGCTGCCGATGCTGAAGGTCGATGAGCCGACGCTGACCATGAACTTCTGCGTCAACACCTCGCCGCTGGCTGGCCGTGAAGGCAAGTTCGTGACCAGCCGCCAGCTGCGCGAGCGCCTGGACCGCGAACTGAAGTCCAACGTTGCGCTGCGCGTGGCCGATACCGGCGACGACACCATTTTCGAAGTGTCGGGTCGCGGCGAACTGCACCTGACCATCCTGCTGGAAAACATGCGTCGCGAAGGCTACGAACTGGCCGTATCGCGTCCGCGCGTGGTGTTCAAGGAAATCGACGGCGTCAAGAACGAGCCGTATGAACTGCTGACCGTGGACGTCGAAGACAGCCACCAGGGCGGCGTGATGGAAGAGCTGGGCCGCCGCAAGGGCGAACTGCTCGACATGGCATCGGACGGCAAGGGCCGTACCCGCCTCGAATACCGCATCCCGGCCCGCGGCCTGATCGGTTTCCAGGGCGAGTTCCTGACGCTGACGCGTGGTACCGGCCTGATCAGCCATATCTTCGACGACTACGCACCGGTGCGCGAAGGTGGCCTGGGCGAGCGCCACAACGGCGTGCTGATCTCGCAGGACGATGGCGATGCCGTGGCCTACGCGCTGTGGAAGCTGCAGGATCGCGGTCGCATGTTCGTGAAGCCGGGCGATGCGCTGTATGAAGGCATGATCATCGGCATCCACAGCCGCGACAACGATCTGGTCGTGAACCCGATCAAGGGCAAGCAGCTGACCAACGTGCGTGCGTCGGGTACCGACGAAGCTGTGCGCCTGGTGCCGCCGATCCAGATGTCGCTCGAGTATGCGGTGGAATTCATCGCCGACGACGAACTGGTCGAGCTCACGCCCAAGAGCATCCGCCTGCGCAAGCGCCACCTGAAGGAGCATGAGCGCAAGCGTGCCTCCCGCGAAGGCGTGTAACAACGCGCTTCAACGCAGTAATAAAAAAACCGCGCCTGGTGCGCGGTTTTTTTATGGTGCTCTTCATCGGGCCCGCGCTCGCGGGCTGCGCCATTCGGGCGGCTTCCACAGATAGCGTGCATCACGGTCGCGCCAGGCATCGACAAACATGTCGCGCCATTCGTGGAACGTCAGCGTCAGCGGATTGTGCGTGCGCAACTGCCGCGTGATGCCGTACACCGGCGCTTCGTGCTCGGGCACGAACGTGCCGAATATCCTGTCCCAGATCGTCAGCACGCCCGCATAGTTGCGATCGATGTATCCATCGTTCTTTGCATGGTGCACGCGATGCACGGACGGCGTGTTGAGTACGGTTTCGACCAGTGGCCAGCGCCTGCCGAGCCGCGTATGCACGAAGAACTGGAATGCGAGGTTCAGTCCGACGGCAAGGATTACCCAGTCAGGCGTGAAGCCGACCCATGCAAGCGGTATCCAGAACAGCCACATGCCGGATAGCGGATACGTCAGGCTTTGCCGGAACGCCGTGGAGAAGTTCATGCCTTCGGACGAATGGTGCGTCACGTGCGAAGCCCACATCCACCGGATGCGGTGGCTGGCGCGATGGAACCAGTAGTAAAGGAAATCCTGCAGCAGCAGGAGCAGGGCGAAAGACCATGCTGTCTCCGGCACCGCGCGCAGTCCGTGTGCATAGCACCATGTGTAGACGGTACGCACCATCAGCCACAGAAAGAACGCATCCGACGCCTGATGCATCAGCGCCAGCGCGGCGTTCGACGCGGTGTCGCGCAGGCTGTAGATGCTGCGGTCGCGCCGCGACCAGTACCACGCTTCCCAGCCGATGGTCAGCAGGAATGCCGGCGCGAACGCGAGCAGGATCAGTCCGGGATCGAGCGATTCGGTTTGCATGCGCGTAGTGTGCCTGCGCTGCGAGAAAACACCAGGAGGGATTCCTCCAGGTGCCGCATGCACGTTGGCGGGCGCTGCAAAAAAGTCAGTTCTGTCTGTCGTGGCGCAGGGGTCAAGGAACGATCGGCCGCGCCGTAGACCAGCAGGACGGTCGGTCAGGCCGTTCCCTTTACCCCGGAGAGCCCATGTTTCGCAACACTACTATCGGCGCCAGATTGTGGTTCCTGATTGTTGTTACCAACCTCCTGCTGTTGATTGTCGGAGCCTTCGGCATGATCGGCATGTCGCGCAGCAATGATGCTACGCACGAGATCTACGAGCATCAGTTGACCGCTGCCATGCGCCTCGCGGAGGCGCGTTCCAACCAGTTGCTGGTCCGCGTATTGCTGGACCAGGCGACGCTTGCCAAAGACCCCGCCGATGCGCGCGCGCGTGCCGAAACGGCGCAGGGTTTCGCGCGCGATTCGGAGACCGCATGGAAGGCTTATCTCGCCGTGCCGCGTTCCACGGAAGAATCGAACCTGACGCAGGATGTCTCGGCCAAGCGCGAGGCGTTGTTCTCGCAAGGCGTTGCGCCGATGGTTGCGGCGCTGAAGGCCGGCGATCGCGAAGCGGTGATGACGTCGGTGATGGAAACTATTCCGAAGCTCGATATAGCGCTGACCGCGGCCAACGGCGAACTGAGCCGCGCGCAGATCGCGAGTGCGCGCCGCGTGTACGAGGCATCGCAGCAGCGCTACAACAAACTTCTCGTGTGGTCGGCGGTGGTGCTCGTTGCCGGGCTGGCCTTCAGCACTGTCGTGGCATGGCGTCTGCGCCGTTCTATCGTGCGGCCGCTGGACGTTGCCATCGCGCGCTTCGGGCGCATTGCAGATGGTGATCTCAGTGGGGCGGCCACCGATGCCGGCATCATTGCCGACGAAAAGGCGCGCAGCGAAACCAGCCGCATGCTTGGCATGCTCGGGAACATGCAGGCCAGCCTGGTATCCATGGTCAGCCAGGTCAACGGCGGTGCGGATTCGATCGCGGCGGCCAGCCGGCAGATTGCCAGCGGCAATGCGGATCTGTCGCAGCGCACTGAACAGCAGGCTGCGTCGCTCGAAGAGACGGCATCGAGTATGGAAGAGCTGACCGGCACGGTACGCCAGAACGCCGACAGCGCGCGCGAAGCGGCGACCCTCGCCAACGACGCGACGACGCTCGCCGAGCGCGGCAGCGAAGCGGTGCTGCGCGTGGTGCATACGATGCAGTCGATCGACGCGAGCTCGGGCAAGATCGTCGACATCATCGACGTGATCGAGAAGATCGCATTCCAGACCAACATTCTCGCGTTGAATGCAGCAGTAGAGGCCGCGCGGGCAGGGGAGCATGGCCGGGGCTTCGCGGTCGTCGCGGGCGATGTGCGCGATCTCGCGCAGCGTTGCGCGGGCGCTTCCAAGGAGATCCGAGGGCTGATCGGCAAATCGGTGGCCAATGTGCGCGAGGGCACGGGTCTTGTTGATGACGCAGGCCGCGCGATGCAGGACATCGTTGATGCCGTGCGACGCGTGAGTGCGATCATCCGCGATATCAGCTCGGCGTCGGACGAGCAGTCCAACGGCATCGAGCAGGTGAATCTCGCGGTGTCGCACATGGATGGCATGACGCAGCAGAACGCGGCACTGGTGGAGCAGGCCGCTGCTGCGGCAGCATCGCTGCAGGACCAGGCGCAGCGGCTGATGACGCTGGTGTCGACGTTCCGGCTCGCATGACGAGGCAAGGCGTGTGACGCGTGTGCGGATGCCGCACACGCAGCGCTCCTGTGCGAATGATGGGCGTAGAATCGCGGCTTGCATTTGCGTAGGAGAGCATCATGACTGACTTCGTCACGACAGAAGTCCAGGGTGGCATCGGCTACCTGACGCTGAACCGGCCGCAGGCGCTCAACGCGCTGTCGCTGGAGATGATCCGTGCGATGACCGCGGCACTGCAGGCCTGGGCCAATGCACCGGAGGTCGTGGCTGTAGTGGTGGCGGGCGCCGGTGGCAAGGCGTTCTGCGCCGGTGGCGACATTCGCTATTTCCACAAGGCCGCGCATGAAGGCGATCCGCTGCTCGACCAGTTCTTTGTCGAGGAATACGCGCTCAACTTCCTGATCCACCGCTACGCCAAGCCGTATATCGCGCTGATGGACGGCGTGGTCATGGGCGGCGGCATGGGCATTTCGCAAGGCGCACGGCTGCGGCTCGTCACGGACCGCACCAAGATGGCCATGCCCGAAACCAATATCGGGCTGTTCCCGGATGTGGGTGGCGGCTGGTTCCTGGCGCGTACGCCGGGTCGCATCGGCGAATACCAGGGCCTGACGGGCACGGTAATCGCTGCAGCCGACGCGCTGTATGCCGGACTGGCTGATGCCTATCTGCCATCCAATGTGCTGGCCGAGGTGGCAAGCACGCTGCGCGCGCGCACGTTCGACAACGGTCAGGCCGTGCTCGACCACATTGCCACGTTCACGCAACAGCATCGCGATGCGTGCGTGCCGGCGCAAAGCCAGCTCGCCGGACTGTCGGCAGAGATCGACCGTATCTTTGCCGGCGACACCATGGTCGACATTCTCTCCGCGATCAGCGATGCGCCGGGCGACTGGGCCGCGCAAACGGCAGCGATGCTGCGCAGCCGTTCGCCGCTGATGCTGCACGTATCGCTCGAGCAGATCCGCCGTGCGCGCACCATGTCGCTGGACGACGAGCTCCGCATGGAACTCGACATGATGCATTACGTGTTCCGCAAGGGCGACGGCGTGGAAGGCATCCGTGCGCTTGCTGTCGACAAGGATCACAAGCCGCGCTGGCAGGACGCGCGCGTCGACGACGTGAGCCGCGAGAAAGTGCTGTCGTTCTTCGATAGCCCGTGGCGTGCGGAAGATCACCCGCTGGCCAGCCTCGGCAAGTAAGGGGGTGAGCCACGCGGCTCTCCGGACTCGGGTAGAGTGAAGGTTGGATCGGGCGCCAGGCATGACAGGCCATCCATTCGGCCGGCGCCGTTCCGCTTCACTCGAACCGCACAGTTGAAGGAGTCGTGATGAGCAATCCTCGTGATGTCGCTGTACTGGTGGGAAGCCTGCGCAAGGAGTCGTTCAACCGGAAGCTGGCCAAGGCGCTCATCGCGCTGGCGCCGCAGTCGCTCAAGCTGGAAATCGTCGAGATCGGCAACCTGCAGTTGTACAACCAGGACCTGGACGCCAGTCCGCCACCCGAGTGGACCGCCTTTCGCGACCGTATCCGCCGTGCCGATTCGGTCCTCTTCGTCACGCCCGAATACAACCGTTCCGTGCCGGCGCCATTGAAGAATGCCATCGACGTCGGATCGCGCCCGTATGGCAGCAGCGCCTGGGATGGCAAGCCCGGCGGCGTGATCAGCGCCTCGCCCGGCGCCATCGGTGGCTTTGGGGCGAATCATCACCTGCGGCAGTCGCTGGTGTTCCTGAACGTGCCGATCCTGCAGCAGCCAGAGGCCTATATCAGCGGCGTCGACAAGCTGTTCGACGAGCAGGGCGGCATCGCGAACGAATCTACCCGCGGTTTCTTGAGCAAGTACCTGACCGCGTACGCGGCCTGGATCGAACGCAACGCGGCTGCGCGCTGATGTAGCTGCCTTCGCGCGGGGTCACGGGTCGCAGCGCAATCGGGCGCTGTGGCCTATACTCTTGTCCTTTCCCGCATAGACCCGTTGCCGATGCCCGCTGAACCGCCGGGCCGGCACATGGACGCGCGGCGCGACTGCCTGGCCGGTCGGCGCTCCGTCCTGCAGACAAGTCATCACTCCATGAAGTTAAGCCCTCGCCGCATCTCGGTTGCGCCGATGATGGACTGGACCGATCGCCATTGCCGCACCTTTCATCGCCAACTCAGTCGCCATACCTGGCTGTACACGGAGATGGTGACCACTGGCGCGCTGCTGCATGGAGATGTACCGCGGCACCTCGATTTCGACGCCGCCGAGCACCCGGTGGCGCTGCAACTCGGCGGCAGCGAGCCGGCCGATCTCGCGGTGGCCGCTCGCCTTGGTCAGCAGTGGGGCTACGCTGAAGTCAATCTGAATTGCGGATGCCCATCTGAGCGCGTGCAGCGTGGTGCCTTCGGCGCTTGCCTGATGGCCGAGCCTCAGCTCGTGGCCGACTGCGTGAAAGCCATGCGCGATGCCGTGTCGATTCCGGTTACGGTCAAGCATCGCATCGGCATCGATAAGGTCGAGCATTACGATTTTGTTCGGGATTTTGTCGGCACCGTGGCGCAGGCAGGCTGCGAAACGTTTATCGTCCACGCACGCAATGCCATCCTGAAGGGGCTGAGCCCGAAGGAAAATCGCGAGATCCCGCCGCTCCGCTATGAAGTTGCCTATCAGTTGAAGAAGGATTTCCCGCAACTGGAGATCCTGATCAACGGCGGCATCGTCAGCTATGACGAAATGGCGACCCACCTGGAGAATGTCGACGGCGTGATGATCGGCCGGGAGGCCTATCACCAGCCCTATGTGCTGGCGGAGATGGATGGCCGGTTCTACGGCGACGCAGAGGCGCCGGTGCGATCGCGGCTGGACGTGGAGCTAGCCATGCAGCGCTATATCGGCGAACTGGTGGAGCGCGGCGGCTACATGGGTGCCGTAACGCGCCACATGCTGGGCCTCTACCGCGGTGTAGCGGGTGGCCGCGGCTGGCGGCGCGTCCTGTCAGACTCCAAGCGGATGTCGGCAGCCCGCACGCATGCCGATGTGGATGCGCTGTTCGCAGAAGCGCGGTCGCATCTGCATGCCAACGACCCGCTTGAACCTGAGCATCGCGCAGCCGCATAGGCGATTCGGGCGGGTGGCGCCAGAAAAGTCGTCGAAGAAATACTCTAATTCCGAATGGTGGATTTATGCATTAGGGTCGGTTGGGTAGCGCGTGCGGCACTTGTGTTGATTCGTCGCCCGGAAACCCGCACCAGGAAAGGGATTCCCCTAATTAGCTGAAGGCAGGCCGTTTCTTACACTGTGCCTGCCCTCGAATACAGGGCTTTCTTCAACTGATTATTCAGCCCGCTTTGCGGGCTGCTTTTTTTTTTGGAGTTGCGCGACGGCGACTTCGGTTTACCCGAATGGCGCAAGTCCCGATTGCCAGTTACATTGCAACGGCCTTCAGGGCATTTGAGATCGCTAAAGTTAAGAGTCCGCGCTGCGGGCTCTTTTTTTTGGGGCGTCTTTCATGTCGAGCAAGATGCTTCGATAGTACTGTGACGATAAAGTTCCACGCCAGGTGAGCTATTTGCTCGTATGGCTGACGCCGACGTCAATCGTGCCGTAGGTCGTAATGCTCGACCCAGACCCGCCATCTCTTGCGCCACCGCCGGCGCAACCTGTCAGCGCCATTGCCAACAGGGCTGCTGCTGCCATGCCAAATACCTTGCTCACTGCCGAACTCCTGAAAGCATCACAGCAACTTTGGCTGTGGCGGTGCCAAGGGGTTCCATACGAATTTTCCGGCAGATGCCAAAAAAGACAGGCGGCGCTTTAGTCGGCCGCCTGACGGGAAGGTCGAGGGGGGTCAATTTCCCTCGGAAGAGAGTATCGGTGTGCGTCGACAGCCGTTGAACCCTGCATCGGTGGGGGCTGTGCGGAACATATATGCGGTGGAATCGGATATCGCTTTCGGGCTGGCGTAGCCGTTGGATACCCTGAAAACAAAACAGCCGCTTGAGAAAGCGGCTGTTTTGCAAAGAGATATTCTTGGGGTGGCTGATGGGACTCGAACCCACGACGACAGGAATCACAATCCTGGACTCTACCAACTGAGCTACAGCCACCGTAGAGGTCATCAGCGAAGCGCTGATCGACGAAAACCAAGATTATACAAACAACTTTCCGGTATGGCTAGTATCCCGCACAATTTTTTTTAGGAAAGCGTCTTCATCCTTTGGAGGGGCTCCACCTTGCCTCCAGCAGCACGGCCTGCTTGATGGCTTCGATGGTTTCTGCCTCGGTGTCGTAGTGGCCCAGCAGCCGGCGCGACTTGCCGTTGAGGACGGCCTCTTGCAGCGCCCGGTCCGCTGCTTCGGTAGTGCCAGGTTGCCAGCAGTAGCGCGCGGTCCATTTGCCATCCTGCAGGCGCTCTGCCACCCAGATCAACCGGAAGTCTTCAAACACAACGCCAAATGGCGCCTGGTCGTCCCCCACAGCCCACCTCGTTTCTTGCAGTTCCATTGAGCAGCACATTGGCTGTGCCGCGCCGCGAATCATGCTATCACGCGTCACCTCGAACGCCTGCCGCCGCCTGTCACTTTCCAGCGCTCAGGTCTTTCCCCAATATGTCCCGGAATGCCAAGAAAATGTCCCGGGATATCAAATGACCTGAGCCAGATTTCCCATACTGAAGCCGCAACAACCTTACGGCGTCATTATCATGTTTGCTCTCGCGTTCTGGTGTCTTTGCTCTTTTGCAGTGGGCCTGCTGGCTCACATTCTGGGTCGTTCAGGCGCTGTCTGGGTGGCGTTCTCGATGGTCTTTACGCCGTCGCTCGGACTGATTCTGATGGCGATCCTGGGCAAGAAGAAGACGGCACAACCGCAGTGGATCTGAAGGCTCTTTGAGCGGTTCTGTTCATCTGAAGCTTCATGCTACGATGGACCGGCTTTCGGGAGACCGCCATGGAATATCGATACAAGGGCCGCGAAATCTCGATTCAGGCGCTCAAGGCCGCTGAGGGCCAGTGGAACTGGTTCTTTTCCATCCGGGGCCATGGACACAGGCATAACGCCGGAGCGCTTTCGACATCGGAAGGCGATGCGATCGACGCGGCCTATGCGGCGGCGAAACACGAGATCGACGATATCTCCGGCGACGCCAACGATTAGCCGCGAATTCCCCTGCGCGCTATCGCTCCATATCCGCCACCCGCAATCGCACCGCCGGGTCGCCCAACACTACGTAATTGCGAGCGTCGTCCCGTGCGATCCAGCGCAAGGCGAGCTCGGTTTCCGACACCGCCGCTCCCGCACTGCGATCACGCAGTACATCGGCGAGTTCCGTACTCAACGCCGCCCAGCGAATATTGAAGCGGTCAGTGGCCTGGCCCACGCGCTGACCGCGTAGCAGGCTGCCGACGACGTCGCGAAAGCCCTGGGTTTGCGGATCGGCGCGTTCGGACTGGAAGCTGTAGGCCCACGCGCGATCGACATGTCCCAGCACGGCCAATGCACCGCCCTGCGGGTGTGCGAGCAGCCGCTGGGGCAGGCGCGCCGTGAACGGGTAGGGCGCGATGCGGTGGCTGTCGGCGCCGGGTGCGCTGAAGTTGTCCAGATCGGGAGCGCCCGCGCCAAAGCACGCAAAGCAGAAATGGATCAGGCCATGGCATTTTGCGTCGGCGGGGATGTCGCTCGCGGCGAACCAGTGGCTCGCATCGATGGCGCCATAGCCAGGCCAGTCCTGGCACACGAGTGCACCTTGTACATCGGCAATCCGGTGGTCGTCGGCGCGCACGCACATGCCATGCGATCCGGTCAGCAGCACGGCCGGCGCGCCGTCGGGACCGTCGCCGCGCAGCAGGCCCGTCAGCGCTGCCTTGGTGGCGGCATCGCCAAGCAAGGCGCGCATGGCAAAGCCTTGCCGTTCGCCGAGCGGTTTGGTTTGCGCGGTACCCATGGCCAGTGGCGTGGCTAGCTGGCGCGTCAGCATCTGCGTGGCGCGGTCGAAGTCGTGGCACGTGGCGAAGAGGGCGACGTTGCGGCGCGACGGCACGGCCGGCGCGCTTTCGTAGGCAACGATGCTGTCGGCGTAGCGCCGGTAGTCTTCGAGTTCAGCGAAATCCAACCTGCCGACCGCCCAGTAGAGGTCAAGCGTGTACTGGAAAGCGAACGATATCCCGTCAGGCGGCCCAATCAGAACGAGGTAATACGGCACACCGAGCGCAGGGTCGACGACGTTCAGCGACACCTTGTGCCGGGCCAGCCAGGTCGTGGCGGTGTCGCCGGGCAGGCAGCCGTCCGGGCCGTGAAAGATCTTGACCTCGCCCGCTTCCGAACGCCGCTTTTCGATCAATGGCGAGAGGGCGTCAAGGTAAGGTGCCGGATCGGTGTCTGCGGCGAACAGCAAGCCCCAGCCGGCTTCCGCGAGATTGTCGGCGTCGACATCGCCCATGACGGCATAGGTATCGATCTGGCGCGCCTTTTCTGCGGCACGCTCCGGCGCGCGGCGGCCAGCCTGCTCGCGCGTGCAGAACGCCTCGATGCCTGCTTCGTCGAGATCGGCCAGCGGTTGTCCGGTGTCCGCGTGTACCCCCAGCGCGATGGGCAGCGACGTTTCGCTCATGGTGCCTCCGTGGCGCTTGCCTGAGCGGCCTGCCAGATCAGGTGCGCGACCTGCGGCCCGCTGATGTCGTTGTGCGCGCCCGAAACGCCCGATTTGTGGCAGATATAGTCGCTCGCTTCGACGTTCAGCACGCGTGCGCCGGGCATGGTGTAGCGTCCGTCGATATCGAGCATCGCGGTGTCGGCCGCGGTTTCCACGCCCTGGATGCCGAATGCGCCGATCGCGCCGAAGGTGGGATAGGTTTGCGCAGCGTCGAACGCGACCTGCCCTGCGACACCGGCGGCCCAGGGATAAAGCTCGCACACCGCGGTGTCATGCCGCGAGCGCGTGGTGACCAGCGGGCCTCGCAGCTTGCCGTCCGCCAGCAGTCGGTGGCAATACCCTGCGGAGTCGGGGCGTATCGGAATCGACGGTGCATAGGCCCACAGCGACATCGCGCCCTGCACGAGCACGCAGGAATCCACCGGCCGGCGCAGCGCCGCGGTACCGCCGGGGCCGCCCAGTGCCGCCGACATGACGATGCAGCCGAAGCTGTGCCCCATCAGGTGCACGCGGGCGTCGGGCAGAGCGTCCAGCAAGCGATTGATGAGCGGATGTACGCCTTGCTCGCCGACGGTCTGCGCGCGCTTCTTCATGGTCCAGAACGAGAGCTGGCGCAGCGGTGCGAGGATGCCGCCAAGCGAAGGCGCGCCAAACGCCGCGCTCAACTGGCTCGCTTCGGCGAACGACGCATCGGGGTTGAACGGCAGGCGGTCGGCACTGGCATCGCCATCCACGCCTTTTGCGCCAAGCGCGAGTGCCTGGTCGAGTTGCAGGTAGGCCTGCCGCACTTCCGGCGGCAACCGTGCGGCGTCGGCCCCGGTGCGCGCCGCTTCCACGATGACGGCCAGCGCTGCGCGGATTTCCGGCGTGTCGCCAAGGCGCTGCGCATAGGCGTCGATCATGGCGTCCTTGCCTGCGTGCGCGGGAGCGGCAAAGCTCGCGCTATCGCCCAGTTCTTCGTCACCCCAAGGCAGGCTTGGCCAGTGCACGCCGATATGGGCCAGCGCAAAGCCGGGCCGCGCCGTTTGCATTTCCTGCTCGTCCACTGCGCAACTGCTGAACGCGCCGATCCAGCGGTCATACTGGCTGCGTGCGGCCGGGAGGTCGCCCTGCCAGCCGTGGCTCCACAGGAAGACGTCGGTCGGAGCCGGGCCATTGCGCCATTGCGCGAGCAGGCGGTCGGACAGGCGGCCCGGCATGCCGCCTCCCGCGTCGGGGTCGTCGTTGCGCTCGGTACCGTCGGCGTCCAGCGCGATCAGCGCGTACGTGGTGCCGGTGGCGGTGATGGTCTGGAATGGCATGGCGGACTCCTGGTGTTTGCGCCGGGCTCAGCGGGTCTCGCACGCATCCGGCTGCCGCGTGTCGTCCTTGAAGTAGTCGGCCTTCTGCTGCGCCGTGAAGCCGCCACCCACAATGGCGCAGGCTTGCCGGCGCCATGCGTCGAGGTCGAGGTCCCAGACGGCAGCGACTTCAGTGCCCGCGGCGTAGAGCCAGCGCCCGTCGTCGCTGACGGAAAGCTGGGCGACAGGCTGGCGCGGATCGTGGTACAGCGCCTGCGGAATCGGCAGCGGCCGGTCGGCATGGCTGTCGAGCAGGAACAGGTTGCCGTGGTCGTCGCCGGCGACGACAAACGGCGCATCCGGGACGGCAAGCGAGGTGATGACGCCCGATGCATCTTGCTTGAGCAATACGGGCGCGACCGATGCCTTGGCGGGATCCGTGGATGCCTGTGGTCCGATCGCAAGCCGGTACACCTTGCCAAGGTAATTGCCTGCGACCAGCGCATTGCCCTGGTGGTCGAAAGCGAGGCTCGTGATCTGGCCACGCGGCAGATCCTGGAACTGGCGCACCAACGTGGCCCGCGCGCCAGCGCAATCTGGCGCGGAAGCCTCGATGTGCCACAGGCTGAGGCGGTCGTCGTCGGACACGGCAAGCTCACTGCCGCCGGGGCGGAACACGGCATTGGTGGCGCGCGCGAGATCGTCCGGCAGTGGTATCTGGCACGGCGTTGTTGCGCCGGGTTTGCTGGCGGCCGGCAGGCGCCACATCTGCAGGCTGCGGCCACTGCCGGGATCGCCGGAACGTATCGCGAGCAAATCGGCGCCTGCGCTGAGCGCGAGGCGGGCCTGCGTGCCGGCCCTGACGTCCGGCAGCGGCAGGCCTGTGCCGTCGGTACCGACCATCCACACATTGCCGCTGGCATCTGCCAGCGCCAGGCGCTGTGCCGCGCGCGACCATGCCAGCGCGGTGACGGGCGCCTGGAACTGACCGGGCAGGCGGCGCACGGCGGGCTGTGCGCCCTCTGCCTGCAGCATCGTCAAGCCCTGGCTATCGCTGGCCGCAGCCTGTGAAGGGGTGCTGCCGGCAAGGGCCAGCAATTGCGGCGGGGCGCTGTCCTGCTTGCGCGCCACGATGCGCGCGATCGGATTGCGCGGCGTATCCACGCGCATCTGCAGCAGTTCGCCTTGTTCGGTCGAGACCAGCAATTGCTGGTGTCCGCCCGGTGCGAGCCCGGTGATCTGCGCGGGCAAGTCGATCAGTTCGTTGCGCACGACCTGCATGCCCTCCGGGTCGAGCTGCCATTTGATGACGCGGCCGTCCCATCCGCCGGAAAGCAGTTGCCGGTCGCCTGTGAATACAAGCCGGACGACGGCATCGTCATGGCCGGACAACGGACGCGGCCAGCGCCCGCCATCCGCGGCGCGCCAGACATCGATGCGGCCGCTGCGCGTACCGGCCACGACAAGGCTGCCATCAGGGCTCACGGCGACACTGTGGTAGCCGGAAAACCAGTCGGTGTTGCCGGGCGGCGAAGTCAGCTCCTGAGATGGGTCGGTCAGCAGCAATGGCCCAGGCGCGGCGCCCTCCGGCAGGCGCCAGAGCCTTGCCTTGCCATCGCGCGATACCGTGGCGAGTTGGCGACCGCTGTCGAACAGCGCCAGGCCGGTGATCCGCATGGCATGCGCGCGGCCGGTGGCGACGGGCTGCTGCCAGTTGCCGCCCGCACGGGCCAGGTCCCACATGACCACGCGCCCGCCTTCGAAGCCGGCGATCAGCCGCCGGCCGTCACTGGCCAGCGCGGATACCGGGCCCCAGCCGGCGGCGGGGCGGCTGCCGCGCGGCAGTGCCAGCCGCGTTGCCCGGCCGGGCTGTGCGATGCTCCACAGCGCCACGCTGCCGTCCTGCCCGCCGGTGGCCAGCGTCCCGGCACCGGCCAGCACGAACGCGCGCACGCCTTGCGGATGCTGGTTGCGCAGTTGTGCCTCGTCGAGACTGGCGCGGCGTCCGCCGGGTGCCAGTTCGGCAATCTCGATGGCCCAGTGCCCGCTTTCGAGGCGCGCTGTCACGCGGTGCGTGGCATCGGCCTGGACTTCGATCATGCGGCCGTCGGCGCGGGCCAGGTAGGCGTCGATATGGCGTGCCCGATGCAGCGTGCCGAGCAGCGGGCGGCGGAAATCGAACGCATTGTCGGGGCGATCGTGCCCGTGTTGTCCGCGCGTGCCTTCCACGGCGGCGAGCAATGCCGCGTCGGGCGCCGGACGTGAATTGAGCAGCGAAAACAGCGCGTTCTGGCGCGCAAGATCCTGCTTGGTTGACCGCAGTTGCCACGCCGACAACACAAAGCCGATCAGGAACAGCAGCGTGACCGTGCCCAGCGCATAGCCCAATATGCGCCATTTGCGCGAGCGTGCGCGGGATTCGCGGTGGCGCCGGTATGCCGCCAGGAAGCGGTTCTCGGCTTCGCTGTGCATGTCTTCCGGCTCGAGCAGGGTGTCGTCGAGTTCTTCGGTGGACGTGAGCTTGCCGAATACGCCCGGGTTCTCGCCGGACAGCGCCCACGCCCGCGCAAGCTGCTTCCAGTGCGGCAGGAACTGCGTGCGCCATTGGGCGTTGCTGGCGCGTAGCGGCTCGGTCAGGCGGTCGTGCGTGAGTTCGTACCACTGCGCGTCCTGCCGGCTCTGCGCGCGTACGAGGTGATATTGCTGCAGTACGCCAAGTTCCGCCGCGGTGGGCGACGCGCGTACACCGGCGTCGAGCGTGGCCTGTGCGCGCATATTCGCAGCGGTGATCAGCCGGCTTTCGATCCATTCGCGCACCACGCGCTGGCGCGCGCGGGTCGGCGCCGCGGCATCCAGGGCGAGGTTGCAGTACGAGGCCAGCGCGGCACCCGTGTCGAGCCGTTGCACCTGATCGAGCGTAATGACCGCGCCGGCGGGCGGCGTGCCGGCTTCGCCAAAGCATTGCCGCCACAGGCTCAGGCCGACGACTTGCAACTGGACCGGTTCGACAAAGCGGCCCTCGCGCATGACGGCCTGGCCATTTGCGTCGCGCGTGCGGATCTGCGCGAGGTCATGCACCAGGCGTTCCGCGGCGTCTTCACGGAAATCCACGCCCACGGCTTTTGCCGGCCCGGTCAACGCTTCCAGTGCCTGCTCGCGCGTCAGCAAGTCGATGCGCATGGTGTTGGTGAGCCGCGTCGGCACGAGATCGCGATAGGCGTCGAGCCACGAGAAATATTCCTCGCGCATCGATACCAGCGCCCAGACCGGGCTGGCGCCATGCTCGAGCACGTCACCGAGTTGCGCGAAAAACTCGTGCTTCTGCGCGATGTCGTCGCTGTCGAGCGTGAAGATCTCCTCGAACTGGTCGAGCACGATCATGAGCCGTCGCGGCTTGGTGTTGCTGGCCTGATCCTGCATGCGGGACACGCACGACAGCAGCGTGTCGTCCGCACGCGGCTTTACGCCCGTGCGCGTGGCCCAGCAATGCAGCACGCTCGTGACATAACGGTTGGCACCGCCATACGGTGCGCTCACGCGCGCGGTGGGCAGCACGTCGAAGCGATCAGCCAGCCGCGGACGCAGGCCGGCTTCGATCAGCGAGGTCTTGCCCGCACCCGACGGCGAGTACAGCAGCACGATGCGGTCGGCGATCAGGCGGTCGCGCAACTCTTCGATCTCGGCGTCGCGGCCGAAGATGGGGTCGGTTTCGTCGAGTGGACTCGGGCCGATATAGGGGCCGGCGTGGGCGTCCGCCATGTCATGGCTCCATGCGCTGCTGCAGCTCGGCGGTGAACATACCGACATCGCCCCAGTACAACTTGAGCCTGGCCTTGTCCTGGAAATAGCGCTCCAGGTATCGGCGTGCACTGACCGGGTCGACGATGCTGTTCGGATCGAGCTGCGCCGACAGGTGCTGATATTCCTGGCGCAGGTCGGCACCTTCGAGGTTCAGGATGCTGCGGAACAGGATGCGGAATTCCCACGACTGCACGTCGAAGCCGACGAAGAGCAGGGCGCTGTCGTTCAACCTTGCGCGCACCGCGAGCGGGATCGCATTGCGGTTGACCGAGACGCTGGTGAGGTAATCGAAGTACTGGTCTTCGGTAAGCACCAGCGAGCCGGGCTCGCGCAGGTCGCCGAAGAGCTTGAGCACCATCGGCGCCTGCGCGGTCGGTGCGGCGCGCTTGCGGCCCTCGGCGAGCGCATCGTCGCAAGCCTCGGCCTGGCGGTTCCAGCGGCATAGCCGCACGCTCGGATCGGCGCCGTTTTCGCGCAGCGCATCGGGAAGCAGGTCGCTGGGGTCGGTGCTCAGGTAGACCGGCAGCTTCAGGCGCGCCATGGTGCGATACGGACTCTGCGGCTCGCGGTCGCGCTGCGCGCGGCCAACGGCGCTGACCACGTCGCCGAGCTGCGCGATGATGTCCTCGTTCTTCAGCGCGAGCAACTCGGGTGGCAGCAACTCGCGGTACTGCTGCACGATATGCTGGTAGGCGAACTTGAAGAACAGCCGCCGCGGGAATACTCCCTGCTGCGAAACCGCCAGGTACTGGGCGACCTGTGGCAGCTCGTCGCGCTCGTGCGGGGCCATCGGGAAGTGGTAGGCCTCGGCCCACATTTGCGCGAGCTGCAGCCGTGAACCGAACACGGTTTCGCTCATCGCGGGGCCGAGGATCGGCGTGGTCTCGCCGTGGCGGATGTTCTCGATGACGGCGCGCCATGCGTCGCCGCCATCGCCCTCGTCGGGCGCGAAGCCGGGTGGATAGAAGATGCGGCCGCTGTCCAGCCGCGTGAATACCGCAGGCATCCACCAGTCCGGGTACTCGCTGACCGCTGCGCGCGCCACGCCGGCGGCGCGATCGACTTCGCCGTGCTCGCGCAGCTCGGCAAAGAAGAGCGGCAGGAATGCATCCATGGTGGCCATGCCGACATTGCCCTGCATGGCCAGCACTGCCGGCACACCGGCCTGCGCGAGCAGCGGGCCCAGAGCCATCAGCGTGCTGGCGCTGCGCGCGGCGCCAGCTCCGGCGCTTTGACACGAGCACAGCACCACCAGGCTCGGCGGGCGCTCGAGCGTCCCGATGCGGTTCACGAGCACGCTGCCGCTGACCAGGTCGCGGCTGCCGTCGGCGTGTTCCAGCCAAAGCATGGGCTGGTCGTCCACGAGTGCGCCATGGCAGATCAGGCAGAACACGTCGGCGCCATCCTGCAGCGCCGCGAAGATGCGATCGATCGTGGCGTGGCCCGGCTCGGCCAGCGTCGTAGCCGGAATCGGCGCGAGTGCGGCGACGGCGCGCGCGGCTTCGCCAGTTGCGTCGATCGGTTTGAGTTCGGCGCCGAGCCCACTCGGGTTCGCTACGACCACGAGCGCGCTGACATCGCTCTTCGCGCGCAGCCGCGGCAGGCGCATCTCGCGCGCAAACAGGTAGCGTGAGAAGAAGCAGCGCTGGGTGATGAACAGCGCGTGCTCGCCGGTGGGGTCGTAGAGCGTTTCCCAGGGCAGCGCGTGCAGTTCCTGCGCATCGACGTCGATGCGCAGGCGCACGCGCAGGTCCAGGCGGCGCTCATTGGCCGATGCCTGCGCGACGACGAAAGCATCGCGCAGCGGCGGTGCGCCGAACAGGCTCGCGGCCAGCGCGCGGCCGCACACCTGTGGGTCGGCATCGCGCAGGGCGGGGTCATCGGGGGCGAGCTGTAGCGTTACGCGCGGCGTGATGACGTCGCCTTCGGGCACGCGATGCCTGGCCTCGGCTTCATATCCGCCCGCGGCATCGGTGCCGATCACGATTTCCAGTTCGGAGTAGTTGCGTGGCATGGGCGGTCAGGGCAGGGCGGCCTATGCCGAGGTTCGCGGGTCGCCTGGCAGGTAGTGCCCGGTAACGGCGCGGTAGGCTGCAGAGGTACGCTTGCCCGGATAGCCGTCCAGTCTGACGAAGATTCCTGGGTACGTATTGAGCCAGCGCTGCAGCGCGTCGGCCTGCGCGATGACGGTGGGATCGGTGGGCTTGCGCGCGGCATAGTGAACGACCAGCGGCGCGTCCGCCTCGGCATGCGCTGGCTGATCCGTGAAGCCGATCGCGCCGGTCTCGGCCATGCGCCGCAGCAGCACTGCGGCGCCGCACTGGCGCGACACGGCTGTGTCGGACCACGTGCCATCGGCCACGTATTTGCCGCGGATGTAGTGATTGGAAAAGCTCCAGAGGTAAGGCGTCGAAACCTGCGGATGGTAGGAGCGGTAGCCGAAGCCGTTGTACCGCTCCACCTGGAACAGCATGCCGGCCAGGCTCCAGTCGGTGGCCGCGCCAAGTCCCTTGAGGGCCAGCGCATCGGCTGCACTGTCTTCCCAGCTGAATGGCGGCGAACTGGCGCGCGGGCGGCCGGTGGGCACATGCGTGGTGCGGGCGCCCAGCGGGTCGCCATTGTGGAGATGGCAATCAAACCGCTGGCCGGACTCCATGTTGTGGATCACGGCGATGAAGTGCCAGGGCACGCCAGAGAGGGTGCCCGCTGTCTCATAGCGGGGCCGGTTGCGTTCCAGCGCCCTGACTAGCCCGTCGACGTCTGCCGCGCGTGCGGCGTTGATGACGCAGCTGTTGAACAGCGACGCATAGTCCTGGCGCAAGGCGTCCGTTAGCGCAATGGTGGCCATGATGCCTCCCATGCGGATTCGCTGACGGCGCCGACAGCGCCGCGGGCGTTCGCAAATGCCCCGGCAAACGCAAAGCTGGCGGCCGGCGGCTTTGTGCGCGAGCCGGTTCCCTCCGATGGCGCGCCATGCTGCAGTCGGGCCGTTCTGCGACGGCGCCGTGGCGCGCTGTGCCTGCTATCTGAAGGCTAGAAGGTGACACCTCTGATGGAAAGGTGCCGCGGACAAAACAAATGAAGATGAGATATGCAGAATATGCAATTCTCGATCAATCTGCCATCAATGAGGGCTGCGGCGCCCTCATGCCTGTTCGGAAGGATCAGGCCAGGAGCTTCGGCGGCTCGGCCAGTTCCAGCATCCGGCAGATGTCCGCCATGCTGCCGACCATGGTGCGGCGCTGCGCGCCCTGGTAGATGCGAACGCCTTTCGATTGCCGGAACGGCACCGGCTTGACCGGTTGACGGGCGGCTGCAATGTGGTTGGTTTGCGGCATGGCTACACCTCTCGATTTGGCAAAAGCGGCAAAAAGCGGCAAAAGCGGGGTCAACACCCGTCTGGCGGGCGGCATCGGCACAGCAAAGGGAAAGGGCGGCGACCAGCGCTCAGCTGGCCGCGCAGGTCAGAAGCCCGAGGAGCGGATCAGCCCGACGGCGATACCTTCCAGCGAAAATTCTTCGCGCCCGGGCGTGACCATGATGTTCGGAAAGTCCGGGTTTTCGGCGATCAGTTCGATGGCACCGCCGCGGCGCTGCAAGCGCTTGACGGTCACGTCATCGCCAAGCCGGGCCACGACGATCTTGCCGTTGGGCGCTTCACTGGCCTTGCGTACGGCGAGCAGGTCGCCGTCAAGGATACCGGCGTCGCGCATGCTCAGGCCGCGCACGCGCAGCAGGTAGTCGGGGCGTTCGTCGAAGACCGAGGCGTCAACCTGGTACTGGCGGTCGATATGCTCGGCGGCGAGGATGGGGCTGCCCGCAGCGACACGGCCAACCAGCGGCAGCGTGAGCTGCATGATGCCGGACACCGGCAGCGAGAACTGGTCGGGCATCTCGGAATCGCTGCGCGCCACCTTCAGGCGGATGCCGCGCGACGCGCCCGGCGTCAGTTCGATCACGCCCTTGCGTGCCAGCGCCCGCAGATGCTCTTCCGCGGCATTGGGCGATGAGAAGCCGAACTCGGCAGCAATCTCGGCGCGCGTGGGCGGGAAGCCCGTATTGCGGATCGTGTTGCGGATCAGGTCGAAAATCTGCTGCTGCCGGGGTGTCAGGGTCGCCATGGAAGCGCTTCCTTGATGAGTGCCCCGGTGCAATACGGCTGCCAGCCAGGCGGGCACTGTATGTTTAAACAGTATGCCTGTGATTTTATACAGTATCGGCACAAGCGCAAGCAGAATTTCAGAGCCGTCTGCTCGACTTCGGGTTTGCCGGCATGCCGCAGGTAGAATCGGCGAACCTTTACTTTCTCGTGTCCGGCCCATGTCACGATCCATGTCCCAGCTTCCTCGCGTCGTCATCCTGGCTACCGGCGGCACCATTGCCGGCGCTTCCGCCAATCCGGCGAGCAGTGCGCGCTATCAGGCCGCAACGGTGCCCGTGACGACGCTGCTGGCTGCCGTGCCGGCGCTGCAATCGGTGGCCAGGGTCGAGGCCGAGCAGGTGGCGCAGGTCGACAGCAAGGATATGGTGTTCTCTCTGTGGTCGACGCTGGCGGCGCGCGTGCAGTACTGGTCGGTCCAGCCGGATGTCGCGGGCATTGTCATTACGCACGGCACCGACACGCTCGAAGAAACCGCCATGTTCCTGCAGCTGACGCAGGCTTGTCCGGTGCCGGTGGTGCTGACCGCGGCGATGCGGCCGTCGACCTCGCTGTCCGCCGATGGTCCGCTGAACCTGCTCGACGCGGTCCGGGTTGCGGCCCATCCCGATGCATGCGGCAAGGGCGTGCTGGTCGTGCTGAACCAGCAGATCCACGCGGCGCGCGACGTGGTCAAGGCGCATACCTCCGCAGTGGATGCTTTCGTATCCGTACCATGCGGGCCGCTTGGCTTTGTGCAGGACGAGCTGGTGCGCATTGCCCGTGCGCCGGTACGGTCCGGCATGGCGCCATTACCGGTGCCGCAGCATTGGCCCGATGTGGAGATCATCGCCAGCTATGCGCAACCGGGCCGCATAGTGGTGGATGCGCTCGTCGGCGCTGGTGTGCGCGGGCTCGTCATAGCGGCGGCGGGCAACGGCTCGGTACACGAGACGCTCGTGGCCGCGCTCAGGGATGCCGTGGCGGCCGGGGTTGCGGTGGTTCGCAGTTCGCGTACCGGGGCGGGTCATGTGGCGATTCCGCCGGTTGTGGATCCCGTTTGTGGGACATTCGTGTCCGCCGCCGATCTCAATCCCTATAAGGCCAGGGTCCTGCTGTTGCTGGCCCTGGCGCAGGATCCGGGGCTCGCTTCCGACCCGGAGCGCCTGCAAGGGCTGTTTGCCTCTTCGTGACAGCGGTTGCGCGTTTGTCAATAGCCGGGCTATAATTTAAGGCTATTCAACCTTGCCGCACCGGACGTGACGCCCGGGTGGCTCATCCAAAAGGAGCGTCAATGCGTCATTACGAAATCGTCTTCATCGTCCATCCGGACCAGAGCGAACAAGTCCCGGCCATGATCGAGCGCTACAAGTCGCTCGTGACGTCGCAAGGCGGCCAGATTCACCGCGTGGAAGACTGGGGCCGTCGCCAGATGGCTTACATGATCCAGAAGCTGGCCAAGGCTCACTACGTTTGCGTCAACATCGAGTGCGGCAAGGAAACCCTGGCTGAACTGGAGCACGCCTTCAAGTTCAATGACGCCGTGCTGCGTCATCTGATCGTTCAGACCAAGAAGGCTGAAACCGCTCCTTCGCCGATGATGAAGGAAGTGCAGCGCGAAGAAGCCCGCAAGGCCGCGCAAACGACCACCGAAGGCCAGGCCGCCTGAATGCGGACTGCGGTGCCTGTCGTGGCTGGCAAAGCTGACCACGGCGGCATGGGCAACACACTGCAAGGGGCCGCGCGTTGAACCAGCTTCGGCTAGCCGCCACCTTGGCGGAACGCGATGCTCTCAGGTATACCCCGGCCGGCGTGCCCGTCGTGAACTGCATCTTGCAGTACAGCGGCGAGGCGGTCGAGGCGGATACGCCGAGGCAGGTCGAGTTTGCCATTGCAGCGATGGGGATCGGGCCGGTTGGCCAGCGCCTGGAGCGGTTACCGCTCGGCACGCTGCTCGACTGCGAAGGATTCCTGACCCGCAAGCACCGCAACAGCAAGGCCCTCGTCTTTCACATCACCGGATGCAAAGCATTCGTAAAGGATTGAATCATGGCATTCATCAAACGTGACAACAAGAATAAGAAGCGCTTCCAGCAACAGAACCCGCTGTTCAAGCGCAAGCGCTTCTGCCGCTTCACCGTGGCTGGCGTGGAACAGATCGACTACAAGGATCTGGACACCCTGAAGGACTTCATCGGCGACAACGGCAAGATCACGCCGGCTCGCCTGACCGGTACCAAGGCTCACTATCAGCGTCAGCTGGATACGGCCATCAAGCGCGCCCGCTTCCTGGCGCTGATGCCGTACACCGACCTGCACAAGAACTGATAGTCCAGGCCATAGGTCCGTAAAGGAGAGAACACGATGCAAATTATTCTGCTGGAAAAAGTGATCAACCTGGGCAACCTGGGTGACATCGTCAAGGTGAAGGATGGTTACGCCCGTAACTTCCTGATCCCGAGCAAGAAGGCCCGCCGCGCCACGCAAACCGCGATTCAAGAGTTCGAGGTGAAGCGCGCCGAGCTGGAAAAGGCTGCTGCCGAGAAGCTGGCCGCTGCGCAAGCGGAAGGCGAGAAGCTGAACGGTCAGACCGTTCAAATCAGCCAGAAGTCGGGTGTGGACGGCCGCCTGTTCGGTTCCGTGACCAACGCCGACATCGCCATTGCCCTGGGCACCCAAGGCTTCAAGGTCGAGAAGGCTCAGGTTCGCCTGCCGAACGGCCCGCTGAAGACGGTGGGTGAGCACCCGGTCAGCGTTGCCCTGCACACCGACGTGGTGGTCGACGTGACCGTCGCCGTCGCTGGCGAGCAAGTCTAAGCAAGACCTTGCCTGGCCGGCCTGTCCGGCAAGCGCAACCAGAAAGGCAGGAGCATGGCTCCTGCCTTTTTCTTTGTCTGCGGCATCCATGCCGCGGTATGACCTCCGTTTTCGCTGCACACGTTCTGGTGTCAAGGCCTGATGCCGAGTTGTTGCCGCTCATTTGTCAGGCGGGTAGCGTCCGCCCGCCGGTATAATCCCACCCCATGAACGCGCCCGTCGCCGACCCCCAACTCGACAGTCTCAAGGTACCCCCGCATTCGATCGAGGCCGAACAATCGGTACTCGGTGGCCTGCTGCTGGACAATGCCGCCTGGGACCGTATTGCCGATTTCATCTCCGAAGCGGATTTCTACCGCTTCGACCATCGGATGATCTTCCAGAACATCGCGAAGCTGATCTCCGCCACCAAGCCGGCGGACGTGATCACGGTCTTCGAGATGTTGCAGGGGGCTGGCAAGGCCGAGGAGGTGGGCGGGCTCGCCTACCTGAACTCGCTCGCCCAGAACACGCCTAGCGCGGCCAATATCCGCCGCTACGCGGAAATCGTGCGAGAGCGCGCGGTGCTGCGCAAGCTGGTGACGGTGGCGGATGACATCGCCTCGTCGGCGTTCGCGCCACAGGGCCGCGAAGTCCGGGAACTGCTGGATGCAGCGGAATCCAAGGTCTTCGCGATTGCCGAAGAGGGCTCGCGCGGCCAGAAGGGTTTCCAGGAAATCCAGCCGCTGCTGACGCAGGTGGTCGAGCGCATCGACGAGCTGTACCACCGTGATTCAACCACCGACGTAACGGGCGTGCCGACCGGCTTCATCGACCTCGACAAGATGACCAGCGGCATGCAGCCCGGTGACCTGATCATCGTGGCGGGCCGGCCATCGATGGGCAAGACGGCCTTCTCGCTTAACATCGGCGAACACGTGGCCGTGGAGCAGGGGCTGCCGGTTGCCGTGTTCTCGATGGAAATGGCGGGCACCCAGCTCGCCATGCGTATGCTGGGCTCGGTCGGCCGCCTCGACCAGCACCGGTTGCGTACCGGGCGATTGCTCGATGAGGACTGGCCACGCCTGACCCATGCCATCCAGCGCATGAACGACGCCCAGCTCTTCATCGACGAAACGCCGGCGCTGAACTCGATGGAACTGCGCGCCCGTTCGCGCCGGCTGGCGCGCCAGTGCGGGCAGCTGGGCCTGATCATCATCGACTACCTGCAGCTGATGTCGGGCTCCGGTGGCGGCGAGAATCGGGCGACCGAGATTTCCGAGATTTCGCGTTCGCTCAAGGGCCTCGCCAAGGAACTGAACTGCCCGGTGATCGCCCTGTCCCAGCTCAACCGAAGCCTGGAACAGCGCCCGAACAAGCGCCCTGTGATGTCCGATCTGCGTGAGTCGGGCGCCATCGAACAGGATGCCGACGTGATCCTGTTCATCTACCGCGACGAAGTCTACAACCCGGACTCGCAGGACAAGGGCACCTCCGAAATCATCATCGGCAAGCAGCGTAACGGCCCGATCGGCACGGTGCGCCTGACCTTCCTGGGCCAGTTCACCAAGTTCGACAACTTCAGCGGCGGTCCGGCCTTCTTCGATAACGACAACTGAAGTCAAGCCTGCCTGCGAACAAGCGTCTCGTTTGCGACATATGGGCGGGCATTGAAGCAACAACCCTGTAAAATATTGCGCTTTGATGACGGCGGCTCAAAAAGCTGCTGTTGCGCGACGCATTGCGCATCCTCCAGCAACAAACCAAGCGGCGCCGTGGCGCTGCGACAAGGAACATTCCATGTTCGGCCGATTCATGCCCACCGAGGGCAAGTTCTTCGAATACTTCAACCAGCATGCCGACTGCGCGGTGACCGCCGCCCATGAGCTGCAGACGCTGGTCAATGACTTGCCCAATGCCGAGGCGCATGCCCGCCGGGTCCAGGCGACCGAAAAGAAGGCTGACCGGATCACGCACGACACCATCGACCTGCTGCACAAGACCTTCATCACGCCGCTGGACCGCGACGAAATCCACAAGCTCATCACGACCATGGACGACATCCTGGACCTGATGGAAGACGTGGCGGAAACCATCTCGCTGTACGACGTGACCAGCCTGACCGATGAGGCGCTGCGTCTCGCCGCCATCTGCGTGCAGTGCTGCGATCAGGTCAAGATCGCCGTGGGCCTGCTCGAGGACATGGGCAACGCCAGCACCATCCTGAAGACCGCTCAGCAGATCGACCAGCTGGAATCGGAAGCTGACCGCGTGATGCGCTCGGCCATGTCGAAGCTGTTCCGCGACGAGACCGACGTCAAGCGGCTGATCAAGCTGAAGGCCATCTACGAACAGCTCGAAACGATTACCGACAAGTGCGAGGACGTGGCCAACATCATTGAAGGCATCGTCCTGGAAAACGCCTGAAGCGGAATCGGCAATGCATACCATTCAAATGAGCCTGTGGGTGATCGGCCTGCTGGTCGCGCTCGCGTTGCTGTTCGACTTCATGAACGGCTTTCACGATGCAGCCAACTCGATCGCCACGGTGGTGTCCACGGGCGTGCTCAAGCCGCACCATGCGGTGGCCATGGCGGCAATGTGCAACGTCGTCGCGATCTTCATCTTCCACCTGAAGGTGGCAGCCACCGTCGGTACCGGCACCGTAGACGTCAATATCGTTGACCACTACGTGATATTCGGTGCGCTGGTCGGGGCCATCGCGTGGAACGCGATCACGTGGTACTACGGTATTCCTTCGTCGTCATCGCATGCGCTGATCGGCGGTTTGGTCGGGGCTGCGGTGGCCAAGGCTGGCACCGGTGCACTGGTGGGCAACGGCCTGCTGAAGACCGTCGCCTTCATCGTGATCTCGCCGCTGCTGGGTCTCATCCTCGGCTCGCTGATGATGGTGATCGTGGGCTGGACCTTCTTCCGTACGCCGCCGTCGCGCGTGGACCGCTGGTTCCGTCGGCTGCAGCTCGCCTCGGCATCGCTGTACAGCCTCGGCCACGGCGGCAATGACGCGCAGAAGACCATCGGCATCATCTGGATGCTGCTGATCGCCAGCGGCCATGTCGCGGCGGGCGGCGAACCGCCGGTGTGGGTGATCGTGAGCTGCTACGTGGCGATTGGCATGGGCACGCTGTTCGGCGGCTGGCGGATCGTGCGGACCATGGGTCAGAAGATCACCAAGCTGAAGCCCGTCGGCGGCTTCTGTGCCGAAACCGGTGGCGCGATTACGCTGTTCATCGCGTCTGCCCTGGGTGTGCCGGTGTCAACCACGCACACCATTACCGGCGCCATCGTCGGTGTGGGCTCCGCGCAGAAGATGTCGGCGGTTCGTTGGGGCGTGGCCGGCAATATCGTCTGGGCCTGGGTGCTGACCATTCCGGCGTCCGCGTTCATGTCCGCGATTGCTTGGTGGGTCGGCCGCCACATCCTGTAAGGCTGGGCGGATATCCGCGTATGAAGAAAAGCCAGGCACTTGCCTGGCTTTTTTGTCGTTCAGAGGGGGGGCGCTATTTGTTGGCGAAGGCCGCGATCGGATCGTCGTCGACAGCCGGGACGGGGTCAGGTGGCGCAGCGGGAGGCACTGGTGTCGGGACAGGACCGGCGGGCTGAACCGGCAGCGGCTGGTTGACGGCCGCCACCACGCGGCGCGCGCCGTTGTATCGCGATGCCCAGTAGGGCTTGCCCATGTCCTCGAGCCGCACCGTGCCGCCGGTGGACGGCGCGTGCACGAAGCGGTTCTGGCCGACGTAGATGCCGACATGGGAATTGGCGCGACCCGTGGTATTGAAGAAGACCAGGTCGCCCGAGGCCACCTCGCTGCGGTCAAGCGCCGAGCCGCGCGCGCCCATGGCCTCGGTGGTGCGCGGCAGGTTGACGTCGGCTGCGCGGGCGACCACGTATCGCACCAGGCCGCTGCAGTCGAAGCCGCTGTCCGGCGTATTGCCGCCGTAGCGGTATGGCGTGCCGACCAGCGACATGGCCTGGATCGAAATTTCTTCCAGTCCCGCGCTCGGGTCGATCATCGGCTTGCCCGGCGTGCGGGGCAGACCGGCATGGCGGGAGGTCGGTGCGCCGGCGCAGGCCGCCAGCAGCAGTGCGGCGGCGCATACCAGCGGCAGCCGTGCCCTGGCGGGAACCGCGGGCACGCGCAGCTGGATGGCACGAAGGGCAGGAAAACGGCGCGAAGGCATCCTTACTGGGTCGGTCGCCAGCCCAGACCCGGATCCGTTCGCTACCAGCGCAACTGTGCGTCGCGGCTGCCGGTGCCGATCTTGATGGTCTTGGTCTGGCCCTTGTAACTGGCCTCGATATTGTAGCTGCCTTCTGGCGCACGTATGAGGCAGCGTGGGCCCGCGGCGCGGAACGTGGCAATTTCCTGCTCGTCGCGCAACAGGCGCACGGCGACGTCCGACAGGAATTCGCCGTTGCTGCCCTGCGTGAACAGGATGCCCATGTTGAAATTCTTTTCCAGGTCGGCCAATGCCTTGCGTTCGTCTTCGGCGATGCCGCCGCAGACATAGCTCACCGGGCCCATGGTGCGGATCACCATTTCGTCGGCCGCGTGTGCGGGCCGCCATGCGGTGCCCAGCGCCATGCCCGCGGCAGCCAGTGCGGCGAGTGCCAGCATGCGCTTGCGGTGCTGAAGGCGCAGCGTAGCCGGGACGCGCGGTTGCTGAGGGCTCATCGACGCCTCCTGTCGGGCAATCTCACAGCGAACGGGACAAGCGCCCGCGGCCCGTGGGCCGGGGAGCGAACCAGGTCCGCCGGCCGGACCTGGTGGCCCGGCCGGCGGCAAGCCTTACAGTACGTCGCCAGCGTGATCGGCCAGGCGCGAGCGCTCGCCGCGCGCCAGCGTGATATGGCCGCTGTGGCTCCAGCCCTTGAAGCGGTCCACCACGTAGGTCAGGCCAGACGAACCTTCGGTCAGGTACGGCGTATCGATCTGCGCGATATTGCCGAGGCAGATGATTTTGGTGCCCGGGCCTGCGCGCGTGACCAGCGTCTTCATCTGCTTGGGCGTCAGGTTCTGCGCTTCATCGATGATGACGAACTTGTTGACGAAGGTGCGGCCGCGCATGAAGTTCATGCTCTTGACCTTGATGCGCGAGCGGATCAGTTCCTGCGTCGCGGCGCGGCCCCATTCGCCGGCGCTGTCGTCGCTCTTCTGCAGGACTTCGAGGTTGTCGTCGAACGCCCCCATCCACGGCTGCATCTTTTCTTCCTCGGTACCGGGCAGGAAGCCGATGTCCTCGCCGACCGGCACGGTGGCGCGGGTGACGATGATCTCGTTGTACAGCTTCTGGTCGAGCACTTGCTCTAGCCCAGCCGCCAGCGCGAGCAGCGTCTTGCCGGTGCCGGCTTGGCCCAGCAGCGTGACGAAGTCGATGTCCGGGTTCATCAGCAGGTTCAGCGCGAAGTTCTGCTCGCGGTTGCGGGCCGTCACGCTCCACACATTGTTCTTGTGGTGCGTGTAGTCCTTGAGCGTCTGCAGCAGCGCGGTCTTGCCGTTGATTTCCTTGACCTGCGCATAGAGCGGCAGGCTGCCGTCCACCGGCTCCAGGTAGACGAACTGGTTGACCAGGAAGGAGGGCACGAGGGGGCCGGTCAGGCGATAGAACATCGCGCCGGTCTTCGGGTCCTGCCAGCTTTCCACGCCCTTGCCGTGCTTGGCCCAGAAGTCGCTGGGCAACTGCATCACGCCTGCGTAGAGCAGGTCCTTGTCTTCGAGAACCTGGTCGTTGTAGTAGTCCTCGGCCGGCAGTCCCAGGGCGCGCGCCTTGATGCGCATGTTGATGTCTTTCGACACCAGCACGACCTGGCGCTCGGGGTACTGCTGCTGCAGCGCGCTGACCACGCCCAGGATCTGGTTGTCGGCTTTGCCTTGCGGCAGGCCTTCGGGCAGCTTGATGTCGTTGAGCTTGGTCTGGAAGAACAGCTTGCCCTGCGCGTCGCGGTTGCCGAGCTTCGCCAGCGGCAGGCCGTCATCGAGCACGCCGCCGGTGCCGCTCACCAGCGAGTCGAGCGTGCGGCTGACCGTGCGCGCATTGCGCGCGACTTCGCTCATGCCCTTCTTGTGGTTGTCGAGCTCTTCGAGCGTCATCATCGGCAGATAGACGTCGTGCTCTTCAAAGCGGAACAGCGAACTCGGGTCGTGCATCAGGACGTTAGTGTCGAGCACGAACAGCTTGCTCGGACCTTCGGCCTTGCGTGCGCGTCGCGTCGGGCCGGCAGCCGGTTTGACCAGGCTGACCGGCGGCGTAGCGGCGGGCGTTGCGGGAACTTCTTGCGTAGGAGTCGAACGGGCGCGGGTGCCACCGGCGGCGCGCGCCTTGACGGCGGGCGCCTGTGTTTCGCCGGTTTCCAGCAATGCCACGCGTTCGAGTGCCGGCACAGGTTTCTTCCCCTGTGCGACGGCTTTGGCCTTGGGCACCGCAGTGACCGGAGCGAACTCGCTCGGATCCAGCAATTGGGCAGGCTTGGCGGGCATGGTAGGCAGCGGCATGCTTGGCTTTCCTTTCAGGGGGACAAGATGGGGGCGGAACTATCCGTGTGGCAACTCGCAAGAAGAATGCCAGCGGCCACCGGGGCATGCACGCGCGAGGCACCCGGGGCATCGGATAAACAAAAAAGCCGCCAGCCCTGCGGTACAGGTTTGGCGGCTTGCTTGCGGACCTGCGACACGGCAGGTCCGCTACCGGCCTGCGGCGCGAACCGCCTGGGCCAGGAAGTCGAATCAGCGTGGCATCCGGAATCTGAACTCATTACGGCCCAATGTATCCGAAGGTTTTCGGTTTGGCAATTGCCAGTCACGCGGGGTGGGCGTGGTGTCGCGGCAATGCCAATCGGCTTGCGTTGCCGGAGGCCATGCAGATGATGTTTCAGAGACCGCGAACCATCTCCAGCACCTCATCCACATGGTTGGGTACCTTGATGCCGCGCAGCTCGTGGCGCAGGATGCCCTTGCCGTCAACGATGAAAGTACTGCGTTCGACGCCGCGATGCTCCTTGCCATACAGCTTTTTCATCTTCATGACATCGAAGAGATTGCACACGGCTTCGTCCGGATCCGAGATCAGTTCGAACGGCAGTTCGAGTTTCGCCTTGAAATTTTCGTGCGAGCGCAGGCTGTCGCGCGAGATGCCGAACACGGTCACGCCGGCCTTCACGAAATCATCGTGCTGGTCGCGGAAGTTCATGGCCTCGGTCGTGCAGCCGGGGGTGTTGTCCTTCGGATAGAAGTACAGCACCACGGTCTTGCCGCGGTGCTCGGACAGGCGGAAGGTGCCGTCGTCACCAGTGACCGGTGCGCTGAAGTCGGGCACTGCCTTGTTGAGACTGACTGTCATTGTTATGGCTCCAGGGGAGGGGCGGTGTCGGAGACGCTGCGAGAGTCTGGACGAAGGCGGCACGGGTAGCGCGCCTGCGTCACGGAAGGGGCAGATTGGGGCGGGCGGGCAAACTTCAAGCGTGGCGTACCCTTAACTTTCCCTGGCGGCCAATGACGGCTCAGTTGCCTGCGGCTTCCGGCTCCAGCAGCAGCACGGCCGCGACCTTGCGCCCTTCCGCCATCAGGATATTGTAAGTGCGGCATGCGGCCTGCATGTCCATGGCGTCGACCCCGACATGCTTGCGGGCGAGCGAGGCGGTCAGGCGCGGATGGGGGAAGCGCAGGCGCGAGCCAGTGCCCAGCAGCACGACTTCGGGCCCGAGTTCGGCCAGCGCCTCGAAGTGGGCGGGTTCGAGGTCTTCGAAGCGCTCCACCGGCCAGGGGCGGACCTCGCCCTCCGGCAGTACCAGGACGGAATTCGTGTGACGTATCAGGTTGATTTCAATGTAATCAGGCCCGTAGGCCGTGACGGTATTGAGCGACTGTGGCTGGTCGGCGTGGAGTTTCAATTGGGGGTCCCGGAGGCGGCCTGGCTGGCGCAGCGATGCCTTCCGCGGGGCGGATGGCCGGCAGCGCGGGCAGGCAGCGGGTTGGCGGCAGGCTGCAGGCGCTGGCGGCGGGTATCCCCGAGGCACGCTGCAATGCAAGAATTGCTGCCGAAGTCTGTCATAATCCGATAAATTATAGCTTTTGCCTCCGTGTCTGCCACATTCGCGGCATGACTGCGTTGCAGCGCAACGGACGGCGCCCCCGAGACACTCCATCCGGATTCCCATGTTCGCTGCCGCCGACGCGGCAGTTTTCGCCTCCGCCGATATCGCCGTGAAACCCATCCAGAAATCCAACAAACTCAATAACGTTTGCTACGACATCCGCGGCCCGGTGCTGGAAAAGGCCAAGCAGATGGAGGAAGAGGGACACAAGATCATCAAGCTGAATATCGGCAACCTGGCCGTATTCGGTTTCGATGCCCCGGAGGAAATTCAGCAGGACATGATGCGCAACCTGCCGAATTCGGCGGGCTATTCGGATTCCAAGGGCATCTTCGCCGCGCGCAAGGCGATCATGCACTACACCCAGCAGAAGAATATCCAGGGCGTCGGCCTGGAAGACATCTACGTGGGCAACGGTGCGTCCGAACTGATCGTGATGGCAGTCAACGCGCTGCTCAACAGCGGCGACGAAGTCCTGGTGCCGGCACCGGACTACCCGCTGTGGACGGCGGCGGTGAGCCTCTCGGGTGGCACGCCGGTCCACTATATCTGCGACGAGTCCAACGAGTGGATGCCTGATCCGGCCGATATCCGCGCCCGCATCACGCCGCATACCAAGGGCATCGTCATCATCAACCCGAACAACCCGACCGGCGCGCTGTACTCGGACGAGTTGCTGCTCGAGATCGTCGCGATCGCGCGCGAGCACGGGCTGATCATCTTTGCCGACGAGATCTACGACAAGGTCCTGTACGACGGCAACGTCCACACCTCGATCGCCTCGCTGTCGACGGACGTGCTGACGGTGACGTTCAATGGCCTGTCGAAGAACTACCGTTCGTGCGGCTACCGCGCCGGCTGGATGGTGGTGTCGGGCGACAAGCGTCCGGCGCTCGACTATATCGAGGGCCTGAACATGCTGTCCTCGATGCGCCTGTGTGCGAACGTGCCGGGGCAGTGGGCCATCCAGACCGCGCTGGGCGGCTACCAGAGCATCAACGACCTGGTGGCCGAAGGCGGTCGCCTGCGCCGCCAGCGCGACCTGGCTTATGAGCTGATCACCGCGATTCCCGGCGTGAGCTGCGTCAAGCCCAAGGCCGCGCTGTACCTGTTCCCGAAGCTGGACCTGTCGATGTACCCGGTGCAGGACGACCAGGAGTTCATTTACGAACTGCTGCAGGAGTCCAAGGTGCTGCTGGTGCAGGGATCCGGCTTCAACTGGGACAAGCCGGATCATTTCCGGATCGTATTCCTGCCGCACGAGGAAGATCTGCGCGAGGCAATCAACCGTATCGCGCGCTTCCTGGAGGCGTACCGAAAACGCCACGGCAAGGTGGCTGCCTGATCGGGCGGCCGCTGCAAACCATCCTTAGCAACCTAGAGTCAGATTGTCCATGAACCCCATCAAAGTTGGCCTGCTCGGCATCGGTACCGTCGGTAGCGGCACGTTCAACGTGCTCAAGCGCAACCAGGAAGAAATTCGCCGCCGCGCAGGCCGCGGCATCGAGATCGCCGTGGTGGCTGATCTCAACACCGAGCGCGCACGCGAGCTGACCAACGGCGAAGTCGAGATCGTCAACGACGCCAATGTGGTGGTGGCCCGTCCGGACATCGACATCGTGGTCGAGCTGATCGGCGGCTACGGCATCGCGCGCGAACTGGTGCTCAAAGCCATCGAGAACGGCAAGCACGTAGTCACCGCCAACAAGGCGCTGCTGGCCGTGCATGGCAACGAGATCTTCGAAGCCGCGCGCAGGAAGGGCGTGATCGTCGCGTTCGAGGCCGCAGTGGCCGGTGGCATCCCCATCATCAAGGCGCTGCGCGAAGGCCTGACGGCCAACCGCATCCAGTGGATTGCCGGCATCATCAACGGCACCACGAACTTCATCCTGTCCGAGATGCGCGACAAGGGCCTGGATTTCAACACGGTCCTGAAGGAAGCGCAGCAGCTCGGCTATGCCGAGGCCGACCCGACCTTCGATATCGAAGGCGTCGACGCCGCGCACAAGGTCACGCTGATGAGCGCCATCGCGTTCGGCATGCCGGTGCAGTTCGAAAAGGCCCACGTGGAAGGCATCACCAAGCTGGCCGCGACCGACATCAAGTACGCCGAGGAACTGGGCTACCGCATCAAGCTGCTGGGCATCACGCGCCGCCGCGACGACGGCGTGGAACTGCGCGTGCATCCGACGCTGGTGCCGGCTTCGCGCCTGATCGCCAACGTGGAAGGCGCGATGAACGCCGTGCTGGTGCAGGGCGACGCCGTCGGCGCCACGCTGTACTACGGCAAGGGCGCGGGCGCCGAGCCGACCGCCTCGGCCGTGATCGCCGACCTGGTCGACGTGACGCGTCTGCACACCGCCGACCCGAACCACCGCGTGCCGCACCTGGCGTTCCAGCCGGACGAGCTGTCGAACGTGCCGGTGCTGCCGATCGAGGAAATCAACAGCGCCTACTACCTGCGCATGCGCGTGTCGGACGAGACCGGTGTGCTGGCCGAGATCACGCGCATCCTGGCCGAGGGGGGCATCTCCATCGACGCGATGCTGCAGAAGGAATCGCGCGAGGGCGAGCCGCAGACCGACATCATCATCCTGACCCACGTGACGCGCGAGAAGCACGTCAATGCCGCCATCGCGAAGATCGAGTCGCTGCCGACCGTGCTGTCGCCGGTCACGCGCCTGCGCATGGAAGAACTGAACTGATCGGCAGGATATTCCGGACCCATGAAATACCAGTCGACCCGCGGCCACGAAGTGCCGCAATCGTTCTCTGAAATCCTGCTGGGCGGCCTGGCGCCGGACGGCGGCCTGTACCTGCCGGTGCAGTATCCGCAAGTCACCGCCGACGAACTGGAAGCCTGGCGCAAGCTGTCGTACGCCGACCTGGCGTTCGAGATCCTGAGCAAATTCTGCGACGACATCCCGGCCGAGGACCTGCGCGCGCTGACGCGCAAGACCTATACCGCCGAGGTGTACTGCAACGCGCGCGCCGGCGACAACACCGCCGACATCACGCCGCTGCGCACGCTGGGCGAGGAAGGTGGCACCAAGCTGCAGCTGCTGGGCCTGTCCAACGGCCCGACGCTGGCCTTCAAGGACATGGCCATGCAGCTGCTCGGCAATATGTTCGAGTACGCGCTGGGCCGTGCCGGGCTGGAACTCAACATCCTGGGCGCCACGTCCGGCGATACCGGCAGCGCTGCCGAGTACGCGATGCGCGGCAAGCGCGGCATCCGCGTGTTCATGCTGAGCCCGCACCGCAAGATGAGCGCGTTCCAGACCGCGCAGATGTTCAGCCTGCAGGACCCGAACATCTTCAACCTGGCGGTGGAAGGCGTGTTCGACGACTGCCAGGACATCGTCAAGGCGGTCTCGAACGACCTCGAGTACAAGGCCCGCCAGCGCATCGGTACGGTCAATTCGATCAACTGGGCGCGTGTGGTGGCCCAGGTCGTGTACTACTTCAAGGGCTGGCTGCTCGCGACCACGGGCCCTGGCCAGAAGGTGTCGTTCTGCGTGCCGTCGGGCAACTTCGGCAATGTCTGCGCCGGCCATATTGCGCGCATGATGGGTTTGCCGATCGACAAGCTCGTAGTAGCGACCAACGAAAACGACGTGCTCGACGAGTTCTTCCGCAGCGGCGCCTACCGCGTGCGCAAGTCGGCCGAGACGTACCACACGTCGAGCCCGAGCATGGATATCTCGAAGGCATCGAACTTCGAGCGCTTCATTTTCGACCTGATCGGCCAGGACGGCGGCAAGCTGGCCGCGCTGTTCCGCGATGTGGACGAGAAGGGCGGCTTCGACCTGTCGGGCACGCCGGAATACGAGCGCATCCGCGGCGAGTTCGGCTTTGTCTCGGGCCGCAGCACCCACGATGACCGCGTGGCGACGATCCGCGACATGTCGGCGCGCTATGGCATCACGATCGACACCCATACCGCCGATGGCATCAAGGTGGCGCGCGAGCATCTCAGCGCCGGCGTGCCGATGGTCGTGCTGGAAACGGCGCTGCCCGCCAAGTTCGCCGACACCATCCGTGAAGCGCTGGGCCATGAGCCGGAGCGTCCCGCTGCGTTTGAAGGCATCGAGAAGCTGCCGCAGCGCTTCGAGGTGATGGCGAACGACGCCAGCCAGGTCAAGGCCTTTATCGCCGGTCACACCGGCCTGTAAGCGGGGCGGTGCCAATGTGGCTGCGGCGCCGCCGCATGCCTTGGCGGCGCCAACTCGCTACAATCAGGCTAGCCGTGGCCCAGTCGCGGCCCCCGGATTGCCCGCCAGGTCGAATGACCCTGTGCGACGCAATGCGCGGGCCGTTTTTCATGGGCGCCCAGAACCCACACATCCCACCATGACCCAAGCTGCAGCGTCTTCTCGCCCCCCGATGCTGACCATGGCCCAGGCGCTCGACGCCTTGCTGGCCGCCGCCCGCCCGCTGGCGCAGGCCGAGCAGGTCGATACCCTGGCCGCCAACGGCCGCGTGCTGGCTGCTCCGGTCACCAGTTCCCTGCAGGTGCCGCCTGCCGACAATACGTCGATGGATGGCTACGTGATGCGCGCCGCGGATGTACCCGCAGCCGGTACCCGCTTGCCGGTGTCGCAGCGTATTCCGGCCGGCCATGTCGGCAGCGAACTGGCGCCAGGTACCGCTGCCCGCATCTTTACCGGCGGGCTGATTCCTCCGGGCGCCGATGCCGTAGTGATGCAGGAGCAGTGTGCGGCCGATGGCAACGATGTGATCGTCAACCACGTGCCGCAGTCCGGTGAGTGGATCCGCCGCGCCGGTGAGGACATCGAAGCCGGTAGTGTGATCCTCCCCACCGGTACGCGGCTGACACCGCAGGCGTTGGGCCTGGCGGCTTCAGTGGGCCAGGCACGGCTGGATGTGGTGCGGCGCGTACGCGTCGCGGTGTTCTTCACGGGCGACGAGTTGGCCATGCCTGGCGAGCCGCTGAAGCCGGGCGCGATCTACAACTCGAATCGCTTCACGCTGCGCGGCCTGCTCGAAAACCTCGGTTGCGAAGTGAGCGACCTGGGTATTGTTCCCGATACGCTGGCTGCCACGCGCGAGACGCTGCGCAAGGCCGCGCAGGGGCACGACCTGATCATCACGTCGGGCGGTGTCTCGGTCGGCGAAGAGGACCATATCAAGCCCGCGGTCGAAGCCGAGGGCCGTCTGGACATGTGGCAGATCGCGATCAAGCCGGGCAAGCCACTGGCATTCGGGCAGGTGAACAATGGCAGCAGCGATGCGGCGTTCTTCCTGGGCCTGCCGGGCAATCCGGTGTCTAGCTTCGTCACGTTCCTGCTGTTCGTGCGGCCGTTCATCCTGCGACTGCAAGGGGTTGCCGACGTGTCGCCACGGCGCTTGCCGCTGCGCGCGGACTTCGAACTGAAGAAGGGCGACCGCCGCAACGAATTTCTGCGCGCGCGCATCAATGCCAATGGCGGCCTGGACCTGTTCCCGAACCAGAGTTCGGGCGTGCTGACCTCCACGGTGTGGGGCGACGGCCTGATCGACAACCCGCCCGACCGGGCGATCGCGCACGGCGATACCGTGCAGTTCATTCCGTTCGACGGCCTGCTCGCATAGCGGGCCGTGCAAACGGTGCAAGAAGTCGCGATGAACATCGAACTACGTTTCTTTGCCAGCGTGCGCGAACAACTCGGCGTTGCCGGGGAGCGCGCCGAAGTTCCGGGCGACGTGCGCACGGTAGGCGAACTGCGCCAATGGCTGCGCACGCGCGGTGGTTCCTGGGCCGAAGCGCTGGCCGAAGGCCGTGCGCTCCGCATGGCTGTGGACCATGCTGTGGCACGCGCCGATACGGCGATTGCGGAAGGCTGCGAGGTGGCCTTCTTCCCACCGGTGACGGGAGGCTGACATGAGCGTCAGGGTACAGCGCGAGGATTTCGACCTCGGCGCCGAAGTCGCGGCGCTACGGAGCAGCCGTCCGGCCGTGGGCGCGGTGGCAAGCTTCATCGGCACGGTACGCGATATCAGCGAGGGCAGCGCCGTCAGCGCGATGGAGCTCGAGCACTATCCCGGCATGACCGAGAAGGCGCTCGCCCAGATCGAAGCCGCTGCCTGTGCGCGCTGGGAGCTGCTGGGCGTGACGATCATCCACCGCGTCGGACCGCTGCTGCCGCTGGACCAGATCGTGATGGTGGCGGTCGCCTCCGCGCATCGCGGCAATGCATTCGCTGCGTGCGAATTCATCATGGACTACCTCAAGTCCGAAGCGCCGTTCTGGAAGAAGGAAGAGACACCGGAAGGCGCGCGCTGGGTCGATGCCCGCGTCACTGACGAGGCCGCCCTGAAGCGCTGGGGGATCCCGTCCTTCAACGCCAGCGGTCCCGAAGCCGGTAGCGACGGCGAGGCCTGATGGGGCCGCTCGGGTTCGTCGCGGTCGGCATCGGCGCCGCTCTCGGCGCGTGGCTGCGCTGGGCGTTCTCGGTCATGTGGAACAGCCTGAATCCGGCCTTGCCATACGGCACGCTGGCCGCGAACCTGCTCGGCGGATACCTGATCGGGCTGGCTGTCGGCTTCTTCGATAGCCATCCCGGGCTGCCCCCGGAATGGCGGCTGCTGGCCATTACGGGCTTCCTCGGCGGCCTGACCACGTTCTCCACCTTTTCCAGCGAAGCGCTGGCCAACCTGATGTCAGGCGACTACGGCTGGGCCTTGCTGCATCTGCTCAGCCATCTGGGCGGCTCTCTGCTGTTCGCCGCGCTGGGCCTCTGGACCTACCGCCTGCTGGCCTGAGCGCTGCAGCGGCAGCCGCGCCGGCTGGGCCGTTTGCACCGCGTGATACGGGAAAGCCATGAATTGACATCGGCGGTCAAGGCCTCATACGATGAAACATGAATCAGTCATCATGTTTCGCAGGGCCGCTCCGGGCAGAGGAGGCAGGACGGCGGGCAGGGCGCGGGACACAGGTTGCACACACAGAGGGCGCCCGAGCGCCACAGTGGAGACACGATGTCCCAGACCGACTCCGGCAGGACTGAATCCGCCAGGACTGAATCCAGCATCTGCCCGCCCAAGACCGCGCGCGGGCAGAAGACACGCGCTGCCCTGCTGCGTGCCGCCGAGAAGGTGTTCGGCGAGAAGGGCTACTACGTTGCATCGATTTCCGAGATCACGCAGGAAGCCAAGGTGGCCATGGGCACCTTCTACCTGTACTTCAAGGACAAGGAAGACGTTTTCCGCGCGCTGGTCCAGCACATGCTCGAACTGCTGCGCACCCACCTGCGCAAGCACGTGGCGCCGGCCACCAGCCAGATCGAGGCGGAACGGCTCGGCCTGAGGGCGTTCCTGTCCTTCGTTTCCCGACACAAGAACCTCTACCGGATCGTGCTCGATTCGTATTCGGTGGACGAGACCATCTACAGCAGCTACTTCCAGGTCTTTGCCGATCTCTACAGCCGGCGCCTGAGCCGTGCGGCGGAGCAGGGCGAGGTGCGCCCCGGCGATGCCGAGGTGCGCGCCTGGTGCCTGATCGGCATCAGCAATTTCCTGGGCATGCGCTATGCGCTGTGGAAACGGCCGGCATCGATGGAGAAGGTGGTCGATGCTGCGTTCGACATGATCACGCACGGGCTGCAAGCGCGGTGATGGCTGGCGGCGGCCGAGATACCGAAGCGAAAAATAAGAGGAGACAACATGCAACGCAGAACGATCGCCGTACATGCCCTGGCGCTGGCCGCCAGCCTGCTCGCCAGTGCGGGCGTGCTTGCCAGGGACATCCGCATTGCCCACGTCTACGACAAGACCGGCGCGCTGGAAGCCTATGCCAAGCAGACCCAGACGGGGCTGATGATGGGCCTGGAGTACGCGACGAACGGCACCATGACCGTCAATGGCAACAAGCTTGTGGTGATCGAGAAGGACACCCAGGGCAAGCCCGACGTGGCCAAGGCCCAGCTTGCGGCTGCCTACAGCGATGACCGCGCCGACATCGCGCTGGGGCCGACGTCATCGGGCACCGCGCTGGCCATGTTGCCGGTCGCGGAAGAGTACAAGAAGGTCCTGCTGGTCGAGCCCGCCGTGGCCGATTCCATTACCGGCGACAAGTGGAACCGCTACATTTTCCGCACGGGCCGCAACTCGTCGCAGGACGCCATCTCCAACGCGGTGGCGCTGGACAAGCCGGGCGTGCAAATCGCCACGCTGGCGCAGGACTACGCCTTCGGCCGCGACGGCGTGAAGGCGTTCAAGGTCGCGCTGAAGAACGCGAAGATCGTCCATGAGGAATACCTGCCGACCAGCACCACCGACTTCACCGCCGGTGCGCAGCGGCTGTTCGATTCGCTCAAGGACAAGCCCGGCCGCAAGGTGATCTTCATCATCTGGGCCGGTGCGGGCAACCCGTTCAAGATCGCGGACCTCGACCCGAAGCGCTACGGCATCGAGATCGCCTCGGGCGGCAACATCCTGCCGGCCATGACCAGCTACAAGAATTTCCCGGGCATGGAAGGCGCGACTTACTACTACTTCGGCATTCCGAAGAACAAGGCCAACGAATGGCTGGTGTCGAACCACTACAGCAAGTTCAAGTCGCCGCCTGATTTCTTCACGGCCGGTGGCATGTCGGCCGGCATCGCGCTGGTGGAAGCGCTGAAGAAGACGGGCGGCGACACCAATACCGAAAAGCTGATCTCGGCGATGGAGGGCATGGCGTTCGAAACGCCCAAGGGCCGCATGTTCTTCCGCAAGGAAGACCACCAGGCGATGCAGTCGATGTACCACTTCAAGATCAAGGTGGACCCGGCGTTCGCCTGGGGCGTGCCCGAGCTGGTCCGCGAGATCAAGCCCGAAGAGATGAACGTGCCGATCCGCAACCAGCGCTGATGGACGCGACAGCCACAGCGGCACAGCCGCCAATGCTGGAAACGCGCGATCTGACCATCCGCTTTGGCGGCCATGTGGCCGTCAATGCGGTGTCGTGCGCGTTCCGGCCCGGCGAGCTGACGTGCATCGTCGGTCCCAACGGCGCGGGCAAGACGACGTACTTCAACCTGATCTCGGGACAACTGCCTGCCACGGCGGGCCAGATCCTGCTGGACGGGGAAGACGTGACGCGCCTGCCGGTCTCGCACAAGGCGCGTCGCGGCATCGGGCGCGCGTTCCAGCTGACCAGCCTGTTCCCGAACCTGCCGGTGCTGGAAAACGTGCGCCTGGCGGTGCAGGCACGCCAGCAGCGCGGCATCGACCTGCTGTCGATGTGGACCAGCCACCGCGGCGTGCGCGCGCAGGCGGAGGCTTGCCTGGAACGCGTGGCGCTGGCCGACAAGCGCCACCTGCCGGTGGCCGCGTTGCCGCATGGCGACCAGCGCAAGCTCGAGGTTGGCATCTTGCTGGCGCTGCAGCCGCGCATTTTCATGTTCGACGAGCCCACGGCCGGCATGAGCGTGGACGAGGTGCCGGTGATCCTGGACCTGATTCGGGAGATCCGGCAGGACCGCAGCAAGACCGTGCTGCTCGTCGAACACAAGATGGATGTGGTGCGATCGCTTGCCGACCGCATCATCGTGCTGCACAACGGCACGCTGATGGCGGACGGCGACCCGGCGGAAGTCATTGCGTCGCCGATCGTGCAGCAGGCATACCTGGGCGTGGTGGAAACCGGCATGGAGGCAAGCCATGCGTGAACAACGTGAACACGCCGGCGCAGGCCCGATCCTGCGTCTGCGCGATGTGCAGACCCATATCGGCCCGTACCACATCCTGCACGGCGTGAGCTTCGACGTGCCGCGCGGCGGGGTGACCATGCTGCTGGGGCGCAACGGCGCGGGCAAGACCACGACGCTGCGCACGATCATGGGCCTGTGGCGGGCCAGCGCGGGCACAGTGGCGTTCGACGGCGGCGACATCACCGAACACGGCACGCCGGCCATCGCGCAGGCCGGCATTGCCTACGTGCCCGAAAACATGGGCGTGTTTTCCGACCTGACAGTGGCCGAGAACATGCGGCTGGCCGCGCGCAGCGGCGCCATCGACGAGCGGCGGTTGGACTGGGTGTTCCGCATGTTCCCCGCGCTGAAGACGTTCTGGCACCAGCGCGCCGGGGTCCTGTCGGGCGGCCAGAAGCAGATGCTGTCGGTGGCACGCGCCATCATCGAACCGCGCAAACTGCTGATTGTTGATGAACCGACCAAGGGACTGGCGCCGGCCATCATCCAGAACATGATCGCCGTGTTCCGTGAGCTGAAGCAGACCGAGGTGTCGATCCTGCTGGTCGAACAGAATTTCCATATGGCGAAGTCGGTGGGCGATACCGTGGCCGTGATGGATGACGGGCGCATCGTGCACACCGGCACGATGGCCGCGCTGGCGCAGGACGAAGCGCTACAGCAGCGCCTGCTGGGGTTGTCGCTGGCGGCGCACCAGTAAGGACGCACGCAGTTCCGAAGGTTTGCTGGCCTCTCCCGCACGCGCGGGAGGCGAGTACACGATCAGCAGGACGAGATACATGACAACTTCAACCACCTTGCCCTCGGCCGTCGCGGCATCGCTGCCGAAAGTCCGGCTTGACTGGACGCCACTGGCCCTGGCGCCGCTGTTGATGCTGCTGGCATTCCCGCTCGTGGGCAGCGGTTCGACATGGCTGACGCTGACCATTGCCGGGCTGGCCATGGGAATGATCATCTTCGTGGTCTCGTCGGGCCTGACGCTCGTGTTCGGCCTGATGGACGTGCTCAATTTCGGCCATGGCGCCTTCATTGCGCTGGGCGCCTATGTGGCGGCATCGGTGCTGTTGCCGCTGTCGGGCTGGGTGCAGGCCGACAGCCTCGCGCTGAACCTCGCGGTGTTCGCGCTGGCGGTGCTCGCCGCCATGGCGGCGGCCGGCGCGGTGGGGCTGTTCTTCGAGCGCGTGGTGGTGCGCCCGGTCTACGGCCAGCACCTGAAGCAGATCCTGATCACCATGGGCGGCATGATCGTCGCCGAGCAGTTGATCAAGGCCATCTGGGGACCGGAAACCATCGCGCTCGAAGTGCCCGCGGCGTTCCGCGGCGCGGTGCTGCTCGGCGATGCCGCGATCGAGAAGTACCGGCTGGTGGCCATGGTGCTCGGGCTGGTGGTCTTCATCGCCATGTTGCTGCTGCTCAACCGCACGCGCATCGGCCTGTTGATCCGGGCCGGCGTGGAGAACCGCGAGATGGTGGAGGCGCTCGGCTATCGCGTGCGGCGCCTGTTCATCGGCGTGTTCGTGGCCGGGGCGGCGTTGGCTGGCATGGGCGGCGTGCTGTGGGGCCTGTACCAGCAGAACATCACGGCGGCGATCGGCGCGCAGGTCAATGTGCTGATCTTCATCGTCATCATCATTGGCGGGCTGGGCTCCACCACCGGTTGCTTTGTCGGCGCGGTGCTGGTTGGGCTGATGGCCAACTACACGGGCTTCCTGTTCCCCAAGGTGGCTCTGTTCTCGAACATCCTGCTGATGATGCTGATCCTGCTGTGGCGGCCGCAAGGGCTGTTTGCGGTCGCCAGGCGCTGAGAGGGGACGCGACATGATCCGACTGCTTTCGGGCGACCTGCCGCGCAGCCGCTTGCTGGGCGCGATGCTGGTCCTGATCGTGCTGGCCCTGGCCTGTGCGCCGTTCGTGTTTCCGGGCGCCCGCGCGCTCAACATGGCGGCCAAGATCTGTATCTTCGTGGTGCTGGTGGGCAGCTATGACCTGCTGCTTGGCTATACCGGCATCGTGTCGTTTGCCCACACCATGTTCTTCGGCATCGGCGGCTACGGCGTGGCGATTGCCATGTCGCGCATGGAGCCGGGGTGGGGCGCGCTGCTGGCGGGAACGGTGGCGGCGCTGGCGGTGTCGGCCGTGCTGGCGTTCCTGATCGGCCTGTTCTCGCTGCGCGTGCGGGCCATCTTCTTTGCCATGATCACGCTGGCCGTGGCCACGGCGTTTGCCACGCTGATTTCGCAGCTGTCCGAATGGACCGGCGGCGAGGACGGCCTGACCTTCAAGGTGCCGGAGGCCTTGCGCCCCGGCTTCTCGCTTGGCGACGCCGAATGGTTCGGCGTGCCGCTCAACGGCAAGCTGCTGAGCTACTACCTGGTCTTTGCCGGCGCCGTGCTGCTGTTCCTGCTGTTGCTGCGCATCGTCAATTCGCCGTTCGGCCGGGTACTGCAGGCCATCCGCGAGAACGACTTCCGCGCCGAGGCGATCGGCTACCGGACCGTGGTCTACCGCACGGTCTCCACGGTACTGTCTGCCATATTCGCGACCATGGCCGGCGTGTTGATGGCGGTCTGGCTGCGCTATAACGGGCCCGATACCTCGCTGTCGTTCGAGATCATGGTCGATATCCTGCTGATTGTCGTGATCGGCGGCATGGGCACGCTCTATGGCGCGGTCATCGGCACGACGCTGTTCCTGCTGGCGCAGACCTACCTGCAGGACGTGATGAAGCTCGCGAGCGATGCCACGGTGTCCGTGCCCTTGCTTGCCGGGCTGTTGCACCCGGACCGCTGGCTGCTGTGGCTGGGGTTGCTGTTTATCCTGAGCGTCTATTATTTTCCGCAGGGCGTGGTAGGACGGCTGCGCGGCGCCGGTTCGGCGCGGGACGCCGCCTCCTGAACCCGCCGCACGGAGACCGTATGCCATGTATGTGATCGACTGGCTGCACAAGAATGCCCAGCATTACCCGGACAAGGTCGCGCTCGTCGACGTAGAGAGCGGCCGGCGCGTGACGTACCGCCAGTTCGACGAGCGCGCGAGCCGGTTTGCGGAGTATCTGACGCAGACGCTCGGCCTGCCTGCCGGCTCGCGCGTGGCGGTGCTCGCGCACAACGGCTCGGACTATTTCGAGATGCTCTACGGCTGTGCCAAGGCCGGCATGGTGATGGTGTGCCTGAACTGGCGGCTGCCCGCGGCAGAATTGCTGCCGATCCTGCAGGATTGCTCGCCGCAGGTGCTGGTGGCTGGCGACGGGTTCCTGCGCGTGGCCGCCGAACTGAGCCGCGCCATGCCGATGCGCGCGGTGCTGCATCTTGCCGATGACGAGGCCGCCGACGTGCCGGCAGGCTGGACCGAGTACGAAGCCGTGCTGGCCGCTGCATCGGGCCGCGTTGTCGAGATGCCGCCGCGCGACGAGCACGAGGTCTGGCACCTGCTCTACACCTCGGGCACGACTGGCCAGCCCAAGGGCGTAATCCAGACCTATGGCATGGTGTTCTTCAATGCCGTCAACGCCATGCTCGCCAACAAGATCACGCGTGACGACGTGTTCCTGAACGTGCTGCCGTTCTTCCATACCGGCGGCCTGAACCTCTATGCCAATCCGGTGCTGCATGCCGGCGGCACGGTGCACATCATGCGGCAGTTCGACGCGCAGGTCGTGCTCAGCAAACTCGATCGCCGTTCGGGCGAAGGCATCACGATGTTCTTCGCGGTGCCGGCCGTCTACCTGTTCCTGAGCCAGCACGCGGACTTCGGTCAGGCCGATTTCTCGGCCGTACGCAATATGAGCGCGGGCGGCTCCACCGTCGCGCAGCCGCTGCTGCAGGCCTACTTGGTCAAGGGCGTGACCATCTGCTTTGGTTTCGGCATGACCGAGACCGGCCCCACGGTTTTTGTCTGCGACGAGGCGACCGCGCGGCGCAAGATCGGCACCATCGGCAAGCCGGTGGGTTCCATGCTGACGCGCATTGTCGATGCTTCGGGGGCGGATGTGGCCCCCGGCGAGCGCGGCGAACTGCTGATCAAAGGGCCGGGCGTGACGCCGGGTTACTGGAACCTGCCGCAAGCCACTGCCGAGGCGATTCGCGACGGCTGGCTCTATTCGGGCGACATTGCCTGGATGGACGATGAAGGTGACTATTACATCGTTGACCGCGCCAAGGACATGTTCATTTCCGGCGGCGAGAATGTGTATCCGGCCGAGGTCGAGAACGTCCTGTTCCAGCTCGCCGGCGTTGCGGAAGCCGCGGTGATCGGCACGCCGGACCCGCAGTGGGGCGAGGTCGGCATGGCACTCGTGGTGTTGCGGCCCGGTGCCGCGCTGGACGCCGATGCCGTGATCGCGCATTGCCGGGCCAGCCTGGCGGGCTACAAGGTGCCTCACCATGTGCGGTTTATCGACGCCTTGCCGCGCACGCCGTCCGGCAAGGTGGAAAAGCACAAGCTACGCAAGCGTTTTTCGGGTCACGGATAGCGGCGTGGGACCTGGCAGTTTGCAGTTCGGAAGTCTTCCCGGCAGGAGCGGAACGTCAGCAAACCTCAGCACACCAGGAGGGGTCCCATGCACCACGACAATTTTCGTCGCCTTGGCAAGGCAGCTTTCGCGGCAGCGGTTGCACTGCTGGCCGTCGCTTGCGGAGGCGGCGACAGCAACAACGATGGCAACACCAACCCGAACATCAAGCCTGCCAACATCGGCACGGTGACGATCCAGGCCTACGATGGCGCGACCGATGACCTGCTGACGGCCGGGCTCGGCAAGGACGGGCTGGCGAGCGCCACGGCGCCCGTCCCCGCGAGCCCGAACAGCCCGACCGCGGCCGAGCTGCGCCGCTATGCGATCTACACCAACTACCGCGCCATTGTTGACACCACGACGGGCGGCGGTTTTGGCTCGCTCTACGGCCCCAATGTGGATGCGCAGGGCAATGTCACCACCGGGCAGGGCAAGATCGCCGGCGTGGAGTACCTGGCCTTCTCCGACGACGGCAGCGGGCAGGAAAACGTGACCATGCTGGTGCAGATCCCGAACACGTTCAACCAGAGCAAGCCGTGCATGATCACCGCGACGTCGTCCGGCTCGCGTGGCGTGTATGGCGCCATTGCCGTGGGCGAGTGGGGACTCAAGCGCGGCTGCGCGGTGGCCTATACCGACAAGGGCACCGGCGCCGCGCCGCACGATCTCGATACCGACACCGTGCCGCTGATCGATGGCACGCGCACGACGCGCAGCGCAGCCGGCACCAACGCCCAGTTCGCCGCAAAGCCGGGCATCCTGCCGCTTGCGGATTTCACGGCGCAGGCGCCGCATCGCCTGGCTTTCAAGCACGCGCATTCCCAGCGAAACCCCGAAAAGGACTGGGGCAAGTTCACGCTGCAGGCGATCGAATTCGGCATCTGGGCCATCAATGACCGCTTCGGCACAGTCGCCTCCAACGGCGTGCGCCAGCGGACGCTGGCCAAGAGCAAGATCGTCGTGATCGCGTCGAGCGTGTCCAATGGCGGCGGCGCGGCGGTTGCCGCGGCCGAGCAGGATACCGATGGCCTGATCGATGGCGTGGCCGTGGGCGAACCCAACCTGAGCCTGCCGGCCAATGCGGGAGTGGTCGTCAAGCGCGGCAACACGGTCGTGAGCGCGTCGGGACGCGTGCTGTATGACTACATCACTACGGCGAACCTGCTGCAGCTGTGCGCATCGCAGGATATCTCTCTGGTCAACACGCCGTCGTTCGCGACCAATGCGTTCTATGCCAGCCGTTGCCAGACATTGGCGGACAACAATGTCGTCACTGGGACAACAACTGCGGACCAGGCGGCCAGCGCGCTGGCGCTGCTCCATGCTGCCGGCTGGGAGCTGGAATCGGATGCATTGCATCCTTCGTTGTCGCTGTTCGACACGGCGGCCTCGATCTCCGTCACCTATGCGAATTCGTATGCCCGCGCGAGCGTGACCGATCGCCTGTGCGGCTACAGCTTCGCGACCACGCTCGCTGATTTCAAGCCGGCGGCCATCGCGCCTGCCGTGCTGGCATCGATGTTTTCGACCGGGAACGGCGTGCCGCCGACAAGCACGGTGCAGCTGATCAATGATCGCGACCTGCAGCATGGACCGTTTCTGAATGGCCAGTCGGTATCGGCTTCGAATAACCGGGCCGATGTGAATTTCGATGGTGCCAAATGCCTGCGCAATTTGCTGACTGGCACCGATACGCAGGCGGTGGCCTTGCAGACGGGTGTGGCGCAGACGCTGCGTTCGGGCAATCTGCGCGGCAAGCCCGCGCTGATCGTGCATGGCCGCAGTGATGGGCTGCTGCCGGTCAATCACACGTCACGGCCATATCTGGGCCTCAACCAGCGGCAGGAGGGCGCTACCAGCAAGCTGTCGTATATCGAGGTCGAGAACGCGCAGCACTTCGACGCGTTCATCGGCGCGGTGTCGGGCTACAGCAACCGCTACGTGCCGCTGCACCTATACCTGATCCGCGCGCTCGATGCCGTCTATGACAACCTGACCGCAGGCAAGGTGCTGCCGCCGTCGCAGGTGGTGCGCACTATTCCGCGTGGTGGCGCCACCAACACCACGACTGCGCCGACGCTGTTGCCAGCCAACGTGCCGGCGATCTCGGCAACACCGGCCCTGGGCGACCAGATCGCGGCGAATTCGGGCACCGTACAGGTTCCGGATTGACAGGCGAAACCGCTGGCCATGTCCTGACGCAGCGCGACTTCGACCGCTTTGCGGCGTTGTCGCGCGACGACAGTCCGATCCACCGTGATCCGGACTTCGCGCGGACGACGCACTTCGGCGCCACGGTGGCCCGGACGCTGATGTTTCCGCTCTTGGCGCAAATTCACGGAAGTCATCCAAATCCGTCGGCTGTCCACCGTCCTACGTCTTCTGAGTGCATTTCTTCGATCGTCGGCCGTCGATTCACCGTCGCTCCGACTGAGGCGAGTTGCACATGATCACGTGATCCTGACTAGTGACCAACGTACTCAACATACTGATGTCTTTGCGGGCTCCACACCAATGTCGCCCCCGATGTTTGACGGGTCGTGGGGAGCAAACGCAGTCTGGGCCATTCCGCGTGAGAATTGCGGTCAATAACAAGTTTCCAACCTGCCTGATATTCGGCATGGTTGCGAGTGCCATCCTGGTTCCACTCACCGGCTACCATCTGAAAATTTTTGGTTGCGTAACAGGCGATCGGACGCAAGGAACCATCAGTAGCAGCGTCGACGAGAAGTTCTGCCTCAAAGGAGCCACCTCCACCCGCATAGCCCTCGCTTCTCGAAATCGTGGCGACGAGGACGCGACGTTTTGGCGAAAGCTGCATCCAGCGAAGTTTGCTGTATTCGGAGTAACGCCCTGGGTCCGAACCTTCAGTCTTGTTTTTAGGAACAACACAGTAAAGGCCTCCCAGTGAAGATATGGCCTCTTGTTCTCCGCCTGGATCGCCAACGGCCTGCTCGGGAATCAAGGCATTTTTCGTGAGCGCAAGTACAGTTGCCGTTGGTTTCGCCTGCGAGTCTGACGGTGCGGGCTGACTCCAACGAATAGCGGCAACGAGAGTAGGTTGCTGATCTGCCTTCCGAGGAGTGGGGGCAAGGTTGACGGGATTGACTGATGACGGATAAGCCAAGAGCAACCAGTCGCTATAGGGGCTATCGGTTATGGGAAAAACCTCGCCAACGGAAAGCGTTCCACTTAGTTGCGTCGCTAGCAGGGACGTATCCATTCCGGCGGGCGGAGACACTTGCTGCGGCTCGATTCCTCGCAGTTGTTCGCGGACGGCCCTACGACTCCTCTTGCAGTCCCCTACGCTGGATAGGTCGTGCGAGTGACAGGATTCCGCCGTCGCCATCGGAGAAAAGGCGATCATACAAATGAAGACAACAAGCAACAGCGCACTATTGAGCATCTACGGCACTCCACGTTTTTCCAGTCGGCATTAAAAGTCTATATGGAAGCATTTCTCCAACCTTGGCAAGAGAATCGCGCGCTTCCTTCAAGCTGGATGTTTGTAGAAAATACAAAGCGGCGGCGAGCTTAGGTGAGTCGAAACCTAAGAAAGTGTTGCCAATGTTGAGCCGCATTGTCTGCAATGCAATCTTGTCTTCGTTATCAGATGTGTAGCCATCGTTAAGAGCACGCAGTTGAATTCTCAACAGATCACTTCGATAGTAGTTCCCATTTGGTGTCATCAATTGAACAGCGCGAAGCCAGTTTTTTGCCTCACCCTGCTCAAGCAATTTTTGCATCCATGGAGATACCACATCGTCATACTTGTCAGCACTATCGCGATTCTCAACAAGTAGCTCCGCCATGCAGCGGCGTATACGTGAAAGATCTATATTCTCGGAAAACTCAGAACCTCTGTATTCGTCGAATTTTCCGTCATCACCGAGCATAAAGTGCCCAAGTGCGCGGACGGGATCTTTCTTCACACCTCTACCTTCGGCATAGAGTTCGGCTAGAAGAAGATGGATCCGAGCATCGGATCGCGTACCGACGATTGACCGCTCCAGAATTCTGACAGCCTCTGCTTCCTCATGATCCGTGATAAGGCAACGTCCCAGACGCAAGCCGGTCGAGGAAAGCATCTTATTGAATATATCGCCAGATAGTCCGGATTTTTCAAGCAGATCATAAGCCTGCTGCCAGAGCGGACGGGCCTGTGCACATACGGCCGGAGATGAAACGTCCGTTCCGCGGGTTGTGTGCTTCCTGGCTTCCTCGTTGATGGTGATTATTGTATCAAAAAATAGCTGCTGATTTTCTTGTTGCGCCGTCATATTAGACTGGGCGATGGCTGATGGGAAATTGATAATTACACCAAAGAAAGAGAGAATTAAGGCAGTACGATTAAGTGGACTCACTATTTTTTCCAGATTATTTTTGTATAAATGGAAGCGGGATTCCACGTCGGAAAGGCAGAATATTCCGCCATTCCGTATGATGAAAGGTCAGTCAACTTCAAATAATTGATGTAACGAATATGGCCGCAAACCAATTTCCTTTCTGTCATAGTAGATTCTTCTCAACTCATTGGAACAGCAGGCCCGCTAGCGCCAATGGGTGGCGCAGATCAGGCGTGATCCCTTACATCCCTATGTGATGCCGAAGCACGCTAGTGGCATGTTCTCCGCATGTCCATAGGGAAAATCTGATTCTGATGTCGTTACACGTTCAGGAATCTTTAGAGTGCTTGTTCGGCGGGTAAGGACGCGCCGTTACGGAGGCGTCCTTACCCGACTTGGAAAATACTTTCCAGATTCGAATTGGAAGGCGTTACCAGCGCTTACCGCCGCAGCACGGCGCGCCCCGCGTGCGCAGTGCGCTTCCAGCGCGTGCTGAGTTCCTGTCCCGTGCCACGAAAGAAGCGTTTGGTTGCGCCTCGTCGCGCCGATCGCTCTTCGACGGCCCCGCCAACAGCAGCTCTGCAGCGTTACCGATCTGCTGACTACGCTATCCGGCCGCGAAAGATGACATCCCGGGGCTGGCCAAGGTCAAACACGTATTCGTCAAGGGCAGCGCCCGCCTGAACAACCGGGCCGGGAACAACCACCAGCCTACCTGGGAACGCGAGCGCCGAACGCGGGGACTTCGCGAGGCCAGCCGTACGCAAGCGTTCCTGTCAAGCTTCGGCCCAGTTCGTCAGCACTTCGCGATCGATCAAGCGACATTCGCTGCATGCCTCGCTCTGCGGCGAACAGTTCGCTGCACGATTCACGGCTTAGCGCGAGTTCACGGAAGTCACCCAAAATCCGTCCTCCGTCCTCCGTCTTCTGAGTGGGACGACCCTGTTCGCTTCGACCTTGTCGCGCTCTACCAGGTTGACAGTGCCGCTGTTGCCGCAGGCCGCGGTGCAGGCACTGGCGGCGCTGGGTGCGTCCGACGATGGCGCGCCGGAGGTGGCCGGTGACAGTACGCTTTACCACTTGCGGCAGGGGCAGGCGGCATCGGCGCAGCGGACGTTCGAGGCGGCCGACATCGCCGAATACATCGCGCTGACGGGGGATCAGAACCCCTTTCATGCCGATGCGCGCTTCGCACGGTCGCGTGGCTTTGATGGCGCACCGGTACCGTTGCCTTTGCTGGCCCGCATGTTTTCGGACTTGCTAGGCACGCAGTTGCCGGGGCGCGGTACCGGATGGATGAAGCGATCCCTGTGGCTCTGCTCCGCGGTGCGGCCTGGCGAGCCGCTCGGGGCCCAGGTGCGTATCCGCCGCCTGCGGGGGGGGCATGTCGTAGTGGAGGGAGAGGCGCTCGTGATGGATGGTGCGGAACCTCGAGCGCAAAGCACAGGCACACGACGGCTAGCGCGCGCTCGTTTGCGTGCGACTTCGTGTATCGCATCCTGCACTCGAGACCGCTATCAAGATAGCGACGTCGCGGTCTTGAAATGTCAAGTCAAAGCCTTATCTTTCGGAAAGACATCCAGTGTCCGGCCAGGCGAGCTCCCTAGCAACAGGACACTCACAGAGAGAGGGAATCCTATGCGTCTTGACAAACTGACTACCCGGTTCCAGGAAGCGCTGGCTGATGCGCAAAGCCTGGCACTGGCCAATGACAACCAATACATCGAACCGCAGCACCTGCTGCGTGCGCTGATTGCGCAGAACGACGGCGCCGCCAAGGCGCTGCTGCAGCGCGCCGGCGTCAACGTGAACGGCTTGCAGACCGCGCTGGACGCGGCCATCAAGCGCTTGCCGCAAGTCCAGGGCACCAGCGAGGTCCAGGTGGGCCGCGATCTGGTCAACCTGCTCAACGCTGCCGAGAAAGAATCCATCAAGCGCGGCGACCAGTTCATCGCCAGCGAGCTGTTCCTGCTTGCCGTGTCGGAAGACAAGGGCGAGGCCGGCCGCATTGCGCGCGAGAACGGGCTCAGCCGCAAGCCGCTGGAAGCGGCCATCCAGGCTGTGCGCGGCGGCGATGCCGTGAACAGTGCCGACGCCGAAACGCAGCGCGAGGCACTCAAGAAGTACACCATCGACCTCACCGAGCGTGCTCGCATGGGCAAGCTCGATCCGGTGATCGGCCGTGACGACGAAATCCGCCGCGCGATCCAGATCCTGCAGCGCCGCACCAAGAACAACCCGGTGCTGATCGGCGAGCCAGGCGTGGGCAAGACCGCGATCGTCGAAGGCCTCGCGCAGCGCATCGTCAACGGCGAAGTGCCCGAAAGCCTGAAGAACAAGCGCGTGCTCGTGCTCGACATGGCCGGCCTGCTGGCTGGCGCCAAGTACCGCGGCGAGTTCGAGGAACGCCTGAAGGCCGTGCTGAACGATGTGGCCAAGGACGAAGGCCAGACCATCGTCTTTATCGACGAGATCCACACCATGGTCGGCGCCGGCAAGGCCGAAGGCGCGATCGATGCGGGCAATATGCTCAAGCCGGCGCTGGCGCGCGGCGAGCTGCATTGCATCGGCGCGACCACGCTGGACGAGTACCGCAAGTACATCGAGAAGGACGCCGCGCTCGAGCGCCGCTTCCAGAAGGTGCTGGTCGACGAGCCGAGCGTGGAGGCGACCATCGCCATCCTGCGCGGCTTGCAGGAAAAGTATGAGCTGCACCATGGCGTAGAAATCACCGACCCGGCCATCGTCGCCGCGGCGGAGCTGTCGCATCGCTATATCACCGACCGCTTCCTGCCCGACAAGGCCATCGACCTGATCGACGAGGCCGGCGCGCGCATCAAGATGGAAATCGACTCCAAGCCGGAATCGATGGACAAGCTCGAGCGTCGCACCATCCAGCTCAAGATCGAACGCGAGGCGGTCAAGAAAGAGACCGACGAAGCGTCGCTCAAGCGCCTGGACCTGATCGAGCAGGAAATCACGCGCCTGGAGAAGGAGTATGCGGACCTCGACGAGATCTGGAAGGCCGAGAAGGGCGCCGCGCAGGGTACGGCTGCGCTGAAGGAAGAGATCGAGAAGATCAAGCTCGAAATCGCCAAGCTGCAGCGTGAAGGCAAGCTCGACAAGGTGGCGGAACTGCAGTACGGCAAGCTGCCGGGCCTGGAAGGCAAGCTCAAGGCCGCGACCGACGCCGAAGCGAGTGAGCAGAAGCAGCCCAACAAGCTGCTGCGCACGCAAGTGGGCGCCGAGGAAATCGCCGAAGTGGTGAGCCGCGCGACGGGCATCCCGGTGTCGAAGATGATGCAGGGCGAGCGCGAGAAGCTGCTCAAGATGGAAGACCGCCTGCACAACCGCGTGGTGGGGCAGGACGAGGCCGTGCGGCTGGTGTCCGATGCCATCCGCCGTTCGCGTGCGGGCCTGGCGGACGAGAACAAGCCTTATGGTTCGTTCCTGTTCCTGGGACCGACCGGTGTCGGCAAGACCGAACTGTGCAAGGCCCTGGCCGAGTTCCTGTTCGATTCGGAAGAGCACCTGATCCGCATCGACATGAGCGAGTTCATGGAGAAGCACAGCGTAAGCCGCCTGATCGGCGCGCCGCCGGGATATGTCGGCTATGAAGAGGGCGGTTACCTGACCGAAGCCGTGCGCCGCAAGCCGTACAGCGTGGTGCTGCTCGACGAAGTCGAAAAGGCTCACCCGGACGTCTTCAACGTGCTGCTGCAGGTGCTGGACGATGGCCGCCTGACCGATGGCCAGGGACGTACGGTGGACTTCAAGAACACCGTGATCGTGATGACGTCCAACCTCGGTTCGCAGATCATCCAGTCGATGGTGGGCGAGCCGCAGGAAGCGGTGAAGGGCGCGGTATGGCAGGAGGTGCGCACGCATTTCCGGCCGGAGTTCCTGAACCGGATCGACGAAGTCGTGGTGTTCCACGCGCTCGACCAGAAGAACATCGAGTCGATCGCGCGCATCCAGCTGCAACGCCTGCAGGGTCGCCTGGCCCGTATGGACATGACGCTGGAGGTCAGCGAACTGGCGCTGGAGAAGATCGCGAGCGCGGGTTACGACCCGGTGTTCGGGGCGCGTCCGCTCAAGCGGGCGATCCAGCAGCAGATCGAGAACCCGGTCGCCCGCGCCATTCTGGAAGGCAAGTTCGCCGCCAAGGATGTGGTGCCGGTGGACTATGCCGATGGGACGTTTGTGATCGGTGGAGTTGCCCAGTAAGCGCGAAGCTTGACAGCAATGCCGTCATGTGCTTGCCCAAAACCCGCCGCAGTGATGCGGCGGGTTTTTTGTCGTCCTGGGCTTACCAGTTGAACCGTACGCCAAGCTTGCCGTCCCAGGCCCGTCGCGTGCCATCGAAACCGCGTTGGTATCCGGCGCTGGCATAGGCGAACAAGTTGCGCCTAAACTCTGCGCTGAAGCCGGCCTTGAGTTCGCTCCAGCCGCCCGCGAGGTTTGCCTGGAACGGGATGAAGCCCGATGCCGTCGAGAACGCCGTGCGCGGATCGCCAAGGAATTCGTACCACGCCGATACACGTGCCCACACGGTGAACTGGCGCGGCTGCACAGCTTCGTCGTCTTGCCATGTTCTGGCGATTCGTGCGCCGATACGGCCTGCCAGCGAGCGGACGTTGTCGAAGTGCACGGTGGCGCCCGCATCCGACGAGTCGTCGAGCTTCACCCACTGGTACAGCAGTTGCGATTGCGGTTCCAGCACCCAGCCCTGGCCCAAGGCAAACGGATAGCCCGCTTCGATGGACGAGGCAAGCCCGACGCCATGGGTGGTCAGTTCGGGCAGGCCGCGGTTCGAGCTTGCGCGCACGTTGTACCACGTGCCCTGAAGCACGCCGTCCAGATACCAGTCCTGCTCGCCGTAGTGGGTCCAGTAGCTGCCGACCGTATAGCCGTCGAAGCGGTTGGTGCCGGCACGCACGCCGGTGAAGTGATCGACATCCATGCCCGCGTAGCCGATGGCGCCATAGACACCGGCGTGGTCGCGGTGTCCGTCGTCATGCGTGTGGCGCAGCAGGTCCGCGCCGAGTTGCATGCCGGCGAAGCGATAGTCGTAGCTCGGTGTCTTGCCGTAGATGCCACGCTGGCCGCCATCGCGATTGCCCTGCATGCCGATGACGCGGCCCCAGCCAGCACCGGGCAACGGCTCGCCTGAAAGGTCGCTACGGTCGCGCAGCACTGCCTGCTCGCCCATGCGTTCGTGCAGCGTGTCCATCAGCGAGCGGCCGTACTGCAGGGCGAGCGGCGCGATGGCGGTATAGAGCGAGACTTCGGGGCGGTAGTTTGGAATCGGCGGTACCGGACCGGGCGGCGCCGGCGATGGCCCGGGCGCAGGGCAGGGCGGGGAAGGCGCTCCCGCGCCCGAACAGTCGAGCGTCGAGCGCAGGTACCAGTTCTGCGGCGCGCTCGCGTCGGTGCTGCCGCGCTGCAGCGTGTACTCGTACGGGCCTGCGACCACGGGGCCGGCCAGCGCAAAGGCATGCGGTTCGCTGGCGTGGGCGTCGATGACGAGGATGCCGTTGCCGGTCGTGGTCGCGCCGGGGCCGCCGGCATTGCGTATGCGCAGCGCCGTGGTGCCGGATGCCATGTCCGCGACCTGCAGGCGATCGGACGGTGATTCGTCGATGCCCAGTCGGGTATTGAGCGTCAGATTGCCGGACTGGCCGGTGTAGCTACGCGTGGCGAGCAGGTGAAAGCCCTCACCGAAGGCGATGGCCCCGCTGTTGGTCAACGTGCCGACGGTGCTGTCGGCGGTGACGGACCACTGGCTTTGCTGCACACCAAGCGTGCGTGCGCCGGTGACGGCCCCTGTCAGCACCGATCCGTTGGTCAACGCGATATCGGCAATGTTGCCACCGGCGGCATTGGCAACGATGTCACCGTTCAGCGTGGCGTGGTCGGCTGCCAGGGTGAGTTGTGCCGCTTGGCCGTTCATCGACATGATTTCGGCCAAACGTCCCGTTCCGGCTCGCAGGATGGCCCCGTTGCGCACGGTCAGATCCATATTGCTGCCCGCGACATGGACCACGCCGGATTGCGCCGCATCGACAAGGCCGCCGTCGACCAGCACGGTGACAGGCGCATTGGCACCGGCAGCATCGCTATAGAGGCCAGCACCGCTGCCGGTGCTGCGCAGGGTCACGTTGTACAGGTCGAGCCGTGCACCGTTGGAGATCTCGGCGCCACTGGCCTGCTGACCCGACGTGTTGACCGTCACATTGCGCGCGACGATGCGGCCGCCATCATGGACGGACAACCCGTGGCTGCCTTGTCCTGTCGTGGTGATGGTGCTGTCGGCCAGCGTGATGGCGCCGCGCTGCGTAGCAAACGCGCCAAAGGCGGAAGGGCCTTCGGTGCGGACCTGCGCGTTCTGCGCCGTCAGGCTCGAGCCATCGGCATACACATGCAAGCCGTGGCTGCCGCTGCCCGTGGTCGTCATGGCACTGTTGCCACGCAGGTTCAGCACGCCGCCGTTGCGAGCGATGGCGGCGGGGGCGCCGGCGCCGCTGGTGCGGATCGTGAAGTTGCCAGTGCCGTTCACGCCGAGAATCCCACGTGAGCCCGCATCGGTCGCAAACAGGCCCGGTGCCGCATCGCCGCGCGTGGTGATGGTGGTGGTGCCTTCCAGGTCGATCACGCCGCCGCCCTGAATGGCCGCGCCGGCCGCGCGTGCGCCGCTGGTCGTGAGGTCCGAGTCCGTCAGCCGGATGGCGCCGCCGAAATCTTCGAACGCCGCGTGCGATTGCTCGCCCGAGGTCACGATCGTGGCTTGCGCGGTGATGTATTGCGAGCCGAAGCTCTGCACGCCGTAGGAATTGTTGCCGCTTGTCGTCACGGAGTTGCCGGGCACGGTGAGCGTGATCTTGCCCTGGCTTTGCGCGAAGATGCCGGTTGCGTCGTTGCCGGCGGTGAACAGCTTGAGCGGGCCGGTGACCGTCACGACGCCGCCGCCTTGCGCAGTCAGCGCTGCCTGGTAATCGCCGCGGCCGGTGTCGATGGTGCCGCCGGCCAGCGTCAACTCGCACGCGTTGGCAACGGCCTTGCCGCCCTGCCACGGCGAACATTCGGCCGCTTCGGCCTCGGGTAATCCGGGCAGGGCGCCCAGAAAGAAAACCGCCAGGGAAGATCTTGCGAGCATAAGCGGGCGCGCCGGGCGGCACGTCAATGAAACCGAAAGGGACACTAACGGCGGCAAACGGCGTACGCAATTGCACTTTTTTGAGCGCCCGATAAAGTGTTTTGCGATGCAGCAAACTTATGCGCGGTTTGTGATGCGGGCGGCGCAATTCGGCCCGGCTAACCGGCGAATCCATGCAACCCGACGCAATGAGCCTGGCTTGACCTTGGTCAATCCGGAATCGAGCCCGTCCCGATAAGATTGTTTCTGTCATGGAGATGCGGGGGCGCTCTTCATGACTTGTCTACCCGTTTCCGAATGGAAACTTGGCCCGCACCGGTAAAACGGTGTGGGCGTTTTCTTTTGGGCGTCCGCTTTTTAACGTCTGGTTGACCGCCCGACCCACCCTGCGCCGGCATGTGCATATTTCCGCGCGATCTTATGCGGAAAACACGCAAGGTTCGGCGAAACCATTCGTTCCGTTCAGATAGGCCCCTCGGTAGTCTTGCTCCTGACACAAGCCCGATCCACACAAGGCGGGCAGCCAATGAGGCGCCCCGGCGCCATTCACGACACTGACGGGAGCAACAAGATGATCCGCAAGCTGGCCATTGGCCTGGCCGCATTTGCCGCTATCGGCGCCGCGCAGACGGCGACGGCAACCAATCTGCTGAACGTTTCGTATGATCCGACGCGCGAACTGTACGTGGACGTGAACGCCGCGTTTGCCAAGGCCTGGAAGGCGCAGGGCGGCGACGCCGTAACCGTGCGCCAGTCGCACGGCGGCTCGGGCAAGCAGGCCCGCTCCGTGATCGACGGGCTGGACGCCGACGTGGTTACGCTGGCGCTCGGCTACGACATCGACGCGATTGCCGAGAAAGGCCTGATCAAGCCCGACTGGCAGAAGCGCCTGCCGCACAACGCGTCGCCGTACACCTCGACCATTGTGTTCCTGGTGCGCAAGGGCAACCCGAAGGGCATCAAGGACTGGAACGACCTGGTGAAGCCGGGCGTGCAGGTCATTACCCCCAATCCCAAGACGTCGGGCGGCGCGCGCTGGAACTACCTGGCCGCGTGGGGCTACGCGCAGCGCCAGCCGGGCGGCAATGACGCCAAGGCGCGCGAATTCGTCGGCGAACTGCTCAAGCACGTGCCGGTGCTCGATTCCGGCGCGCGCGGCGCGACCACGACCTTCGTCGAACGCGGCCTTGGCGACGTGCTGATCGCATGGGAAAACGAAGCGATCCTGGCGATCAAGGAACTCGGTCCGGACAAGTTCGACATCGTTGCGCCGTCGGTCTCGATTCTGGCCGAGCCGCCTGTCGCCGTGGTCGACAAGGTGGTCGACAAGAAGGGTACCCGCAAGGCGGCCGAAGCTTACCTGCAGTTCCTGTACACCGATGAAGGCCAGGAAATTGCGGCCAAGAACTACTACCGTCCGATCTCCGCGAAGGTGGCCGCCAAGTACGCGGCGAACTTCCCGAAGGTGAAGCTGTTCACCATCGACGAAGCATTCGGCGGCTGGCAGAAGGCACAGAAGACCCACTTTGCCGATGGCGGTTCGTTCGACCAGATCTACCAGCCGGGCAAGAAGCAATAGTCAGCAGAAGACGGACGGGCCAGCCCCAGCGTCCCGGGCCACCGGCACCGTCCCGCCAATCAGAAGAAGGAAGCCCCGATGTCGATCCTCACGCTGTCCGGCAGTCCCTCGGTGCTTTCGCGCGCCGTTTCGCTGGCCCGGCACGCTGTACATGCCGCGCACGTCACCGTAACGCAGCGATGTCCCGCCTGAGCTGATTCGTAGTCCCGCCGGCCACCCGTACTGACGTACCGGCACTGGGCCGGCGCCTCCACAGCAATCACGTTGTCATGCCGCCTGTAGACCAGGCCGGCAGGGCGGATTGCGGGCCGCATATCGGCCAAGACCATCCATGCAGACAGATTGCCGGACCAGCGCCGGCTCAGGAAACCATTCATGACATCGTCCAGCTTGTCGCCGGTTGCCGGCGAATCGAACCATTCCCGCTATCCGCACATCGGCAGCCAGCGCCGCCGCCGGATCCTGGCCGCAGCGCTCGTGCTCGCGACCGGCCTTGCCTACGGTTTGTTGCCGGGCCGCGCCGAGGCGCAATCGAAGAATGTCGACCCGAAGGTGCTGCGCATCGGTTATCAGAAGTACGGCACGCTGACCCTGCTGAAGGCGCGCGGCACGCTGGAAAAGCGCCTGGCGCCGCAGGGCATCACGGTCAAGTGGACGGAGTTCCCGGCCGGCCCGCAATTGCTGGAAGGCCTTAATGTCGGCGCGATCGACTTCGGCACTGTCGGCGAAGCGCCGCCGATCTTCGCGCAAGCCGCCGGCGCGCAGCTCGCGTATATCGGCAACGAGCCGCCGGCGCCGACAGCCGAGGCCATCGTCGTGCCGAAGGGCTCGGCCATCAAGAGCGTGGCCGACCTGCGTGGCAAGCGCGTGGCGCTGAACAAGGGCTCGAACGTGCATTACCTGCTGGTGCGGCAGCTTGAAAAAGCCGGCATCCCGTACAACGAAATCCAGCCGGTCTACCTGCCCCCGGCAGATGCGCGTGCCGCGTTCGAACGCGGTGCGGTCGATGCGTGGGTGATCTGGGATCCGTTCCTCGCCGCCGCCGAAAGGCAGCTCGGCGCACGCGTGCTGGCCGATGGCCGCGGCGCCGACGGCAAGAACGTGGTCAGCAACCACCAGTTCTACCTGGCATCGCGTCCCTATGCGCAAGCCAGGCCCGAGATCGTCAAGTTGCTGCTCGATGAACTCGCATCGCTCGGCGCGTGGGCAGAGAAGAACCCGAAGGACGCGTCGGCCGTGCTGACCAGCGAAATCGGACTCGATCCCGCCGTGCTTGATCTGGCCGTATCGCGCTTCTCTTATGGCGCGCGGCCCGTGAGCGCCGAGGTGCTGGCCGAGCAGCAACGCATCGCCGACGTCTTTCATTCGCTCAAGCTGATTCCGAAGCCGATCCGGGTCTCGGACGCGAGCTGGCAGCAGGCGCAGCGCTGACGCGCGTCCTGCACCACGATCAGAACGATAACGAGGTACCGACATGCAAGTTTTCTGGTTTATCCCGACCCATGGCGACAGCCGCTACCTGGGCACGTCCGAAGGCGCGCGCGAGGTGGGCATCGACTACCTGAAGCAGGTGGCCGTGGCTGCCGACACGCTCGGCTATGAAGGCGTGCTGATTCCGACCGGACGATCCTGCGAAGACCCGTGGGTGGTGGCATCGGCGCTGGCAGCCGTGACGCAGCGGCTGCGCTTCCTCGTGGCAGTGCGCCCGGGGTTGATGACGCCCACGCTCGCTGCGCGCATGGCCGCCACGTTCGACCGCATTTCAGGCGGACGTCTGCTGGTCAACCTGGTGACGGGCGGTGACGTGGCGGAGCTTGAGGGCGATGGGTTGTTCCTCGATCACGCCGCACGCTACGAAGCGTCGTCAGAATTTATCCGCATCTGGCGCGACGTGCTCGCGGCAAGCCATGACAGCGGCGAGATCAGCTTCGAAGGGCGCCATCTGACCGTGAAGGGCGCACGCGTGCTGTACCCGCCGTTGCAACGTCCGCATCCGCCCGTGTATTTCGGCGGCTCTTCGGCCGCTGCGCATGAACTGGCTGGCGAGCAGGTCGATACCTACCTGACGTGGGGCGAGCCTCCGGCGGAAGTTGCGCTGAAGCTCGCCGACGTGCGCAAGCATGCCGCGCGCCACGGCCGCACGGTGAAGTTCGGCATCCGCCTGCACGTGATCGTGCGCGAAACCGAGTCCGCTGCGTGGGCCGCTGCGGAGGATCTCATCAGCCGGCTCGACGACGAGACCGTGGCGCGCGCGCAAGCGGTGTTTGCCAAGATGGATTCCGAGGGGCAGCGCCGCATGGCAGCCTTGCATGCGGGGGGCAACAAGCGTACGCGCGAGGCGCTGGAAATCAGTCCCAACCTTTGGGCTGGCGTAGGCCTCGTACGTGGCGGTGCGGGCACGGCGCTGGTGGGCGATCCGCATCAGGTTGCGGAGCGTATCCGCGAATACGCCGAGCTGGGCATCGATACCTTCGTACTGTCCGGCTATCCGCATCTCGAAGAAGCGTACCGCTTCGCAGAACTGGTGTTCCCGTTGCTGCCGCGTTCGGTGCGCGACAAGCTGCCCGGGCAAGTCCTGTCGGGTCCGTTCGGTGAAGTCATGGCGACCGGCATCGTGCCGCGCGCCTCGCAGAGCTGAGGAGGCCGCCATGTCCGCAACTCTGATCGCGTCGCCGCGCCGTGACTGGCGCATCGTGGCGCGCACGCTCGCACCGTGGGTCGTGCCGGCGCTGCTGTTCGTCGCCTGGCAGGCTGCATCGCAGTACGGCTGGCTGTCGACGCGCGTGCTGCCCGCACCATTGGCCGTGGTGAAGGCTGCATGGGAACTCGCCCGTTCCGGCGAATTGTGGACGCACGTCTGGGTCAGCACGTGGCGCGCCGTGGTGGGCCTTGCCGTAGGCGGCGGCCTGGGCCTGCTGCTTGGGCTGCTGACCGGTACGTTCCGCAGCGCGGCCACGTTGCTCGACAGCACGCTGCAGATGGTCCGCAACATCCCGACGCTCGCGCTGATTCCGCTCGTGATCCTGTGGTTCGGCATCGACGAAACTGCCAAGCTGTTCCTGGTCGCGCTGGGCGTGTTCTTCCCGGTGTACCTGAACACGTTCCACGGCATCCGCGCCGTCGATCCCGGCCTGATCGAGATGGCGCGCAGCTACGGGCTGTCAGGCTGGCGCCTGTACCGCGAGGTAATCCTGCCGGGAGCGCTGCCGAACATCCTCGTCGGCGTGCGTTTTTCGCTGGGCCTGATGTGGGTGATCCTGATCGTTGCCGAGACCATCTCCGCGCAATCGGGCATCGGCTATATGACGATGAACGCGCGCGAGTTCCTGCAGACCGACGTGGTGCTTGTGGGCATCCTGCTCTATGCGCTGCTCGGCAAGCTGGCCGATGTGCTGTCACGCGGGCTCGAACGCTTCTGGCTGCGCTGGCATCCGGGCTACCAGGCCGCATAAGGAGAACGCGACATGCAAAGCAATCCCGTGGAACAGGCCGCGCTCGCGTATGCCGATACGCGGCTGAAGCAGTCGGCCCTGCCGCACACTGCAGAAACACAGCCCGGCGGTGTCGCGCTGCATGTGCAGCAGGTCATCAAGCGCTATGACGGGCGTGAAGTGCTGCACCGTATCGAACTCACGGCGGCACCGGGCGAATTCGTTGCCATCGTCGGCCGCAGCGGCTGCGGCAAGAGCACCTTGCTGCGGCTGGTGGCGGGGCTGGAAGGCGCGGACGAAGGTGCCATCACGCTCGACGCGCAGCCTGCGCGCACGCTGCAGCAGGACATCCGCGTGATGTTCCAGGACTCGCGCCTGCTGCCATGGAAGCGCGTACTTGAGAACGTGGCGCTGGGCCTGCCGCGCGAACGCCGCGAAGAGGCCGCGGCCGTGCTGGCGCAGGTCGGTCTGGCCGACCGCGCCGGTGCGTGGCCGGCGCGGCTCTCTGGCGGGCAGCGCCAGCGCGTGGCATTGGCGCGCGCGCTGGTGCACCACCCGCGCCTGCTGCTGCTCGACGAACCGCTCGGCGCGCTGGATGCGCTCACCCGCATCGAGATGCAAGGGCTGATCGAATCGCTGTGGCGCCGGTTGGGTTTTACCGCACTGCTCGTGACGCACGACGTGTCCGAGGCCGTGGCACTGGCCGACCGCATCGTGCTGATCGAAGACGGCCACATTGCAATGGATGAACGCGTGGCGCTGGCCCGGCCGCGGCAGCGTGGCTCGGCGGCGTTCGCGCACCTCGAGGAACAGGTGCTGCGGCGGGTCATGCAGCACACGCCGAATGCAGGGGCCGTGCCGCAATCGGAGCGGGAAGCCACCGCGGACTGGTCGCTGGTGCGCACGGTCGAGTCCGTGCGCTTCGCGGTGTAACGCATTCGGAACCCGCACATCGTCATTACACAATCTTCATACGCCTTCACCAAAGGAGCTTCTATCATGAGCATTCAGGCGATCAACGTACGCAACCAGTTCCGCGGCAAGGTAGCCGCCATCATCGAAGGCCCGGTGGTTTCCGAAGTGGACGTGGAAACGCCGGCCGGCATCGTCACCTCGGTCATCACCACGCGCTCGATCCGCGACCTCGGCCTCACGCTGGGCAGCGAAGTCGTTGCGCTGGTCAAGGCCACCGAAGTGTCCATTGCCAAGCTGTAAAGTGCCGCGGGCCGTGTGCGCACGGTCTGCAGCTTGACTGTCAAGCAGGAACAAAGGCGCCGGGAGGCGCGAAAGGAAACACAGGCATGGCCATCGCAGGCGCGAACGCACCCGAAGCCACGTGGGGCGCCCTGGAGCGCTACCTTGAAACGCTGCCGCGGCAGCCGCTGGCCGACCGCCAGCTTTGGCGCGACGCGCGCGGCCAGGTGCAGGGCCAGTTTTTCAACTGTTCACTCACGAGCGCATTCGAGCCGCTGGTGACGCTGGCCGACCGCGAGGTCGTCGCGCACGAAGGGGCGATCCACACGTATGCAGAGGACGGTGTCGGCCTTGCCGCGTGGAAGCTGTTTGCGATGGCCGCCGATGACGCCACGCTGGTGTCGCTGGACCGTCTGTCGCGCCTCGTGCATGCCATCAACTACTTTGCCGCGGACGGGGCCCACAAGCTGGTGCTCAATGTGCACAACCGCCTGCTGGCGGCGGTGGCCGATGACCATGGCTCCGCGTTCCGGCGCGCGCTGCAGTCGCTCGGCCTGCCGGCAGATCGCTTCGTGATCCAGGTGCCGGCCAGCGCCAATGACGACTTGCCGCTGCTGCTGCACGTGGTGGGCAACTATCGCCGCAACGGGTTTGCCGTGAGCCTGCAGGCGTCCGACCCGGCCGAGGCCGGTGCGCTGATGGCCCACGCCTTGCCCGACTGGCTCAAGCTCGATATGCGCCGCACATGGACCGACCGTCAGCTTGCCGGGCTGGGCGCGAGCGCGGCCAATGCCGGCGTCACGCTGATCGGCCGGCGGCTGCAGGATGCCCTGAGCGTGGAACGCCTGCAGGCGGCCGGTATCGGTCTGGGGCAGGGTGCGTTCGCGGGCGGGCTGGTGACGCCTGCTGCGCTGCGCCCCGCACGGACGTTGAGCGAGGAGGTGGCATGACGGAGAGCAGCAAGCCGATTCCACGCCTGGAGATCCCCAGGCACCTGCAGGTGCTCACGGTGCCGGGCCTTCACGGCAGCGGTCCGGGACACTGGCAAAGCCGCTGGGAGCAGCGCTTCCCGGACTGGCAACGCATCGAGCAGCATGACTGGTCGCGTCCGAGCCTGCCTTTGTGGGCGGAGCGCGTGTCCGAAGGCGTCATGCGCGCGCAGCGCGTGGCGTCGCGCGGCGCGGTGCTGGTCGCGCATAGCTTCGGGTGTCTGGCCACGCTGCGGCAGGCGGCGCTCGATCCGGCGGGAATTGCCGGCGCGCTGCTGGTGGCACCCGCGGATCCCGACAAATTCGCTGTCGCGCATCTACTGCCGGCTTACAGGCTGCCATTCCCAACCATTCTGATTGCGAGCCGCAACGATCCGTGGATGCCGCAACGTACGGCCTTCAGCTGGGGGACGCTGTGGGGCAGCGAGCTGATCGATGCGGGCAGCCTCGGTCACATCAACGCGGATTCTGGCCTGGGCGAGTGGGGCGAGGGTCTGGGTCTGCTTGGCACCCTGGTGCAGCGGATCAACTTCGCAGGTAGCGCCGAAGCCACTGGCGACCAGGCGGGGCCCTGGGAAGCTGGCGTGGAAGTCGCTTCTACGGTCCCATATATCTAAATCGTCTAAGAAAATTCGTAAAGATTCGTTCTGTTTATAAGGCGGCATCTGCAGAATTTGTCTCGTAGGGCCGGTGCTTTATGCGCCGGTTTCATAAGGGCCCGCGCAACGTCGCGGGGCCGACCACCGACGAGACGACATGCCACCGACCATTTCCCTGGCGGACACGCCCCCACCGGCCGCCCCCGATTCGCGTGCCAGCCGTAGCGCGCCGGGCCGTAACAGCCGCCAGCGCTTTACGGTATTGCCGGGCTTTGGCCTGTCCCTCGGGTTCACGATCTTCTATCTCACGCTGATCGTGCTGGTCCCGCTGTCGGCCACGTTCCTGAAGACGTTCACGATGACGTGGGAGGCTTTCTGGACGACGGTGACGGCGCCACGCGTGGTTGCCTCCTATCAACTGAGCTTTGGCGCGTCGCTGATTGCCGCCATCATCAATACCGTCTTCGGACTGGTGGTGGCCTGGGTGCTGGTGCGCTACCGCTTTCCGGGCAAGCGCCTGATCGATGCACTGGTGGACCTGCCGTTCGCGCTGCCCACGGCAGTGGCTGGTATCGCGCTGACGGCACTGTTCGCGGGCAATGGCTGGATTGGCCGTTATCTCGAGCCGCTCGGCATCAAGGTGGCCTTTACTCCGCTGGGCGTGGTGGTGGCGCTGACCTTCATCGGCCTGCCGTTCGTCGTGCGCACGGTGCAGCCGGTGCTCGAAGACGTCGAGCAGGAGCTTGAAGAGGCTGCTGCAAGCCTGGGTGCCACGCGCCTGCAGACCTTCATTCGCGTGATATTGCCAGCCATCCTGCCGGCGCTGCTGACCGGCTTTGCGCTGTCGTTCGCACGTGCCACGGGTGAGTACGGTTCCGTCGTGTTCATCTCCGGCAATATGCCGATGGTCTCGGAAATCGCTCCGCTGATGATCTATTCGAAGCTCGAGCAATACGACTACGCAGGTGCTACCGCGGTGGCCGTGGTGATGCTCGTGATTTCCTTCGGGCTGCTGCTAGTGATCAACCTGCTGCAGGCCTGGACCCGCCGCCACCAGTCGGGCGCGCATAGCGGCCTGGCACTCGAAGCGCCCGCCACGGGCAAGGAGCACTGACATGGCCGGCGCAGTTTCGGGCCGCCTCGGGCGGCAGGGCTCGGCCCACCACAAATTCGACGCCACCGGCGAAGCCGTATGGGTGCGCTACACGCTGATCACCGTGGCGGTGCTGTTCCTCACGCTGTTCCTGTTCGTGCCGCTTGCATCGGTCTTCTACGAGGCGCTGCGCAAGGGCGTGGAGACTTACTGGGAAGCGCTGATCGAGCCGGATGCGTTGTCGGCAATCCAGCTCACGCTGACCGTGGCCGCCATTGCGGTGCCATTGAATCTGGTGTTCGGCGTGGCCGCGGCCTGGGCCATCGCCAAGTTCGAGTTCCCGGGCAAGAGCCTGCTGACCACGCTGATCGACCTGCCATTCTCGGTGTCGCCGGTGATCTCGGGCCTGGTCTATGTGCTGATGTTCGGCGCGCAGGGCTGGTTCGGTCCGTGGCTGGAGGCGCACGACATCAAGATCATGTTTGCGGTGCCCGGCATCGTGCTGGCCACGATCTTCGTGACGTTCCCCTTCGTGGCGCGCGAACTGATTCCGCTGATGCAGGCGCAGGGCAGTGAAGAGGAAGAAGCCGCCATCGTGCTGGGCGCGTCGGGCTGGCAGACCTTCTGGCACATCACGCTGCCGAACATCCGCTGGGGCCTGCTCTATGGCGTGATTCTGTGTAACGCCCGTGCGATGGGCGAGTTCGGTGCGGTGTCGGTGGTGTCGGGCCATATCCGCGGCCTGACCAACACCATGCCGCTGCATGTGGAGATTCTCTACAACGAGTACAACTTTGCGGCGGCATTCGCGGTGGCATCGCTGCTGACGCTGCTGGCCCTGGTCACGCTGGGTATCAAGACACTGGTCGAACTGCGTGCCCGCAAGGAAAACGAAAACGCTGCCACGGAACGTCCGCTGGCTGCATTGCAAGGACAGGCATCATGAGCATTCAGGTCAAGAACGTAGAGAAGCGCTTTGGCGATTTTGTCGCGCTGGACAACGTCTCGCTGGACTTCGAAGAGGGCGAGCTGACCGCGCTGCTTGGGCCGTCGGGCTGCGGCAAGACCACGCTGCTGCGCATCATCGCGGGCCTGGAGCGCGCCGATGCGGGCCAGATCGTGCTGGCCGGGCGCGATGCCTCGGAGCAGCATGTGCGCCAGCGTCAGGTCGGCTTCGTGTTCCAGCACTATGCGTTGTTCAAGCACATGAGCGTGTTCGAGAACGTGGCGTTCGGCCTGCGCGTGAAGCCGCGCAACGAGCGCCCGAGCGAAGCGAAGATCCGCGAGAAGGTGAAGTCGCTGCTGGAACTCGTGCAGCTCGACTGGCTCGCTGACCGCTATCCCGCGCAGCTTTCGGGCGGCCAGCGCCAGCGTATTGCGTTGGCCCGTGCGCTCGCCGTGGAGCCGCGCGTGCTGCTGCTCGACGAGCCGTTCGGCGCGCTCGATGCCAAGGTGCGCAAGGAACTGCGCCGCTGGCTGCGCCGCCTGCACGACGAACTGCATGTGACCAGCGTGTTCGTGACGCACGACCAGGAAGAAGCGCTCGAAGTGGCTGACCAGGTGGTGCTGATGAATCGCGGGCATGTCGAGCAGTTCGGCTCGCCGGAAGCGGTCTACAACCATCCGGCTACGCCGTTCGTGTTCGGCTTCCTCGGCAACGTCAACCTGTTCCATGGCCGCCTGGAAGTGGGCGAGAGCGGCGGCCTGTTGCATACCGGCGAAGCGGTGCTGCCGGTCGTGGGCAGCGGCCATGAGACCGCCGGCGATGCCGTGGCCTATGTGCGGCCGCACGACCTCGATCTCGAACGCTATGCGCCGGGCACCGATGGCATCGCCGTCACGTTGCGCCGCGCGCTGACGCTGGGCCCCGTGGCCCAGCTCGAACTCGAGCGCGAGGACAACCAGGACGTGATCGAGGTGGCGCTGCCGCTCGAGCGCTTCCGCCACGCGGGCTTCCGCGAAGGCGAACTGCTGGCGGTGCGGCCGCGCCAGCTGCGTGTCTTCACCCAGCACACACAACAACAATCGAACGCGCGCGCCAACGGCGCGACGTCAAGCCGGCAAGGGGCAGTGCGATGAATTTCCAGCAACTCCGATCGATTCGCGAGGCGGTACGCCGCCAGTTCAACCTGACCGAAGTCGCCAACGCGCTGTACACCTCGCAGCCGGGCGTGTCGCGCCAGATCCGCGAACTCGAAGAAGAACTCGGCGTGGAGATTTTCGAGCGCTATGGCAAGCGCCTGACCGGGCTGACCGAGCCGGGCCGCGAGATCGTGCGCATTGTCGAGCGCCTGCTGCTCGAGGCCGAGAACCTGCGCCAGGCCGGCGACGAATTCGCCGGCCGCCATACGGGGCGCCTGACGGTCGCCACGACGCACACGCAGGCGCGCTACGCGCTGCCGAAGGTGGTGCAGTCGTTCCGCCGCGCGTACCCGCACGTAACGCTCGCGCTGCAGGAGGCGTCGCCGACGCACATTGTCGAACTGCTGCTGACGGGGCAGGCCGACATCGGCATCGCAACCGAGGCGCTCGCCACCGAGGCTGGGCTGACGTCGTTCGAGGCCTACACCTGGCAGCACGTGCTGGTCGTTTCGCCCGATCATCCGCTGACGCTCGTGCCGGAGCCGACGCTGGAAGATGTGGCCGGTTTCCCGCTGATCACGTATGACGCCGGCTTCACCGGCCGCCGCAAGATCGACGGTGCGTTTGCCGAAGCCGGCCTGCAGCCCGAAATCGTGCTGACGGCGCTGGATGCGGACGTCATCAAGACCTATGCCGAGCTCGAACTGGGCGTGGGCATCATCGCATCGATGGCCTACGACGAGCGCAAGGACTCGGGCCTGGTGCGGATTTCGGCCGACCATCTGTTCGATTCGAATACAACAAGCGTGGCGCTGCGCCGCGGTGCTTACCTGCGCGACTACGCCCACGCCTTCATCAACATGTTCGCGCCGCACCTGTCGCGCGACACGGTCTCCAGCGCGCTGGGCGAAAGCGACACGCGGCAGGCCCTGGCTGCCTGATTGCGCGCTGGCTACCCGGTCAGCCTTGCATTGCTGCCAGGCCCTGGCGGCCCCCATCTGTGCAGGCAGCGGCGCATGTCGCTGTCCATCCCGTCCCCGCGCGGTTCGCGCCGCGCGCCCGCCGTTCGTCGCAAGACACTTTTCTTCCCGGCCCCAGGCGTCGTAAAGTGCCTGCACATGCCGGGGAAATCGATAGCGAAACGACTCTCCGGTTCGTGCCGCAGCGCAACAGATATTGCGCGCGATGCCATTGACGATGGAGAGAGACCATGAGGACTGGCCGCACTGGCCGGGGCGTATTCGTCCCGCTGATCCTGATCCTGGTAGGAGGCGTGCTTCTCCTACAGCACCGCGGCATGCTGCCCGCGCAATTCACGCATGACTGGTGGCCGCTGCTGCTCGTCATCGCGGGCGTGGTGTTGCTGGCCCGCCGTGTGGCGCTGCGGCGCTGATGCCGTGCGGGGCGCCGGCGCCGAGGGTTGAGGCGCGCGGCGATCGTACCCATCCGGACCCTCACGCATTGCGCCAGGCACAGGCCACGCTAACATGAACCCCATGAACCGTTGTCTTTCCTCGGCCATCCCGTCCCGGCTGACCATCCTCGGGCGTGACCTGCTGTTCGTGCTGTGCATGAACACGGTGATCGCCGTCAGCCTGAACTATGGCTTCCAGACCGGCGGCACGTTCTGGCACAACTTCGTCTACAGCCACCTGATCGGGCTGTCGATCTGGTTGTTGATCGACATCCCGCGCGTGCTGATCTGGTGGAACGATCGCCCGCGCCGCTGGCCGTTCCTGGGCCTGGCCGCGGCTGCCGTGCCGCTTGGCGTGATCCTCGGCAGCTGGGCCACGCGCGAGGTACTGAACCTGCCGCCCAAGTCCGTCGCCGAGACCGGCGACATGCTGCGTATGTGCCTGGTGGTGGGCATGCTGGCGTCGACGAGCATGATCTATTTCTACTGGTCGCGCGAAAAGCTTGCCCATCTCGAGCGTCAGGCCGCATTGGACGCGCTGCAGCGCGAAGAAGCCGAGAAGCAGCTCGTGCGCGCCCAGTTGATGGCATTGCAGGCGCAGATCGAGCCACACTTCCTGTTCAACTCGCTCGCCAATCTCGACGGTCTGATTGCCACCGACCCGCGCGCGGCGCGCAAGCTGCTGCAACGGCTGATCGGCTTCCTGCGCACCTCGCTGTCGCATACGCGGGCCGAGCAATGCACGCTGCGCCAGGAGTTCGAGTTGTTGCGAAGCTATCTCGATATCCAGGGCATGCGCTTCGGCACGCGCCTTGGCTACGACTTCGATCTGCCTGCCGAGCTGGCCGGTGTGGAGATTCCGCCGATGCTGATCCAGCCGCTCGTGGAGAACGCGGTCACGCATGGCATCGAGCCGTGCATGCGCGGCGGCCACATTACGCTGTCGGCGCGCGCGGCCGGCGAAGACGCGGTGCAGGTCATCATCGCCGATACCGGCGTCGGCTTCGGCCATGGATCGGGCAAGGGCTCGGGCCTAGGCCTGACCCACGTGCGCGAACGGCTCGCGCGCATCTTTGGTGCGGCGGCCAGCATGCAGATGGAGGAAAACACGCCCCGCGGCGTGGTGGTGCGCCTGACGCTGCCGATGACGCGCCATACCGAAGTGCCGGTGCCTGCGCCGGTTGCTGCGCCCATGCCGGCCACGCCGGCTGGCGCTACACCGGCCATGCCACGTCCCTGATGATCTGAAACACGTCGCTTGCTGACATCGATCACGCCCCTGATCCCTGCCATGACCCCGACCCTGCTGATTGCCGATGATGAACCCCTGCTGGCCCGCGTGCTGGAATCCGAACTGAGCGCGCTATGGCCGGAGGCCAGCGTGGTCGGCGTGGTGCACGACGGCGTTGCCGCGCTCGAAGCCGCCCGGCAGCATCAGCCGACGGTGGTGTTCCTCGACATCCGCATGCCCGGCATGAGCGGCATGGAGGTGGCCCGCGAACTGGTCGAGTTCGATGTGCCGCCGCTTGTCGTATTCGTGACGGCCTACGACCAGTTCGCGCTGGAAGCGTTTGAACGGGCGGCCGTCGACTATGTGCTCAAGCCCGTGCAGCACGAGCGGCTGGAGGCAACGGTCTCGCGGCTGAAGGCGCGGCTGGCGGCGGCACAGGCCGATGCCGAGCCAAGCAACGGCCAGATCGACAACGACCGGCTCGCGCAACTGCTTAACCGACTGGATGCGCTGGAGAACCCGTCAACGGCCCGCGCCGCGACGGGGCAGCAGGGCAGCTACCTGCGCTTTATCAAGGCGCTGGTGGGGCAGGAGGTCCGCATCATCCCGGTCGATGAGGTTATTTACCTCGAAGCGACCGACAAGTACGTCAACGTCGTATCTACCGGCGGCGAGGCGCTGATCCGCACCAGCCTGCGCGAACTGGCGCAGCAGCTGGATCCGGAGCGTTTTTGGCAGATTCACCGCGGTACCGTGGTCAATATCACATGCGTGGCCAGCGCCGTCCCGCAGTCGCTTGGCCGCGTATCGCTGCGCCTGCGCGACCGGCCGGAATCGCTGCCCGTCGCGCGGCAGTACGCCTACCTGTTCAAGCAGATGTAGTTGTCCCAGGCGTTGCGGCGGCGGCTGCACCCGGATGCAGCCACTTGCGGTTTTCCACTATGATGCGAGCTTCGGTGCGCGTTTTTGCATGCCTTGTGGTTTGCAGGCCTGCGGTACGCGTGCCTGGCTCCATCCCGCGAATCCGCCGCCATGACTACCGCTGCTCTCGATCCCAGCCGCAATACGCTCCGCCATGATGCCCAGGTGATCGGGCTGGTAGGGCTGGCGCACGGGGTTTCCCACTTCTATCACCTGTTGCTGGCGCCGCTGTTCCCGTGGATCAAGGCGGAGTTTGGCCTGAGCTATGCCGAACTCGGGCTGCTGATGACGGTCTTCTTCGCGGTGTCGGCGGTAGTGCAGACCGCATCGGGCTTCGTGGTGGACCGCATCGGCGCCCGGCCGGTGCTGTTTGGCGGACTGGCCTTCCTGGGCGCGGCGGCCTTGCTGCTTTCCACCAGCACCGGCTACGCGATGCTGCTGTTCGGCGCCGGCGTGGCGGGACTGGGCAACGGCGTGTTCCATCCGGCCGATTTCACGCTGCTGAACAAGCATGTGTCGCAGCCCCGGCTCGGCCATGCATTCTCGGTGCACGGCATCTCGGGCAACCTGGGTTGGGCGGCTGCGCCGGTTTTCCTGGTGACCATTGCCAACCTGGCGACGTGGCGCGTGGCGCTGGCGGCGGCTTCGGTCGTGGCGTTCAGCGTGCTGGCAGTGCTGCTGGTGCTGCGCCATGTGCTCGACCCGCGCGAGCTTGGCAGTGCGGTCGGCCGTCCCAAGGCCGCTCAGGCCGGTGCCGGTGGCAGCCTGCTGGGCTTCCTGAAACTGCCGCAGGTATGGGTATGCTGGGCCTTCTTCCTGCTGACCACGTTCTCGGCCGCCGGCATCCAGAGCTTCGCGCCGACGGCGCTGACGCAGCTCTATGGCATTCCGTTCACGCTGGCGACGGCGTCCTACACCATCTACATGCTCTGCAGCGCGGGCGGCATGGTAGTCGGTGGGTTTGCCGCGACCCGCACCAGCAACCATGACAGGCTGATCGCGCTGAGCTTCACGGTATCGGGCCTGATGGCCGTGCTGGTGGGCCTGAATGTTGCGCCGGGACTGCTGGTGCCGGTGCTGCTCGGCGTGGTCGGCTTTGGCGCGGGCACGGCGGGTCCGTCGCGCGACCTGCTCGTGCGTGCTGCGGCCCCGGCCGGGGCTACCGGGCGCGTGTACGGCGTGGTGTATTCGGGCCTGGATATCGGCCTGGCGAGTGGCCCGCTGTTCTTCGGTGCGCTGATGGACGCGCACCTGCCCAACTGGGTGTTCTTCATGATCGGCGGCTTCCAGCTGGTGTCGATCCTGACCGCCGTGACGGTCGGCAACGGCAACCGTTCGCGCCGAGGCGCTGGTTCGCAGGCAACGGCAGCCTGACGCCGGCCAGGCGGTACTGAATTTCTTCCTTGCAGGAGTGTTTGATGAAGCATGTCACCACCGATCTTTGCGATGCCAACGAGCCGCGTCTGGCCGACGGCACGCTGCGCGTCATGGCACCGGTGTTCCGCGCGTTCGGCAAGCAGCAGGCCTTTGCCGGCCAGGCTGCCACACTGAAGATCTTTGAAGACAACTCGCTCGTGCGCGAAGCGCTGGAATCGCCGGGGCAGGGCCGTGTGCTCGTGATCGATGGCGGCGGCTCACTGCGCTGCGCGCTGGTCGGAGGCAACCTGGGTCTGCTGGCCGAGAAAAACGGCTGGGTCGGCATCATCGTCAATGGCTGCGTGCGCGACACGGGCGAGCTGGACGTCTGCGACATCGGTATCCGCGCGCTCGCCGCGCATCCGCAAAAGAGCCAGAAGCGCGGCGCTGGCGAGCGCGACGTGGCAGTGCAGATGCCCGGCGCGGTGGTACGCCCCGGCAACTGGATCTATGTGGATGCCGATGGCGTGCTGGTGTCCGAAGAAAAGCTGGGTGCCTGATATGCCGAGGGTCTTTGTCTACGGCACGCTGCGCGCCGGCGAGGTCAACGATCTGAACGCTGCTGCGCGCCGGCACGGCATCGCCGCGCCCACGCTGCTAGGCACGGGGACCATTGCCGGGCGGCTCTATGACTTCGGCACCTATCCGGGGCTCGTGCTTGATCCGGCGGCTGGTCCGGCGGTGGGCGATCTCTATGACGTGCCTGAGGCGCTGTTGCCAGTCCTCGACGAGATTGAGGAAGTCTATCCGGGCCAGGCCTCGCTCTTTGTCCGGGAAGAACAGACCGTCCTTCATCAGGGCCGGCCGGTGAATTGCCTGTTGTATCCGGTGGCCGATGCCGCTGTCACGGGACTACCGCGCATCGACAGTGGCGACTGGGTGGCTTACCGCAAGGCGCGCGATACCGCTGCGGCTTGATAACCGCTTCTCCCAGTCCGGAACGGCGCCCATTCGAGGCGCCGTTTTTCATTGTGATGCCCCTCCGGGTATGCCGCGATGGTACCGGGCCGGGCGATCGGCCTTTTTCTGCTCAAATTTCACAATGTGGAAATATATTTTGAGCCGCAAAATTATTGGGTTGCGAAGCACAATGGGATTTCTCATGATGGAATATTGTGTTCCGCATTGTGAAAATTGTTTCGTAAGATATTGATCTATAACAATAAAAAACTAAATAACGACAGCCCTCAAGGCCTGTTGCGACGCGGGACGTTTCCCTACACTCTTATATAAGACAAATGACCTTTGACGCAAAAAGCGCGTCGCCAGCCTGAGAAAAGCAGGCAGGTCAGGCATACGGATTTTCTTGCCATCCCCCAATTTGTCGCTAGGAGAGTGATATGAACCGCGAACAACAAATCCAGGCTCTGCAAAAGGATTGGGACACCAATCCCCGCTGGAAGGGCATCAAGCGCAACTTCAGTGCTGAAGATGTGGTGCGCCTGCGCGGTTCGGTCCAGATCGAGCACACGCTGGCCCGCCGCGGCTCCGAGAAGCTGTGGAACCTGCTGCACACTGAGCCATTCGTGAATTCACTGGGCGCACTGACTGGCAACCAGGCCATGCAGCAAGTGAAGGCCGGCCTGAAGGCCATCTACCTGTCGGGCTGGCAAGTCGCTGGCGACGCCAATCTCGCTGGCGAGATGTACCCGGACCAGTCGTTGTATCCGGCCAACTCCGTACCGCAGGTCGTCAAGCGCATCAACAACACGTTCCAGCGCGCCGACCAGATCCAGTGGAGTGAGGGCACGGGCGACACCGATTTCTTCGCCCCGATCGTGGCTGACGCAGAAGCCGGCTTCGGCGGCGTGCTGAACGCATTCGAACTGATGAAGTCGATGATCGAGGCGGGCGCAGCCGGCGTGCACTTCGAAGACCAGCTCGCTTCGGTGAAGAAGTGCGGTCATATGGGTGGCAAGGTGCTGGTGCCGACCCGCGAAGCGGTGGCCAAGCTGACCGCTGCGCGTCTGGCCGCGGACGTGTCGGGCGTGCCGACGCTGGTGATCGCACGTACCGATGCCGAAGCCGCTGACCTGCTGACCTCGGACGTGGACGACAACGACAAGCCGTTCTGCACCGGCGAGCGCACCGTGGAAGGTTTCTACCGCGTCCGCAACGGCCTGGAGCAATCGATTTCGCGTGCGCTGGCCTACGCGGAAGTTGCGGACCTGGTGTGGTGCGAAACCGGCAAGCCGGACCTCGAGTTCGCCAAGAAGTTTGCCGAAGCCGTGCATGCCAGATTCCCGGGCAAGATGCTGGCCTACAACTGCTCTCCGTCGTTCAACTGGAAGAAGAATCTCGACGACGCGACCATCGCCAGGTTCCAGCGGGAGCTGGGCGCCATGGGCTACAAGTTCCAGTTCATCACGCTGGCGGGCTTCCATTCGCTGAATTACTCGATGTTCAACCTGGCCTACGGCTACGCCCGCAACCAGATGAGCGCGTTCGTGGAACTGCAGGAAGCCGAGTTCAAGGCAGCCGAGAAGGGCTTCACCGCGGTGAAGCACCAGCGCGAAGTCGGCACCGGCTACTTCGACGCCGTGACGCAGACTATTGAAGGCGGCCAGTCATCGACGACCGCATTGAAAGGATCTACCGAAGACGAGCAGTTCTTCGAAGACAAGAAAGTGGCCTGACTCTCCTGGCCACCGTTTGCTGAAACATAGATCGGGGGGAACCGAGCAGTCTCTAGGTTCAGCAGACCAGGGGGAGCGTGCGACCATCACGCTCCTCTTTTTCAGGCACCGCGCCGTTTCTCTCTCAGGAGGCGGCGCGGTTTTTTTTTCGTTTTAGCAACTGCGCTCGCTCCATCGAGTGTTGCGTCAGGCGTGTGCTTTTGAGCCGTGGAGCTGCAGTCCCAGCGCCTTGATTACCTTGAGGATCGTGCCGAAGCTCGGATTGCCTTCGATCGACAGGGCCTTGTACAGACCTTCGCGCGACATACCCGCGTCTCGCGCCACCTGCGCCATGCCGCGTGCCCTCGCAATCACGCCAAGGGCATGGGCAATAAACGCCGGATCGTCACCGCCTTCGAGCAAGCAGGCCTCGAAATATTCGACGATGTCGTCTTCCGTTTTCAGGTGCTCGGCTGAATCCCACGGCCGGGTTTTGATTTTTTCCATTGCTCACTCCGTATCAAGCTGGCCGAGCATCTTGTGCGCGGCCTTGATGTCCGCATTTTGCGTAGATTTATCGCCGCCACATAGCAGGATCACCACGACGGCGCCGCGTTGCACGTAGTAGACGCGATAGCCCGGGCCGTAGTCGATGCGCAATTCAGTGATGGGTGCGCCGGCGGAATTCGTGTCGCCGGGGTTCCCCATCGCCAGAGGGTCGATACGCGCTTGAATGCGGCGCTTGGCCAAACGGTCCTTGAGGTCGTGAAACCAGACATCGAAGACTTCTGTGGTGCGGATCGTGGTCATTGGAAAAGTGTAATCCGCAGTTCACGGAGTGTAAGCTGTGGTTCACGGTTTGTCGACTCGCAGTATGGCGGCGGTCCTTTAAGGAAGGAGTTGGCCAAATGTAATTAATTGTCATAATTGGTGGCTATCGCGCATCAACCGCCCCGCATCGGCATAAAAGTGGAATAAAGTCCCGGTGCCTTGGATGGCACATTCAAGGCACATCCGACACACATCCTCTTGCACGCTTGCCGTGCGTTGATTCCGCGACACCATGAAAGCACCTCTCCTCATTGCCCTGGCAGCAGCAGCCGCCGCCGCGACCCTGGCCGGCTGCGCCGGCACCAACCTCGACGGCATGATGGCCGCCGGCAGCAGCCTGGCCAAGGCGGCTACGCTCAGCGACGCCGACGTCAAGAGCCTGTCCGACCAGGCCTGCGCCGAATCGGACAAGACCAACAAGATCGCCGCATCCGGCACGACGTATTCCAAGCGGCTGGTCAAAGTCATGGCGGGCCTGAAAAACTCGGATATGCAGAACGTCAACGCCAAGGTCTACATGACCAAGGACGTCAACGCCTGGGCGATGGCCAACGGCTGCGTGCGCGTGTACAGCGGCCTGATGGACATGATGACCGACGACGAGGTGCGCGGCGTGCTCGGCCACGAGATGGGCCACGTGGCGCTGGGCCACACGAAGAAGGCGATGCAGGTCGCCTACACGGCCACTGCGGCGCGCGGCGCTGCAGCGTCGGCCGGCAACAGCGCGGTGGCGGCACTCTCGTCGTCGCAACTGGGCGAACTCGGCGAGAAGCTGATCAACGCGCAGTTCTCGCAGTCGCAGGAATCGGCGGCCGACGATTACTCTTTCGACCTGCTGACGAAGAACAAGGCCAACACCACCGGCCTCGTGACGGCGTTCCAGAAATTGGCCAAGCTCGATGGCGGCAAGTCAAGCATGTTCTCGTCGCACCCGGGCTCGGACGCCCGCGCGCAGCATATCCAGGAGCGCATCAGCAAGGGTTCGTAAGCGCCCATGCGTTTGAAAGGCGGGTCGCCAGGACGGCTGGCCCGCCGTTCGAGTGCGGTGTCACGTATCAGTCATGTGACGCCTCTACACTACATGGCTTCATTCAGATTGAAGCCGCATTTATGTCCATACATTCGGACAGTCGCCATGCAGTCCGGCCGAGGTTCCGTACGCCTTGCGCCGAAGACCTGTGTGTGGCGACGCCGTCGGTGACTGCCAGCCAGAACAATGAAAGCGTGCTGGAGGTCTTTACCAGCCACCGCGAGCTCAATTGCCTGCCAGTCACCGAAGACGATGTGCCGATCGGAATGATCAACCGGTCGATCTTCATGTCGCAGATGAGCAAGCCGTACCACCGCGAGCTCTATAGCCGGAAAAGCTGCATTGCGTTCATGGACAAGGAGCCGCTGATCGTGGACGCGGCCACCAGTCTGGAGGCCCTGACCTTCAAGGCGGTCGAACATGGCGAGAAGGCGCTGGCCGAAGGTTTTCTGATCACGCGCGGCGGCAAGTTCGTGGGGTTCGGCCATGGCTTGCACCTGATGCGCATGGTCGGCGACATGCAGGCCGAGCGCAATCGCCAGGTCATGCAGAGCATCGACTACGCGAGCACGATCCAGCGTGCGATGCTGCGGCCTTCGCGCGATGCGCTGCTGGCCGCGTTGCGCGACGCCAGCCTGGTCTGGGAGCCGCGCGATACGGTTGGCGGCGATTTCTACCATTTCACGGACTGCGCGGACGGCTGGTTTGCCGCGATCGGCGATTGCACGGGCCACGGCGTGCCGGGCGCGTTCATGACGCTGATTGCCTCGACCATCCTGAGCCAGGCACTGGCCCAGCACGGCCCCCGCAGCCCGGCGGCGCTGCTGATGGCGGTGAACCAGGGCATCAAGCAGATGCTGGGGCAGGTTGAAGCGGACCGGGCGGCGCGCGAATCGGATGACGGCATGGATGCCGCGTTCTTCTGGTTCGATCGGGCCAGCGGCATGCTCACGTTCGCGGGCGCGAAATGCGGCTTGCTGATGCTCAATCCCGATGATGCCGACTTCACTGTGGTGGACGGCGATCGCGTGAGCGTGGGCTACGTCGACACGGGCCTCGATTACCATTGGCAGGATCGCACGGTGCCGACGCAACCGGGCACGCTGGTGTTCGTGACGACGGACGGGCTGATCGACCAGATCGGCGGCGCCAAGGATATTGCATTCGGCAAACGTCGCGTGCGCGAGGCCATTCTTGCGCAGCGCGCGGCCCCGGCGACGACGGTGGCCCAGGCCGTGCTGGAACAGCTCCGGCTCTGGCAGGGCGACCACCATCGTCGCGACGACCTGACTTTTCTTTGCTTTCGCATTCAAGTACCGGGCGGCTTATGACGGGATTTTCCATCGAGCGCGATTACAGCGCTTTCCTGGCCTCTGCGCGGAGCCACAACGTGATCTTCTATTACGTGGGCTATTTCTCGCAGAACATCATTGCGGCGATGTCGGAAGCGGTCCGGCTGCAGATGGCGGAGACACGCGTGGATGGCAGCACGCGCCGCAAGCTGTTTTCATCGTTCATCGAAATGGCGCAGAACATTGTCCATTACTCGGCCGAAGCGCTGACACCATCGTCGGACGAGGACCGGCAGTTGCGCCACGGCTCCGTCTGCATCAGTGTTGTGGGTCCGCACTACCGGCTCATGTGCAGCAATCCCGTGGCGACGGCTGCGGTAGAATCCCTGCGCGAAAAGCTTGAGCCGTTGCGCAGCATGACCTGCGAGGAGATCAAGCAAGCCTACAAGCGCACGCTGCGCGCGGAAGCGCCGGAAGGAAGCAAGGGAGCAGGCCTGGGCCTGCTGACGCTGGCTCGCGATGCCAGTGCCCCGCTCGAATTCCAGTTCCAGCCAATCGAAGCCAATCCCGCGTCGACGCTGTTTTGCATCACTGCCACGATCTAAGAACAAGAGGGGACCGGGATGGACGACCATCTCTTCATTGCGGCGACGCCGTCTTCGCCTGAAGTGAATTTCGATTTTGCGCAGCACCGGCTTTCCCTGAAAGGCGAGTCGTATCCGGAAAACGCGGCGGCGTTTTATGGCAAGGCGCTTGCCGCGCTGCGCGAATACCTGGCCAGCCGTAGCGAGGGGCAGGTCGACGTGGATATCGCGCTCACGTATTTCAACAGCTCCAGCACCAAGATGCTGTTCACCATGTTCGATGCGCTCAACGCGGCGGCGGAACGTGGGCTGGTTGTCACGATGCATTGGTACTGCGACGAGGAAGACGACACCATCCTCGAATTCGGCGAAGACATGCATGCCGACTTCCCGGCCATCCGCTTTGTGTCGCACGCTACGTCGGCCGGTTGAACGACGATGTCGGACGCCGATCTGTTCGCCCAGGAACACGGCATCCTTGCCGGTGCCCGCGCCGTCTTCGATAACCCCGCCGCGGGCGATAACGCGTACCGGCACTCGCTGGGCAACCTGATTGGCGCGTACGAACGCCTCATTCGCGACACCCGTCAGCTCATTCGCCGCAGCGACCGCGAAGAGCTGGAAATGAACCGGCTCAACTACCGGCTGCAGGAACTGGCTTCAGAACTGAAGTTTCGCGTCAGCCATGACGCATTGACTGGCGCCATCAGCCGTGGCGCGCTGGTGGAGCGCGCCGGCGCGATGCTGGACGATGGCTGTGTTGCCCTGATCATGGTGGACATCGACCACTTCAAGCGCGTCAATGATATCCATGGCCATCCGGCGGGCGATGCGATTCTGCAAGGCGTTGCAGCGTGCCTGATCCACTTGGTGGACGGCGAGGGACCGGTCGGACGCGTCGGTGGCGAAGAGTTCGCGGTACTGTTACCCGGGCAATCGCTGGAAGCGGCTGGCGAACTTGCCGAGCGCATGCGCGCGCATCTGGCTAGCACGCGCTTTACCGAGACTCCGGACGTTGAGGTGACGGCCAGCTTCGGCGTGAGCTGGAATGAGCGCCATGCTAGTTTCGAACGGGCCTATGCCCGCACCGACGAAGCGCTCTACGAGGCAAAACGCCTGGGCCGCAACCGCGTGGTGTGCTTGGCCTAGCGGCACAGCGCCTCAGTACCTCAGTGCAAGATCTGCTGGCTGTCCTTGATCTCCCGCCGGACACGCCGCGCCACCATCAACGGCAGATAGTCCCGGATGCGAGCCTGTGCGCTCAGGTCCTCCATCGTGTGTTCGTACATGTCCGCGACCAGCGTCTCCGGCGCATGGCATTCCTCCGCGATCTTGCGGATCAGTTCCTGCTTGCTGTCTGTCTTGATCATGGCCATTCCTCCGCGACTGCCATCCAGATTAGCAATCTGACTCCGCCGGGCAAGGTCCTTTTTGACTTTGCTCCGGGTGCTCCTTCCGGAACGACCCCCGCCTGACGCGCAAGTTTGCGCTCCCGCGTTGCATACGCAAAACAAAGTGACGCGTAGTCATGTCGCGGTAACACTTTGTCACAATAATTTGACCCTGTTCTCCACCTCTCTTCTGACTTGCGCAATGGCGCAGGATCAGTTCGCACACGCAGCATTGGGGCATTGCAGGTAGCTATGAGTATTCGTCATCGCATTACGCTGTTGATCATGCTGGCGTTCCTGTCGCTGGCCGGTATTGGCGGTTACGCCGTTTATCAGACGCGCGGCAGCGCCGCGCAGGTCCGGGAAGTCACGGAAGGTGTCGTCCCGAGTGCACTGGCGTCTGCTGACGTTGTCGCGCTCGTGAAGGACGTGCAGCTCGCGACGATGGCGCTCGTGTATGCGCCTGATGCCGCGCTGGCGGCACAGAACCAGGCCGAGCTAAAGGACCATCAGGCGGCGCTGGGCGAGGCGCTCGCAGCCCAGGCGAAGCACGCGCATACGCAGGCCCAGCGCGGGCTGGTGGAGCAAGCCAGGGAAAGCTTCGACAACTACGCCGAGGCCATCCGCGAAACCGCGGAAATGAAGGCCGCTGGCCGCGGTGAACTCGCGCAGGCTTTCCTGTTCGCCAACGTGGCGCGCTATCGCGACGAGATGGAAAAGATCGTCCAGACGCTGCGCGTCGAAAAGAACCGGGAAAAAGACGAGGCCGTCACCGCACTGAACGGGCTGATGCGCACGACCACCACGGCCATTGGCGTGGTGAGCAGCATCGCGGTGGTGCTGCTCGTAGGCGTCGGCATGGTGCTGTACCGCCAGATTGCGCGTCCGCTGACGCGCATGCAGGCGATGATGAGCGAGATCGCGGACAGCCAGGATTTTTCGCGCCGCGTGCCGGTTGGCAGCGCGGACGAGATCGGCCGTTCGATCGTCGCGTTCAACCGCATGATCGAGAAGATCCAGGAAAACGCGGGGCTGCTGCGGCAGAAGACGGCCGACATGCAGGCCATCCTGCAGAACATGCAGCAGGGCATCCTGACCGTAGTGCCGGGCGCGGTCGTCCATCCCGAGTATTCAAGGTTCCTCGAACAGATCCTGGAAACGCACGAGATCGAGGGCCGCAAAGTCATGGAGCTGATCTTCGCGCACAGCGATATCAGCGCCGAGGTGGCTTCGCAGGTGGATGCTGCCATGGACGCCTGCCTTGGGCAGGACCTGATGAACTTCGAATTCAACGAGCATCTGCTCGTGACGGAAGTCACGCGCCGCATGCCGGACGGGCGCGTGAAGGTCCTGGACCTGAGCTGGTCGCCGATCACCGACGAGCACGACAACATCGTGCGGCTGATGCTGTGCCTGCGCGATGTCACGCAGTTGCGCAAACTTGCGGCCGAGGCCAGCGAGCAGAAGCAGGATCTCGAGATCATCGGGGAGATCCTGGCGGTAAACGAGGCATCGTTCAGCCGCTTCATGGAAAACGCGGTCGGGTTTGCGCGCGAGAACGAGCGCATCCTGCGCCAGAACGTGCAGGCGGACATCGACGCGGTCAACGCGCTGTTCCGCAATATGCATACCGTGAAGGGCAATGCGCGCACGCACCAGTTCCGCCATATTGCCGAAGTCGCGCACGAGATCGAACAGTCGTACGACTCGCTGCGCAGCGCCGCCGCCCAAGGCGACTGGGACAAGGACCGGCTGCTCGACGAACTCGAGCGCGTGCATGATGCGCTGGGCCGCTATGCAACGATCAGCGAATCGCGGCTCGGGCGCGGCACACAGCGCCGTGGGTCGGCGGCTGGCATGCCGTCTGCCGATGAAGAGGCCATTCGCACGACGCTCGCGCTTGTGGAACAGTCCGATCCGACCAGTCTGCAAGAGCTTGCCGCGATGCGCGATGCGGTGCACCGGAACCTGAGCCACCTGGGCACGGTTAGCGTCGATCACGCCTTGTCGGGTGTGCTGAACTCCCTGCCTTCGCTGGCAGCCGAACTTGGCAAGGCCGCGCCGACCGTACAGGTCAATGGTGGCGGCCAGCGCGTGGTGGCGAAGGCCGGCATCGTGCTCACGGACGTATTCACTCACCTGTTGCGCAATGCGCTCGACCACGGGATCGAGCAGCCCGACGTGCGCCGCCTGGAGGGCAAGCCGGGTGCGGGCCGGATCACGGTCGATGTGATCACGGACGAGCAGGGCCTGCGGGTAACGCTGGCCGATGACGGCCGCGGGCTGGGCCTTGGGCGCATCCGCAGCATCGCCATCGCGCGCGGTTGGCTGCAAGCCGATCAGGCGTGCAGCGATGCAGAGCTTGCGCAGTTCATCTTCCGAGCCGGGTTCTCGACCGCGCAGAACGTGACGGCGGTCTCCGGCCGAGGTGTCGGCATGGAGGCGGTGCTGGCCTTCCTGCAACGCGAGGGCGGCAGCGTAAACCTGCACTTTACCGACAACAGCGAAGGCGCCATGTTCCGGTCCTTCGAAACCATCGTGCGGCTGCCGCAACGCTGCATCGTGGCCACCGCCGGACTTGAGAACCGACAGCCGCAAGCGGGCCGTGCAGCTGTATCGCAGCCGGTGGAAGCATGAACGATTTGAGGATCAGTGTCAGGGCAATGAGCAGACAGTCTTTGGTGGAAGGATTTGCCGGCCGTACCGGCACGTGGGCCGCGCGATGGAGAACATGGTTCGGTGACAGGCGCGCTGCGCGCGTTCCGGGAGTGCAGCCCGTGACAGAGCCACCCTTGTGGCAGGAAGATGGCGAACGCGAGTTGCGCGAGGCCGCCGAACAGCGCGTGGCGCAACTCGAGCAGGAACTTGCGCAGACCAGGGAGGCTTTGACGCAGCAGACCCGGCAGGCACGCCAGGCAGCCGAGGCGCTGCACGGCGCGCAAGGGGCCGCGCGCAACGCGGCTGCGCATGCCGCCCGTATCGCTGCCGAAACGAACCGCCTGCGCAGCCTGGCGACGACTTTCGAACGCTGGCACGAGCAGATGATCGCGCTGATGGCGCAGAACCGCGAGATGCACACCAAGAACGCGGAGCTGGCTTCTATCGTGCGACACGTCGTCATTGTCTCGTTGAACGCTTCGATCGAAGCCGCGCATGCCGGGCAGTTCGGCCGCGGCTTTGCGATCGTCGCCGGCGAAGTCAGAACGCTTGCGGCCCGGTCGGAAGCGCTGGCGCGCGGCTTCGGCGAATGCCTGCACAAGAACGACCTGTCCACGGCGGCGACGTTCCAGGATATCCAGGCCGGCGGCAAGATGGTCACCGCGTCGCTGAGCCAGGTCGAGTCACTGGCCGGCCAGCTCGCTTCGCTATCAGGCAGGGCAGGGTCGTGATCAGCGCGAACGCAAGCGACAGCTTTGACCGGATCCTGCAGCACGCCGTGCGCAGCCGTCTGGTGATGGATGCCGCCGACCACTGCAGCGTGGCGCGCGTCAGCACGGAAACGATGGCGACCGACGCGGATATCGTCACGTTCACGATTTCGGGCCTCGCGTTTCGGCTGCTGCTCCTGCTGCACCTGCCAGCGCGTGCACAGACGCGCGAGTACTTCGTGCGTGATGCGGCCAGCGTGACGCCGCTGGAGGGTTTCCTGGAAATCGGCAATCTGTGCTGCGGTGCCATCAGCCACGCACTGTCGGCGCATTTCCCGGATCTGGGCATGTCCACGCCCTACGTGCTCGGCGCGCATTGCCTGTCGCACGTCGATGCGCTCGGCCCCGAAATGCTGGCCACTTATGCGGTGGTCATCAACGATGGGGTGCAGGTGGGCGTGACGCTGGCAGTGTGTGCGGATGGCCCGCTCGACTTCCAGGCCGATATCCCGGCAGAGACCGAGAGTTGCGGCGAGCTGGAATTGTTTTGATACGAAAGTTGATACGAAAGAAGACGAGGCAATAAATGGGGAAGATTCTCGTAGTAGACGACTCGAGCACGGTGCGGGACGAGGTCGCCGGATTCCTGCGGCGCAATGGCCTGGATGTGGAGACTGCGGTGGACGGCAAGGACGGTCTTGCGAAGCTGCGTGGCCGTCAGGACATCCGGCTGGTGGTCAGCGATATCAACATGCCCGAGATGGACGGCCTGACCATGGTGGAAAAGATCCGCGGCGAACTGAATAACGCCGGTGTCAACATCATCATGCTGACCACGGAAAGCAGCCCGGCCATGAAGGAGCGCGGCAAGGCAGCCGGCGTTCGCGGCTGGATCGTCAAGCCGTTCAAGGGCGACGCCGTTCTCGAAACGCTCCGCAAGCTCGCCGCCTGAGCGGAAAATGCAAGGACCGGGGCGCTGCCCCGGCCCGATCCGCTGGCCCGATCAGAATCAGCGATAAACGATCACCGGAATGTCGGTGTGCGTGAGCACCTTCTGGGTTTCCGAGCCCAGCAGGAGCCCGGACAAGCCGCGCCGGCCGTGCGAAGCCATGAAGATCACGTCGCAGCCATGCCGCTCGGCCGCGTCGATGATGCCGAGGTAAGGCACCGCAAACGTCGACATGTCGGTGTCAAACGTCACGCCCGCAGCCATGGCGAGGTTTTCCACTTCCTTCAGGTACAGCTTGGCCTGGTTCTCGATGCGGTCCTTGAAGGCCTGCGGCGCTTCGACCACGATCTCGCTGAACGGCGTGTATGGATACTCTTCCAGGCAAACATAGGCAGTGACGCGTGCGCCGATGGCCTTGGCCAGTTCCAGTCCGCCGTTGATTGCCTTCTTGGACAGGTCGGAACCGTCGGTCGGTAGAAGGATGTGTTGGAACATGCGGGACTCCTTTCATGCGGGGAATGAGGGGAGGGCAGGCCCGGTTGCGACCTTCACAAGACCTTTGCTTGCGACCGGAAAGCGCCTGTCTGAAAACCATTGTAGACAGTGTGCCGAGTAGGGCATTGCGCTAAATCAATTGCAACAGAGTGTGATAGCGCACATCCGGCCACCGCGTCGCTGCCTTATCCCGCCATTGCCGTCATGGCTGGCCGTGCCGGGGCCTGCTCAGTCCGGCGCCAGTAGGCCGGATTGCCGTAGGTGTTCTTCAGGTGGTCGATGAACAAGCGCACGCGCAGCGGCAGGTGCTTGCGCTGCGGAAATACGGCGTGGATGCCGATGGGCGGCGCCTGGAACTCATCGAGCACCGTCACCAGCCGGCCGCTGGCGATTTCGCTGCCGACTTCCCACCACGAACGCCAGGCCAATCCATGGCCCTGCAGGCACCACTCGTGGAGCACGGCGCCGTCCGTGCATTCCATATCGCCGCCCACCTTGACCGTGACCGTACGGCCTTCCTGCTGGAACACCCAGCCTCGCTGCACATTGGCACTCGCGCCGAAGGCCAGGCAGTTATGGCCCTGCAGTTCTTCCGGCAGAACCGGAGTGCCTGCCCTGGCCAGATAGTCGGGTGATGCCACCACCACTCGCCGTGTTTCCGCAAGACGGATGGAAACCAGACTGGAGTCCGGCAGATCGCCAAGCCGAATGGCGCAGTCGAAGCCTTCGTTGACGAGATCGACGACGCGGTCGGACAGATCCAGCGTAATCGTCACATCCGGGTGCGATTCGATAAACAGCGGCACCAGCGGCGCCACATGCTTGCGTCCGTAGCCGGCCGGGGCCGTGACACGAAGGTGGCCGCTGGCCTTCACGCCACCTGCCGACACGCTCGCTTCCGCGTTGTGCAGGTCGTTCAGGATGCGCTGGCAGTCTTCCAGGAAGGCCGACCCCTCGAAGGTCAGGCTGATCTTGCGCGTGGTGCGGATCAGCAGCTTGACGCCGAGCCGCTCCTCCAGGGCATCGATGCGCCGTCCGATGATGGCCGGTGCCACCCCTTCGGCTGCCGCCGCGGCGGACAAGCTGCCGCGCGAGGCCACGGATACAAAAGTCTCCAGTTGTTTGAAATGGTCCACGAATGTTTGCCTGCGATGCCTGCGCGATCACCCGCACGGGCTGGTGGACGGGGATTTCGCGCAAATGGGAGAGGATTGGTGTTTATTGTTCGATGAGTCAGCCAAGATTAGATGCCGAAAAGTAAAAGATCAAGTGACCCGGGGCCGCTTTGCCGCACTGCAGCGACTGCCTACAATGCGATGCATTCATTGGTGTACAGCCCCACGCAAACGCCTACGGCACCGCACATTCCCGGAAACCAGAGCGCCTCATGACCAAGATCCGCGCAGTCGTCTTCGACGCCTACGGCACGCTGTTCGACGTGTATTCCGTCACGGCGCGCGCGGAGCAATTGTTCCCGGGCAAGGGCGAGGCCCTGGCGCTGCTGTGGCGCGAACGCCAGATCGACTACACCCGCGTTCGCACCATGGCCTCGCCCGACGGCAAGTACTACAAGCCGTTCTGGGCGCTGACGGTGGATTCGCTGCGCTACGCAGCAGAACGACTGCGCGTGACGCTGGACGAGGCGACCGAGGCGCAGTTGCTCAAGGAATACGCCTGCCTGTCTGCGTTCCCGGAGAACCTGGGCGCGCTCAAGCGACTGCGACGCGCGGGCCTGCCACTGGGCATCCTGTCGAACGGCAATGCAGAGATGCTCGATATCTCGGTCAAGAGTGCGGGCATGCACGGGCTGTTCGATCATGTGTTGTCCGTCGATGCCGTGCGCCAGTACAAGACGGCACCGGCGGCCTATGCGCTCGGGCCGAAGGCATTCGACCTGCCACCCGAAGACATCCTCTTTGTCTCGTCGAATGGCTGGGATGCCTGCGGCGCGACATGGTTTGGCTACACCACGTTCTGGATCAACCGTGCCGGCCACCCGGCGGAGCGGCTCGACGTAGCGCCCTCCGGCACCGGGCACGATATGAACGACCTGCTCGATTTCGTCCGCGCCAAAGGCGTGGAAATCTGAACGGCAACGAGCGGTCAACCCTCTAACAAGCTATCGACTAACAGGAGAAGACTGATGGCTATCACGCTGCCCGCGGGCATGAAGATTACCGGCGAGATCCTGCCGGCCTACGAAGATATCCTCACGCCGGAAGCACTGGCCCTGGTAGACAAGCTCCACCGCGCTTTCGAGCCGCGCCGCCAGGAACTGCTGGCCGCTCGCGTGGAGCGCACCAAGCGCCTGGACGCCGGCGAACTGCCTGATTTCCTGCCGGAGACCAAGCACATCCGCGAAGGCGACTGGAAGGTGGCCCCGATCCCCAAGGCCCTGGAATGCCGCCGCGTGGAAATCACCGGCCCGGTCGAGGCCAAGATGGTCATCAACGCCTTCAATTCGGGCGCTGACAGCTACATGACCGACTTCGAGGATTCCAACACCCCGAACTGGCACAACCAGCTGCAGGGTCAGGTGAACCTGAAGGCCGCCGTGCGCCGAACGCTGACGCTGGAGTCGAAGGGCAAGCAATACAAGCTCAACGACAAGATCGCTACGCTGCAGGTGCGCCCGCGTGGCTGGCACCTCGACGAAAAGCACGTCACGATCGACGGCAAGCGCGTCTCGGGCGGCATCTTCGATTTCGCGCTGTTCCTGTTCCACAACGCCAAGGAGCAGATCGCCCGCGGCGACGGCCCGTTCTTCTACCTGCCGAAGATGGAAAGCCATCTGGAAGCACGCCTGTGGAACGACGTCTTCGTGATGGCCCAGAACGAGATCGGCCTGCCGCAAGGCACCATCAAGGCCACCGTGCTGATCGAGACCATCCTCGCCGCGTTCGAAATGGATGAAATCCTGTACGAACTGCGCGAGCACAGCGCTGGCCTGAACGCCGGCCGCTGGGACTACATCTTCTCGTGCATCAAGAAGTTCAAGAACGACAAGAACTTCTGCCTGGCCGACCGCGCCAAGGTCACCATGACCGCGCCGTTCATGCGTGCCTATGCACTGCTGCTGCTGAAGACCTGCCACTACCGCGGCGCGCCCGCCATGGGCGGCATGAGCGCACTGATCCCGATCAAGAACGATCCGGAGAAGAACGCCATCGCCATGCAGGGCATCATCAACGACAAGAAGCGCGACGCGACCGACGGCTACGACGGCGGCTGGGTGGCTCACCCGGGCCTGGTCGAGCCCGCCATGAAGGAATTCGTGGACGTGCTGGGCGACAAGCCCAACCAGTTCGGCAAGCAACGCCCGGACGTGAACGTGAAGGGTTCGGACCTGCTGGACTTCCAGCCGGAAACGCCGATCACCGAAGGCGGCCTGCGCATGAACATCAACGTCGGCATCCACTACCTGGGCGCCTGGCTGGCCGGCAACGGCTGCGTGCCGATCCACAACCTGATGGAAGATGCGGCCACCGCCGAAATCTCGCGCTCGCAGGTGTGGCAGTGGATTCGCTCGCCGAAGGGCAAGCTGGAAGACGGCACCAAGGTTACGGCCGAGCTGGTGCGCAAGCTGATTCCGGAAGAACTGGCCAAGGTGAAGGCCGAAGTCGGCGGCGAGACCAAGACGTACGACCGCGCTGCGGAAATCTTCGAGCAGATGTCGACGTCGGAAGACTTCGCCGAATTCCTGACGCTGCCGCTGTACGAAGAAGTCTGAGCCTGTAGCGGCTTGTTGCAGTGAAGAAACCCGCGGTGAAAGCCGCGGGTTTTTTGTTTTTCGGCGCTGTCGCAGTGACGACATCGTTCGCCCGCATCGCCTCAATATTCTCGTCGCAGCATGAAGCCAAGGACGCCCGTGCCATTGCGGGCTCCCGCTCGTTGCGGCGCAGCAATCGCGCAGTCAAACGCATCCTGGCAGCGTTACCCACTGTGTCAGTCGGTGTGGCCGACGCCACTGCTGGCGGCCATTTCACACTGAAACTCAGGGTTTAACCTGTGAATAGCCGGATGTGACCTAGGTCGGCCAGAGCGAGACTATATTCAGTTCAAAGCTCGCGACCATCGAACGGCGACGAGGCAAGAACCCACGGAGACAACACTGTGATAACCATTCGCATACGCGCGCCCCGATCTCCCTGCCCCCCGGATCAACGACAAGCGCGATGTGAGGGTGGCCGCATCGCCAGCGCATGGAAAGCCGCGTTTGCCATGGCGGCGTTGATGACGGCAGCTTCATCGCATGCCGCCCCGGACGCGGCGCGCGCCCGGCAGCTTGCGAACCAGAACGCTTGTCTTGGCTGCCACGCGGTGAATGCACGGCTGGTCGGCCCTTCGTATGCGGAGGTCGCAGCGAAGTACAAGGGCGTGGATCCATCGACCCTGGCCGCGAGCATCAAGGCTGGCGGCGCCGGCAAATGGGGCAGTACACCCATGCCCGCACAAGCCGGGCTTTCCGACGCCGACGCGCGGACCCTTGCCGAATGGATCCTTGCCGGCAGCCCGGACAAGTAAAAGAAGAAGCTGCGCCAGTTTGCGGCGCCGCCAGCGTCTCGCCAGACGCTTAAACCTGATGGGAGTCTTCCATGAAAGTCATCCCGATTTCCCAGATCGACGAGAAGGAACGTCGCGAACCGGCCCGCGCAACGTTGACGCGCAGAAGCCTCCTGAAAGGAGCGGGTGTGCTGATCGGCACACTAGCGGCGGGCAGCCCGCTGGCATTGCTGGCGCCGTCAACGGTCTGGGCCGTGGAGCTCAAGGTACTGAACCAGCAACAGGGGGACACGCTGATGCAGATGGGCCGCGTGTTGTTCCCGCATGAGAAGTTCCCGGACGCAATCTACGCACTGCTCGCCAAGGACCTGGACGCCGCGGCGGCCAAGGATGCCAGCGTCGCGGATCAATTGCGTGCGGGCATTGCTGCTCTGGATCGCGAGGCGGGCGGCAGCTTTGTCAAAGCCGACGCCGCGAAACGCCTCGCAGCGGTCAAGGCGATGGAGGGGCAGCCTTTCTTCAATACGGTGCGCGGCAAAGCGGTGACATCGCTGTACGACAGCGAAATGGCTTTCGCCGCGCTCGGGTATCCAGGCTCCGCGTGGGAAAAAGGCGGATACATCGTTCGCGGCTTCCAGGACCTGAAGTGGCTGCCGGATCCGCCTGCATCAGCGAGCCCGCCGCCTTATATGGGCTGAGTCCAGAGCGCTCCGGCGGTTCCTCCGAAGCAAAGATATCGCAGCACAGAAGAGGCGTGCGCCCTGCGTGGCAGACGACCCCTGAACGGAGACAAAAATGGCCAAGTTCGACTTCAGTGACGACTCCGTTGTCGTCATCATCGGTTCAGGCGCCGGCGGCGGGACGCTTGCCAATGAGCTGTGCCAGAAGGGCATCAAGGTCGTGGTGCTTGAGGCGGGTGGAAAGCAGTCCAACGCGAGTTTCATCAATGACGAGTGGAAGGCCTTCAGCCAGCTCGCCTGGCTCGACAAGCGCACGACCTCCGGCACGTGGCGTATTGCGAAGGATTTCGCGGAATTGCCGGCATGGGTCTGCAAGACGGTGGGAGGCACCAGTACGCATTGGGCCGGCGCTTCGCTTCGGCTCCAGGAGCACGAGTTCCGGGTGCGCACGGTGTATGGCGACATCAAGGGGGCGAACCTGCTGGACTGGCCTGTCACGCTGAAGGAACTGGCGCCGTATTATGCGAAGGCCGAGGACAAGATGGGGGTGACACGAACACACGGCATCCCGGGGCTGCCTGGAAACAACAACTTCAAGGTCATGTACAACGGCGCCACGCGCCTGGGGTACAAGGAAGTCAACACCGGCCATATGGCGATCAACAGCCAGCCGCGCAAGGACCGGGCCAGGTGCATGCAACTCGGGTTCTGCTTCGAAGGTTGCAAGAGCGGTGCGAAATGGTCCACCTTGTACACCGAGTTACCCGCGGCGGAAGCAACCGGCAAGTTCGAACTGCGGACGCAGGCGCATGCCACCCGTATTGAGCATGACCAGAAAGGGCGCGTGAATGCCGTCGTGTACATGGATGCCGATGGCAAGGAGCAGCGGCAAAAGGCCCGCGTCGTCTGCGTGGCCGGGAACGCCATCGAGACGCCCCGCCTCTTGCTGATGTCGGCTTCAGGCATGTTCAAGGAGGGCCTTGCCAATTCGTCAGGGCAAGTGGGGCGCAACTATATGCGCCATATGACGGGGTCCGTCTACGCGGCCTTCAATGAACCCGTCCACATGTATCGCGGGACGACGATGGCCGGCATCGTGCGGGACGAAGCACGCAATGACACGCGGCGCGGATTCGTGGGCGGCTATGAACTCGAAACACTCGCGCTGGGCGTTCCGTTCATGGCAGCGTTCCTGAACCCTGGTGCCTGGGGCAGCGACTTCACGTGGTGGATGGACAGATACACGGATCTCGCCGGTCTCTGGATTGTCGGCGAGGACATGCCGCGCGAATCCAATCGCGTCACGTTGAACAGCAATGTCAAGGACCATTGGGGAAACTACGTTCCCAATGTGCATTTCGACGATCACGAGAACGATATCGCGATGCGAAATCACGCCTACACCCAATCAGAGCGCCTGTACGGAGCCGTCGGAGCCATCAAGACATTCCGGACGCCGCCATATCCTTCGACCCACAACCTGGGGACGGCGCGCATGAGCGCGCGCGCAAGCGATGGCGTATGCAATAAATGGGGGCAGACTCACGACATCGCGAACCTGTTCATCAGCGACGGTAGCCAGTTCACGACTGGCGGGGCGGAGAATCCGACACTGACCATTGTGACCCTTGCCATCCGGCAGGCCGACTATATCGCCTCCCGGATGTCAAAGAGAACGATCTGACCCCGAGACAATGACCAGCGCAGAGGCTCCCTATGTGCGAGTTCTTCGTTACGGCAGACCCCATTCACTATGAATCGCGGACGCGCTCGGTGCGCATTCATGGTGTGCAGACCAGCATCAGGCTGGAGAACTTCGTCTGGGACACGTTGTCGACCCTGGCGGCAGAGGAAGGCATGACGACCAACGCGCTGATCGTACAGTTCCACGACGAGATCATGCGGCATCGAGGCGACGTGCAAAACTTTACGTCCTTCCTGAGAGTCACGTGCCTTCGCTTTCTTCGCAGGAAATGCGATCAGTTTGAAGAGGCCCAGCAGGGCAAGGAATTGATCGAAGAGCCGACGGCTTCCTCGCCCAACATTGGAATCACGACTCACTGACCATGGCTAAATTCATCCATACGATGATCCGGGTGCGCGATCTTGACGCATCCCTCAGGTTCTATGACGAAGTGCTGGACCTGAAACCCTCGCACAGGCTCGATTTTCCTGATTTTTCGCTGGTGTACCTGCGCAACCCGGCGAGCGATGTGGAGCTCGAGCTTACCTATAACAAGGGCCGTAGCGAACCCTACACGCATGGGGACGGCTACGGCCATGTTGCGGTGGTGGTGGACGATGTTGCCGCTAAGCACGCCGCGCTGTTGACAGCGGGGTATCAGCCGCTACCCGTAAAGGAGTTCAAGTCCGGCGACGAACTCCTGGCCAGGTTCTTCTTCATCCAGGACCCGGATGGGTACAAGATCGAAGTGCTCGAACGGCACGGACACTATCGTTGAAATTCGCAGGTCCGCACGCCAGTCATCCGCCGCCTGCTTTCGATTCACCCCATTCCGGCGTTCGACGACAACTGCATCCAAGCATGGAGGGGTCGTCGATCCTGGCGATGCGACGGTCGTTCTTGACAAGGCCGGCTCCTGCAAGCACCGCCATTTCGGGTTACGCTGTGCGCTGCTTTTCCCCACATAGGGCCGTTCCCGCCACAAATCCCATGACCCAACCGCTTCGCATCGACTTCATTTCCGACATCTCCTGTCCGTGGTGCGCCATCGGCCTGTCCTCGCTGCAGCTTGCACTGTCGCGACTCGGGGATGCCGTAGAGGTCGAGATCGCCGTGCATCCTTTCGAACTGAATCCCGACATGGGCCCCGAGGGCGAGTCGATCGTCGAGTACCTCGGCAAGAAATACGGGCGCACTGCGGAGCAGATTGCCGAGACGCAGGCGATGATCCGCGATCGCGGCGCTTCGGTGGGCTTTGCTTTCGGGCCGCGTACGCGCGTCTACAACACGTTCGACGCACATCGGCTGCTGCATTGGGCAGGGCTCGAAGGCCGCCAGCTTCCGCTCAAGCTCGCACTGCTGAAGGCCTACCATGGCGAGGGCCAGGATCCCAGCGATCAGGATGTGCTGGTCGACGTTGCAGAATCGGTCGGACTCGATGGCGCGCGGGCGCGCCAGGTGCTGCAGGGTGGCGACTACGCCGATGAGGTGCGCGAGGCGGAACGCGAGAACCAGTCGATGGGCATCAGTTCCGTGCCGGCCATCATCTTCAACCGCCGCTACCTGGTGACGGGCGGCCAGCCGGCGGAAGCCTTCGAACAGGCGATCCACAGCATCCTGGCGGAAACCGCAAAGGAATAGGGCATTCACGCGGACAAAAGGGACCGTTCGCGAAATCCAGCTTTACGTCAGGGGCAAATCGCCGGAAGTTACGCTCTTGCTGTCGCGCGATAGCAAACGGGCCTGCGCTTCCTGAAGGGGCGTCAGCCCGGCGTGCCCCCTGTAGCTTGCAAGGCGTGCGCTTCCCCAAGGAGCCGCGCCGATTCATGAAATGAAAGATCAATTCTCCGAAACCGCCACTGCCGCGGATGTTGTTTCCTGTGACGATCACGGCCGATTCAGCCTCGATAATCCCGCGCTGGAAAGCGTCGGTGTCCGCATTACCCAATGGCGCCGCGATTACGTGGAGCTGGAACTCGACGTCGCGCCCCATATGCTCAACCGGAGCCGCGTCATTCACGGGGGCACCATCTGCACCCTGCTTGATGCCGCGACGGGTTATTCGGGCCTGTACTCGCCGCCCGGCGAAGCGCCGTTGCACGCCGTCACGTTGTCGCTGACGTCAAACTTCCTGAGCAACGGGACAGGCAAGCTGCTGACCGCGAAAGGCATGGTCGAGCGGCGTGGCCGTTCGATCTTCTTCTCGCGCGCGGAGGTCTGGCTGGACGAAGAAACGCTCGTCGCCACGGGCGTGGCGACGATGAAATACCTCAAGTGAGCGAGGAATTCGCCGCGAGCGCAGTCGTCACGCGGCGTTTGCGGTCTCGGTGCTGTTCGCGCTCGGCGCTTGCGTGCCGGACGGTACCTTGTAGCGGTTGTAGCCCCACAGATACTGCTCGGGGAATCGGCGGATCATCTCCTCGACCTCGGCATTGATCCATGCAGCCTGTTCTTCCGTAGTCGGCGGCATTGGCGCGGTCAGTCGCTTCACATGCATGCGCCAGCCGCGCCCATGCGGCAGCCGCTCGCCGGCGGCGATGATCAGTGGCGCACCGGTTTGCGAAGCCAGCTTGCACGGCAAGGTGATCGTGTAGGCCTTGCGGCCGAAGAAGGGCACCCAGACGCCATCGCCCTTGGGAGCCTGATCGGGCAACAGGCCGACCGCCTCGCCTTGTCGCAATGCGCGTACGAATGCACGTACGCCCTGTGCGGTTGCCGGAACCGCCTTGAGGTTCGACGTTTCGCGCACCCAATCAAGCAGGTCCCGAAACACCGCCTTGCGATGCGGCCGGAACATGATCGTCAGCGAGATGCGTTCCGCGGCATAGCGGGCCGCCAGTTCGAAGCATCCCAGGTGAGGCGTGAGCATGACGAGACCGCGGCCTTCGGCCAGCGTTTGCTCGATCACGTCCCAGTCTTCGCAGATGACCTTTTCCATACAATCCGGGCTGCGAAACCAGACATGGGCCAGTTCGGTCATCATCGCACCGGTTTCGGCCGCCGCCCGGCGCGCGAAAGCAGGCCCCGGATATCCGGCCTGCATGGCGTTCTGCTGCACATGCTGGCGGTATCGACCGGGCAGGGCATAGACAAGCCGTCCCAACATGCGTCCGAGTGCATGGGCGACTGGCAGCGGCAGCGCGGCAACGAGCCGTACCACCATGGCAAGGGGGCTGCGTGAGGAAGGCTGGCGTGGGGATGCGGTCACGCGAGCGTCTCCCGTTTCAGCGTGAAATCAATAGCGCGGCGGGACATGCGGGCCTCTCGCGTTGAAGGGCGCTCACTGTACCACGCATCGGTTTTCGGGCCGCAGTTTTGGCGGGGAACGCGGTGCGCTTGCAACGATGGCACGCGCGCGGCCGCGATTTGGGGACAGATTGGCGATGGCATACGGGACCGGATCAGGATGTTCGAATCCTGCCGCACCGGCCCCGCTTCGCGATCAGATCATCAGACGATCAGAACGAAGGGACCATCGCGCCCTTGAACTGGGTCTTCATGAACTGCTTGACGTCTTCCGACTGATAGGCCGCCACCAGCTTCTTCACCCACGGCTTGTCCTTGTCCTGGGTGCGCACGACGATGATGTTTGCGTACGGGCTGTGGATGTCTTCCAGGCCGATCGCGTTCCTGGTCGGCTGCAGGCCGGCGGCCAGCGCATAGTTGGTGTTGATGACGGCGGCGCCGACGTCGGGCAGGGCGCGGGCCAGCTGGGCGGCGTCCAGTTCCACGATCTTCAGCTTCTTCGGGTTCTCGGCGACGTCCAGCGGGGTTGCGTTGGTGCCGTTGGTGCCCGCGCCGGCCTTGAGCTTGATCACTCCCTGTGCCTGGAGCAGCAGCAGCGCGCGGTTCTCGTTCGACGGGTCGTTGGGCACGGCGACCTTGGCGCCCTGCGCCAGGTCCTTCGGCGACTTCAGGTTCTTCGAGTAGATGCCCAGCGGCGAGATGTAGGTATAGCCCACGCTGACCATCTTGTAGCCGCGCTGCTTGATCTGGCTGTCGAGGTAAGGCTGGTGCTGGAAGCTGTTGGCGTCGAGGTCGCCGGCATCCAGCGCGGCGTTCGGCTGCACGTAGTCGTTGAATTCCACGACCTTCACGTTCAGGCCATTCTTCTTGGCCACTTTCTGCACGACTTGCCAGACTTCGGCGTCCGGACCGCTCACGGTACCCACGCGAATGGTCTGTTCCTGGGCCGAGGCGCTGCCGGCGGCGACAATGAAGCCAACGGCGGACACGGCAACCGCCAGACGCTTGTAAAGGGAGATGCTGCGCATAGGAGAGTTTGGATGTTATTGGAAGCTTGTGGCTTGAAAGGCGCCTGACCCCGGTCCGTGTAGGGTGGGGCGGGCGAAGCCAAAGATTAACGCAATTGCGTCCAAACGGGGCTGCGCAGGGTATTTGGGCGTCTATTTCTTTTTCATATGCTTATGAATTCAAGTGCGGCGGGAATGCTGCCATTTAATGGCGTGAGCTTCCATACCCCTCACCCTTCCACTCAATAAAACAAAGCCCATGCCCAAACGGGTCCGACAGCGTCGCCTGCCGGCCCCAGTCGAACTCCTGCGGCCAGTCCTCGATCTCCGCGCCGGCTTCCAGAGCGCGCTCGATGGCGGCCTCGAGGTTGTCCACGACAAAATCGAGGTGCACCGGCGTCCAGTGCCGGCGGTAGTCGCGCCGAGTATCGGCGCGCGAGGTCGGGCGCGTGCCGGCCGGCTTGGCGAGCAGGTAGATGGGCGTGGCGCCGCCCGTCATTTCTGCGACGGTATCGTCAAACAGCTTGCGGCTCAGGCGTAGGCCCAGTCCTTCCTGGTAGAAGCCGATGCCGCGCGGCAGGTCATCGACGTCGACGTTGATCAGCAACTCCATCACGGTCTCCTGACAGCTTTGGGGGGATAGCTGCCGCATTGTGCGCCCGTGCTCCTGACAACTGCTGTCAGGAGAGGTGTCCCTTGCCGCGATTGGCCGAAGATTCAGCGCTCGAGCAGCGTACGGACGACCGGTTGCAGGGCATCGCCGAGGGCGATATGGGCATCGGCGTCAAGGTGCACGCCGTCGACGGCACTGCTCTGGATTACGGTGCCCGCATCGAACAGCGGGCAATCGACGGCGGCGCACAGGTCGCGCAAGGCCTCGGGCAGGCCCACCCACTTGTGCTCGCCGCCGGCGAACTTGGGCGCAAGCGGCCCGCACGGTGTGCGGATCGGCGGAGGCACGACCACCAGGATCGGTGGCACCGGCATGCCTGGTTCGGTGGGCGCCGTGCGGATGGCATGAATGAGCGCGCCGACCCCTTGTGCCGCATGCCAGGCGTTGTGCGGATGCATGGACTGGAAATCGTTGTTGCCCAGCATCAAAACCACGAGCGCCAGCGGGGAATGGATCTCGATGCGCTGCGCCAGACCCTGCAAGCCGTTGCGGCCCGGTTTGAACGGGTCGTCCCAGACGGTGCGCCGGCCGTTCAGGCAGTCCTCGATGATGCGGACCGGGGTGCCGCCGTCGGCGTTCAGGCCGAGTTCGAGCCGGCCCGGCCAGCGGACCGGGAAGGGCAGCCGCTGGCGCGTGCCGGGCACGATGCCCCACGAAAGCGAGTCGGCATAGACCAGGATCTGCAGCGGATCGACTTCAGACGGCGCGGTCAATGGCATGCGAAAGGCTCCTCTAGGCGCGTGGCGCGGATGCTGCGCTGCGCAGTGAAATGGTACTGACGAACAGGCCAGACACCTCATAATATCGATTACATCAGAACACGGAGAAATAAGTTGCGTTTCGAGCACTTGGTAGAGATCAACGATCCAGGCAATCCTCAACTGGATCCGCTCACGCCTGACCAGCTCTGGCAAGGGCTGGTCCTGCGCGCCGAGTCGCCCGAACTGTTCGTGCTGGGACTGGACCGCGCCGAAGTCTTGGCCCGGGGTGAAGGCTGGATCGACCGCGTGCTGCATTTCGGGGCTGCGAAGATCCATGACCGCGTGGTGTTCGAACCGCGCCGCCAGGTCCGCTACGAGACCGCTGCCACCGCCGAGCACGCCGGCGGCACGCTGACGATGGTGATCGAGACGCCCGCGGCGGGCGCGCTGCTGCTGCGCTTCGTGTACGACACGACCATGCCGGCCGTGGACGCCAGCGGCGACGACCGCTACGCCGAAATCGTCAAGTCCGCCTACCACGAGGCCGACATCGACACCGTCCGCAAGGTCCGCGAGATCGCTGCCACGGGGCGCCTGGGGTGAGCCGCGCTCCGCAAACGCCGGAAGGTTCCGGCGGCGGGTCGGACGGACCGACCCGGGCGGCGCTGCGCGCGCGCTACGGCGACCGCCTGCGCTGGCTGGTGCTGCTCACGCTGATGCTTGGGACGATGTCGTCCATCGTCTCTTCCACCATCATCAATGTCGCCATTCCCGACCTGAGCCGGCATTTCGTGCTCGGGCAGGAACGCGCGCAGTGGGTCGCGGCCAGTTTCATGATCGCCATGACGCTGGCAATGCTGCTGACGCCGTGGCTGCTCAACCGGTACGGCCTGCGCCGCACGTTCCTGGGGGCGCTGGTGTTGCTGGGCGTGGGCGGACTGGTAGGCGGGCTGTCGCCGACCTACGGCGTGATGATCGCGATGCGCGTGGCCGAAGGCGCCGCCGCGGGCATCATGCAGCCGCTGCCCAACATCCTCGTGTTGCGCGTCTTCGACGAGCGGGAGCAGGGCAAGGCCATGAGCCTGTTTGGGTTCGGCGTGGTGCTGGCGCCCGCGCTGGGGCCGAGCCTCGGTGGTTTCCTGGTGGAGGCCTTCGGCTGGCGTTCGATTTTCTTCGTGGTGGTGCCGTTGACGCTGCTAGGCGCAGTCATGGCGCGTCGCTTCATGGCCGTCGATTCGATCATGATGGGCGAACGCAAGCCGCTGGACTGGCGCGGGCTCGCGCTGGCCGGGGTCGCCACGGTCTGCCTGTTGAACGGCCTCGTGGAAATGCGCGAAAGCGTGGCCGCCGGGCTGGCGCTGGCTGGCCTGGGCGTGGTGCTGATCGTGGTGTTCGTGATGTGGCAGCTTCGCGCGGCCGATCCGCTGATGGACATGCGGCTCTACAGTTACCGCCAGTTCTCGGCGGGCGCGGTGGTCGCGTTCATCTACGGCGCCGGCCTGTTTGGTTCGACCTACCTGCTGCCGGTGTACATGCAGATGGCGCTGAGCTATACGCCGTCGCGCGCGGGCCTGGTGCTGCTGCCGGCCGGTATTGCGCTTGGCGTGACGATCGCTTTGGCGGGACGCTTCACGCATCGCGTATCACCGCATTTGCAGGTGTCGTTGGGGCTGGCGCTGCTGGCGCTGTCGTTCCTGCTGATGGCGACGGGTTCGCCGTCCACGCCGTACCTGGTGCTGGTGGCGCTGGCGGTGCTGGGCCGAATCGGGCTGGGTTGCATCCTGCCGTCGCTGACGCTCGGCTCCATGCGCGGTGTGGATTTCTCGCTGATCGCGCAAGGATCCAGTTGCATCAACTTCGTGCGCCAGCTTGGCGGCGCGATCGGCGTCAGCCTGGCCGGCGTGGGCCTGCAGTGGCGGCTGAACCAGCACGGCGTGGCGCTGGGGCAGGGCGGCGACGTGCTGGCGCAGGCTGCGCGCATCCGCGCGTTCGATGAAACCTTCCTGGCCGTGGGCGTGGTGATCGCCACGGCCATCCTCGCATCCTGGCGCATCCGGCCGAAGCCGGTGCCGGGAGCCTGAGGCGGGGCGCCGTCCGTTCCGACAGACGGCGCCAGCGAACCTTATTCCGTCGCGCCGCTGCGCAGGTCTTCCACCAGCGCGATGTAGCTCTCCATGGCCGCATCCTTGGCCGTGCCCTTGAGGGCTTCCCACGCCTCGAACTTGTAGCGGCCGACAAAATCCGTCATGCCCGGCTTGTCGCCGTGCGCATCGCCTTCGCTGCCTTGCTTGAACAGTGCGTACAGGCGCAGCAGCGTCATGTTGCTGGGGCGCTCGCTGAGTTGCTTGACGTCGATCTGGGCCTGTTCGAAGCGGGCTTGCAGGTCACTCATGGGTTCTCCTGTAGAGGTCGGGGGAAGGAATGGCCCGATGATAGTCGCCAACACGCCGCCCGCGCCCGTCAAAAAACCGAGGAAGGACTCGGTTTGGGGTGCCACCGGCTACAATCGCGCCATGTCCTGGATTCTTGCTGTCGAAACTTCCACCGAGTGGTGTTCTGTTGCACTGGGCCGTGCCACGGCGGATGGCGCGGTCGAGTCATGGTCTCGCCATGAACATACCGGCGCGCGCTCTTCCGCGCGCGTGCTGCCCGCAGCGGGCGAACTGCTGGCCGAGGCCGGCATTGCACTGGCCGATTGCGCTGCAATTGCGTTCGGCGCGGGCCCGGGCTCCTTTACCGGCCTGCGTACCGCTTGCGGCGTGGCGCAAGGCTTGGCCTTCGGCGCCGGGCTGCCGGTCATTCCCGTCAATACGCTGATGGTCTGCGCCGAAAGCGCACGCGGCGCCACGCCAGGTTTGCCTGCTGATGTGTCGGTGCTGGTCGCGCTGGACGCGCGCATGGACGAAGCCTATTCGAGCGCCTTCCGCTGGGACGAAGCGGCGCAGGAGTGGGCAGCCGAAACGCCGCTGCAGGTCGGCCCGCCGGAAACCGTGCCGCTGCCCGCCGGCGATTTCTGGGTAGCCGGCAACGCCGCGACGGTATTTGGCGAGCGCCTGGCGGGCCTGGCACGCGCCACGCGCGTGCTGCCCGAGGCGATGCCCCATGCGCAGCCGATGCTGGCCATCGCCCTGCGCGCGCTGGCGCGCGGCGAAACCATCGACGCCGCTGACGCCATGCCGATCTACCTGCGCGACAAGGTCGCACAGACCATCGAAGAGCGCGAAGCGGCCGCTGCAGCCAAGGCCGCGGCAAAGGCGGCGGCAGGGGGCGCATCGTGAGCGTGTCCTACCGTTCGGATGCGACCGACACCCCGGACTGGACGGGCATTCCGGCCATGCCCGCGCTGGCGAATGGCTGGGCACTCGGACGCATGAGCGCGCTGGACCTGCATGCGGTGGCGGAGATTGAATCGCGTGCCTACACCCATCCGTGGACGCGTGGCAATTTCGAGAACTCCATCAAGGCCGGCCATATGGGGCTGACCCTGCGCGATCCGCTGGGCACGCTCGTGGCGTATGCCGTGCTGATGCCGGTCGTCGACGAAATGCACCTGCTCAACATCACCGTGGAGCCTCACCGGCAGCGCCAGGGGCTGGGCCGGCTGATGCTCGCGGTGGCATTGGCCACGTCGCATACCCACCACCTGCATACGATGCTGCTCGAAGTGCGGCCTTCCAATACGGGCGCGCTGGCGCTGTACCTGGAGGCGGGCTTTGTCGAGATCGGCCGGCGCAAGGGTTACTACCCGGCAGCCGGTAACGCGCGCGAAGACGCACTGGTGCTGCGTCGGGCCTGGCCCGGCGGGGAGGACGCAGCATGAGCCGACGCGCGCAGTTCCTGGAAGTGCTGGGGATTCCGACCGAGTGGATTCCGCGCAGACCGCCTGCCGCGCCTGAGGGCGGCACTGTTGAGGCGGACTTGCCGGCTGTAATGGCTGCTGAGCCGGAAACCGCCGAGGAAGCGATATCGATGGTGGCGCAGGCATCGGTCGACATGGACGCAGTGGAGGCTGCCGACGTCTTCGACGTCGTGGAGCCCCTCGCAGAGCTGTTGCCCCCTGCGATAGTCGATGCCCCGCTCATCGCCCCCGTTCCGGACCGAGCAGCTGCCATTGCCGCCATGGACTGGCCCGCGCTGGACGCCGCCGTGGCCGCATGCGAAGCCTGCGGGCTGTGCAGCACGCGCACCAATACCGTATTCGGCGTAGGCGACCGCGAAGCGGAATGGATGCTCGTCGGCGAGGCCCCGGGCGAGAACGAAGACCTGCAAGGCGAGCCGTTCGTCGGCCAGGCCGGCAAGCTGCTCGACAATATGCTGGCGTCGCTCGGCCTCAGGCGCGGCCGCAATGTGTTCATCGCCAATGTGCTCAAGTGCCGTCCGCCGGGCAACCGCAATCCGGAACCGGCCGAGGTCGATCAGTGCGAGCCGTTCCTGAAGCGGCAGATTGCGCTGGTGCGGCCCAAGGTCATCGTCGTACTGGGCCGCTTTGCCGCGCAGTCGTTGCTGCGCACCACCACGCCGATCGGCAAGCTGCGCGGTACCGTCCACAGCTACGAAGGGATTCCCGTGGTGGTCACCTACCATCCCGCCTACCTGCTGCGCACCCTGACCGACAAGGCGCGCGCATGGGAGGACCTGTGCCTGGCCCGAGAGGTGCACGATCGTGCGGGAGCCCAGGCCTGATCTCCCGATAAGCCACGGCGGCAACGGCGTGCATACGCCGGCGCTGCCGCTGTGGCGTCAGGCCGCATCGCAACGCGCGCGCGACCTGGCCTGGTGCACGTTGTCCCCCCCGCTGCTTGAGACACTACCCGGCACCGCCAATGGCGGCGCACGCACGGCTCGCTGGCCTTCCGGCACCCAGGCCGCCTGGGAGCGCTGGCTCGAGCATGCCGATCCCGCCGGCCTCCCAGCCACCATTGGCGAACTCGCCAATGGCATTGCCGATGCCTTGCCTGAAGAGCCAGGACGCGCGCGAAGCCTGCGGCTGGGGCGCCATGCCGAGCGCCTGCTGCATTTCGCCCTGCGCCATGCGCAAGGGCTGGAACTGGTTGCCGCGAACGTGCCGGTGCGGCGCGCGCATGGCCATGGCATTCAGACGCTCGGCGAGCTCGACTTCGTCTGGCGCGATCTGGGCAGCGGCGAGGTCGTGCACTGGGAAATGGCCACCAAGTTCTACCTGATGGTCGATGCTGGCGGCACGCCGCCGCAGGGGCTGCGAGCGTTTGTCGGTCCCAACCTGGTGGACCGGCTGGGCGACAAGCTGGACCACATCGTGCAGCGTCAACTGCCGCTGGCCCGCACGGCCGAGGCGCAGGCGCTGCTGGGCCCTGCGGTGGACCGCAGCGAGGTATATCTGCTCGGGTGGCTGTTCTACCGGGATGGCCAGTTGCCGGCGGGGCTCGATGCGCTGGGCATTGCGCACAACCACCTGCACGGCTGGTGGTCCACGCTCGATGACTGGTTCGCTCGCGCCGCTTCGGCGCCCGGCACGCGCTGGTGCCGGCTGCCGCGGCCGGGATGGCTGTCTGGCGCATGGCTGGAGGAACGCGATACGGAAGACGCCGCGTCGCTGCGCGAGGCGCTGGCACAGCGCTTTGCCGATCCTGATCACGGCCACAGCTGGCGCCGGGAATCGCCGGTCATGCTGTGCGAACTGGAACCCGCCGGCGCACAGGCGCCGGGCTGGTGGCGCGAACGCTCGCGCGGATTCGTGGTGCCGCCGGGGTGGGAAGCCCGGGCGCGCGTGCGCGCCGCGGAGCCGGTGGAGGCGAGCGCCTAGCGGTGCCTGGTCCACTGCGTCAATCGAAAAGCGCCCCCGTTCGACTGCGCCGCCGGGTGCGCTTTCTCTGACGCAGCAGACTAGTGATGCTTGTCCTCGCCGATCATGGCGAGCGAATTGAACGTGCGTACGTTGTACTTGTGCACCTTCATGACCAGCGCCATGGTGATGCAGATGAACAGGCCCAGCGCCACGATCACGAGGCCGATCGGCACATTCAGCTTGATCAGCAAGGCATACAGGCACAGCATCAGCAGCACCGATACGTTCTCATTGAAGTTCTGCACGGCGATCGAGTGGCCGGCCGACAGCAGCACGTGGCCGCGGTGCTGCAGCAGTGCGTTCATCGGCACCACGAAATAGCCGGACATGGCGCCCACGATCATCAGGAATACATAGGCAATCGCCATGTACAGCGGCATGTGCAGGCCCAGCAGGTCGACCATGACCTGCGGCATGGCGTCCTTGGTGTAGAAGGCCATCAGCATCACGGTGGCGCCCATGGCCACGCCAAAGGGCAGCACGGACAGCGACTTGCGCAGCGGAATGCGCGCCGCCGCCATGATGGCGCCAACCGCCACGCCGACAGCGACCACGGCTTGCAGCAGGGCGCCCTGGGACAGGTTCAGGCCCAGCGATTTTTCCGCCCACTTCAGCACGATGAACTGCAGCGTGGCGCCCACGCCCCAGAACAGCGTGGTCACGGCCAGCGAAATCTGGCCCAGCTTGTCGCGCCACAGCGCGACAAAGCAGTCGCCGAACTCCGCGATCAGCTTGATCGGGTTCTTTTCCTGCTGCGGGTAGCGCGCGCCGGTGTCGGGAATGAACAGGTTGAAGATCGCGGCGATCACGTAGAACAGCATGATCACGACCATCGCGGCTTCGGCCGGCGTATTGATGCCGGTGTCGAAGTACGGGATGTCAAAGCGCAGCAGCACCTGAGAAATGTGCACGGAGATCAGCGCGCCGCCGACCACTGTGCCCAGGATGATGGAGCCCACGGTCAGCCCTTCGATCCACCCGTTGGCCATCACCAGCTTCTCTGGTGGCAGCAGTTCCGTCAAGATGCCGTACTTGGCGGGCGAGTACGCGGCCGCGCCGAAGCCGACGACGCCGTAAGCCAGCAAGGGGTGCAGGCCGAACATCATGATCGCGCAGCCGACGATCTTGATGGCATTCGTGATGAGCATCACCCGGCCTTTCGGCATGGAGTCCGCGAATGCGCCGACGAAGGCAGCCAGGATGACGTAGGAGAGAACGAAGAACAACTTGAGCAGCGGAGTCATCCACTGCGGGGAATGCAATTCAGTGAGAAGGGCGATGGCGGCGATGAGCAGCGCGTTGTCGGCCAGCGACGAAAAAAACTGCGCGGCCATGATGGTGTAAAAACCCTTCTTCATGCTTTCGACTTTGTCTCCATCGCGTTCTGCGTGCGCTATGGGAAGGGCTACGCCCATCGGCGTGGCCATGGTTTGTTGCAGGGGACCCTGAGCTGCGGCCTTGTCGAATTGTGTCGCATGCTTGGCACCGGGGCGCCGCGCGGTTTGCCTGACCGTCATTGACATATTGCTTCGCGTTTAGAACATGGCCTTAGCGTCCGGCTTTATATCACGAAAACACGACAATCCTGAATCCGCAAAGGCGCCAGTTTGACAGCGGGAGCGCGCTGCGATTCCCCGGGATTTGCCGGTCGTCGCTCCAGGATGTGTTCAAATAACGGCTGCGCATCGCTGACCGCGGACCGGGTCTTCCCTGATCTGGTGCATACGCCGCTGAAAGTGACGCCCGGTGGTATCCGGTGACGCCCGCATCACGCCGCGGCGTCTAGAGGATTCCTTCCACCGGCAGCGATGCATGCCTCGCGAGATGTGACTTCATGCCAAGACCGATCCACGCCGTCATCCATCAACCCGCCATTGCGAACAACCTTGAGGTCGTCCGCCGTCACGCCCCCGGTTCCCGCGTATGGGCCGTCATCAAGGCCAATGCCTACGGCCATGGGATCCGCCGTGTGTTCGCCGGCCTGCGTGGCACGGACGGCTTCGGGCTGCTCGACCTGAACGAGGCCGTGCAGCTGCGCGACCTCGGCTGGCAAGGCCCGATCCTGCTGCTGGAGGGTTTTTTCCAGCCGCAGGACGTGCCGCTGCTTGAACAATACCGGCTCACCACCGCGGTGCATTGCGACGAGCAGCTCCGGATGCTGGAGATCGCACGCCCGAAGGGCCCGCTGGCGATCCAGCTCAAACTCAATACGGGCATGAACCGGCTGGGCTTCCAGCCGTCGCAGTACCGCGCGGCGTGGGAGCGCGCACGCGCCATGCCCTGCGTGGGCAGTATCGTCCACATGACGCATTTTTCCGATGCCGACAGCCCGCGCGGCATCGCCCATCAGATCGAGGCTTTCGACACGGCCACGGCGAACCTGCCGGGCGAGGCGAGCCTGTCGAACTCCGCCGCGGTCCTGTGGCATCCCGAGGCGCACCGGGCGTGGGTGCGGCCTGGCGTCATCCTGTATGGCGCATCGCCGACCGGCCGCGAGGCCGACGTTGCGGGCGTCGGCCTGCAGCCGGCCATGTCGCTGCACAGCGAACTGATTGCGGTGCAGGACCTGCAGCCCGGCGATACGGTCGGCTACGGTTCGATGTTTACCGCTGATCGGCCCATGCGCATCGGCGTGGTGGCCTGTGGCTATGCGGATGGCTATCCGCGACATGCCACGGGTTGGGGCGAACACCGCGCTCCGGTGCTGGTGGACGGCGTGCGCACGGAACTCGTGGGCCGCGTGTCGATGGACATGCTGTGCGTCGACCTGGGGCCGTGCCCGAAGGCCAGGATCGGCAGTTCCGTCACCCTGTGGGGCCAGGGGCTGCCGATCGACGATGTCGCGCAGGCGAGCGGCACGGTGGGTTACGAGCTGATGTGCGCGCTGGCGCCTCGCGTGCCGACCACGGTGGCCACCATTACGGCGCCGGACAGCGCCTCGCCGCTGCTGGCCTGAGTGCTACCCTGACCGGATCCGTCTGACGGCCGGCTGCCATGTGGTGGCCGGCCGTCGCGTTTCCGCTACCCACTTTCGAGGATCTCCCGTTGGCCAAGACCAAGACCGTCTACACCTGTACCGAATGCGGCGGCACCGCGCCGCGCTGGGCCGGCCAGTGCCCGCACTGCCAGCAGTGGAACACGCTGGTCGAGACCGTCGAGGAAGGCAGTACTGCGGGCAAGCGCTTCCAGCCGCTGGCGGCCTCGGCCACGGTGCGCAAACTGTCGGAGATCGACGCTGCCGATGTCCCGCGCTTTTCGAGCGGCATCGATGAATTCGACCGCGTGCTCGGCGGCGGGCTGGTCGCGGGCGGGGTGGTGCTGATCGGCGGCGATCCGGGTATCGGCAAGTCGACGCTGCTGTTGCAGGCGCTGGCCAATCTGGCCGGACAGCGGCGCGTGCTCTATGTGAGCGGTGAAGAATCGGGCGCACAGATCGCGCTGCGCGCACAGCGCCTGGGCGTGGAAAGCCCGACGCTCGGGCTCCTCGCCGAAATCCAGCTCGAGAAAATCCAGGCCACGCTGGAGGCGGAAAAGCCCGAGGTCGCGGTGATCGACTCGATCCAGACGCTTTACTCGGAGGCGCTGACCTCGGCACCGGGGTCGGTCGCGCAGGTACGCGAGTGTGCGGCGCAACTGACACGCATTGCCAAGAGCAGCGGGATTACGATCATCCTGGTCGGCCACGTGACCAAGGAAGGCAATCTGGCCGGTCCGCGCGTGCTCGAGCACATCGTCGATACCGTGCTGTATTTCGAAGGTGATACGCATTCTTCGCACCGGTTGATCCGCGCGTTCAAGAATCGTTTCGGTGCCGTCAATGAACTGGGCGTGTTTGCGATGACGGAGCGCGGCCTGCGCGGCATCAGCAATCCGTCGGCGCTGTTCCTGTCGCAGCACGAAGAGACAGTGCCGGGTTCCTGCGTGCTCGTGACGCAGGAAGGCACGCGTCCGCTGCTGGTCGAAGTCCAGGCGCTCGTCGACACCGCCAACGTCCCGAACCCGCGGCGACTTGCCGTGGGCCTGGAGCAGAACCGGCTCGCGATGCTGCTGGCCGTGCTGCACCGGCATGCCGGCATTGCCTGCTTTGACCAGGACGTGTTCCTGAACGCCGTCGGCGGCGTGAAGATCACCGAGCCCGCGGCCGACCTGGCCGTGCTGCTGTCAATCCACTCGTCGATGCGCAACAAGCCGCTGCCGCGCGGGCTGGTGGTGTTCGGCGAAGTCGGGCTGGCCGGGGAAATCCGCCCGAGTCCGCGCGGGCAGGAGCGTCTGAAGGAAGCCGCGAAGCTCGGCTTCACGCAGGCCGTGATTCCCAAGGCCAATGCGCCGAAGCAGAAGATCGACGGGCTGGAAGTAATCGCAGTCGAGCGTATCGAGCAGGCGATCGACCGCGTGCGCCATCTCGACTGAGCGATGGCCGATCTCATCGAAATCGACACGCCGCGCCTGCACCTGCGCCAGTGGCGCGATGCCGACGATGCGCCGTTTGCCGCGCTGAACGCCGACGCCGAGGTGATGCGCTACTTTCCCGCGCCGCTGAGCCGTGCGGAAAGCAACGGCATGGCTGCGCGTTGCCGCGACAGGATTGACGCGCTCGGCTGGGGCTTCTGGGCATGCGAGCGCAAGGCAGATGGCGCTTTCATCGGTTTCGTCGGGCTCAATGTGCCGGCAGCGGCCTTGCCGTTCGCGCCATGCGTGGAGATCGGCTGGCGGCTCGCCCGCGAGGCATGGGGGCAGGGCTTCGCGACCGAAGCGGCTCGTGCGGCGCTGGTTGTGGGGTTTGAGCGGCTCGGGCTCGACGAGATCGTGTCCTTTACCGCGCTCGGCAACCGCCGCTCGCGGGCGGTGATGGAGCGCCTCGGCATGCATGAGGATGCGCTCGTGTTTGAGCACCCCGCGCTGCAGGCGGGTCATCCGCTTCGGTCACATTGCCTCTACCGGTTGCCTCGCGCCGACTGGGAAGCCGCTACACGTGGCTGCGTCTGAGCCTGCGGCAATCCGCCACAGGCGCGGATATGCCGTTTCCGTAAGTGGTCTCAGGGGACATTTCGGAAAATCGGTAATAATGCCGACCAACAGCCGGAGCGGATCGCGTGCTGGCAACCTGGCAGCCGTGATCCCGCTCTGTTCATCGTTTATGCAAGCCCGTCTATGCAAGCCAATTCCCGCGCCTATTTCCTGCTGATCTCCCTCATTTCATTCGGGCTGGTTGGCTTTGCGCTCTACCTCCAGTTTGAAAAGGGCTACCAGCCTTGCCCGCTGTGCATCATGCAGCGGTTCGCCTTTATCGGCATCGGGCTGTTCTCGCTGCTCGCGGTCATTGCCCAGAACACGCGTTCGCTGTGGCAGGGGCTCGGCATGCTGTCCGGCGTCGGCGGCATTGCCGTGGCCGTGTATCACGTGTCGCTGCTGCTGAACCCGAAGGCAAGCTGCGGCATCGATCCGCTGGAGAACTGGGTCAATGCCTTGCCCACGGCCAAGGTGCTGCCGCAGGTGTTCTATTCCGACGGTCTTTGCACGGCGCCGCTGCCGCCGGTGTTGGGCCTGTCCGTACCGGCCTGGTCGCTGATCTGGCTGTTCATCCTGACGCTGACGCTGGCGGTGGGGCTGATCCGGCGGGAGAAGAATTTCCGTTGAGTCGGGCGCATCGTCTGTGTAACGGAAAGTTGGTTTCCTGAGCATGGGCTCACTTGGTGAGCTGTACTGGCTCAGTCTTGCCGGATTCCTGGCGAGCGGGTGCTTGGCGAGCAACCGTGTTCATTCTTGAAATCGCCGCTGCCGCTTGCGGATACTCTGAGTCGCAGTAGTTCCGGTCCTGCCGGATGATTGCCGATGCTTCGAAATATTCGATGGTCGCCTGAACCGTGAGGATTGGAGGTGCTGGCTCTCGTACTCGCGCAAGGAGTCGATTCGTCAGCATGGCGAAGACGTCTGCTATTGTTCTGCGAACTTCAGGTTGGCCTGGTGTTTGTCGACGTTCAACGTAGTGCTTCACAAAGACCGCTCGTACGGCTGTCGAATTGCTGATTGTGTCGTACTGGGCTGAGGCGACTTTCATCATTGGCGATGCGCGTTCTCCATCGAACTCGTGAATCGCGTCCATTTTTGCGCCCAGAGACAACAAGCGATCGCACACCTTGTGATTCCCATATCGTACGGCCATCTGCAAAGGCGTATCGCTACCGGACACATCGCGTTCTATCCTGTGCGCAAGAGTTTGATTGTGTTCCAATATCTCAAGGCATCCTTGCGTGTCACCGCCCTTCAAGGATTCCTCAAAGGCATTCATTTCTGCACTGTGTCTGCCAAATATAAAACTGCTGAAGAATTCAACTAACATTATTATTTTTTATCATTCTGAGCGCTTCGCCGAATGGTGCTCGTTATCTGGGCTTGCCGCAAGCAGTTCAGTGATGAGGCCTGCGTGGGGAATGTGAGGCTCAAATTTCACGCTTTATCGTGAGTTGTACAGGCGTGGTCGTCGCTGTCCACAAAATCGCGAGCGTAAAGGCATATAACATGACGCCATTCACATGGGTCAGAAATGCCTGCGTCAATCCGAATATCAGATAAGACAGGCTTAACATGATTCCGGCGACAGCGTAGGGTTTTGCCTGTTCAGTGACGTGCCGGGTGCGGACTGCAAACAGGTAGAGCGGGGCAAGATAAAGTATCAGTACTGCGAACAGCCCAAGGATACCCCGCTTGACCCAGGCATCAAGGTATTCGTTGTGCAGATGACTGTGTTCTCCGACAACGGCATCGACCTTGCCTTCATGAATCAGCCGTTGTACATCGTTCATGTAGCCTTGCTTACCCCAACCTAGTGCAGGCCTCTCTTTGATCAGCAAAATGCCTGTGCGCCACATCTCGAGGCGTGCTCCGACCGATGTGCGGGCATTGTGTTCTTTCGAATAGGCACTGCTTTCGGTGAAGGCCAGTTCTATGCGCTTCTTGACAGAGTTGTGTGGCGCTGCCTGGTAGAACATGACGGCGACCAGAACTGCAATGAGTCCGACCGCAAAGTGCCAAGCCTTCCAGACACGCCGATACTGGAACATCAGCACGGCGAGGCAGAAAGGCAAGGCTAGCCAACTGCCGCGACTGCCGGTGAAAAGGGAGCCAAGTATGCCGCAGACCGCCCCTGTGACGAGTGCTGTCATCCAGGCAGTGGCATGGCGTTGATTGCGTGCCCAATCGATCCCGGCAAGGCAAAGAGTGCCTAATAGAAGGCTGATGTTTCCATATTGAATGGGATTGGTGAAGCCTTCAGCTCGCTCATGTAAAAGGACAAGGGTCTGCCATGCCGAGAATATGCCAGAACCGATTGCACCCGTCGCTAGTCCGCCCCAGATGGCAATGGGCGTTGGTGGATACTCCAGAAGCAGAAATATTGCTGGAATTGCCAGCAAAAAGCGTAAGGGAGCGTCATATTCGCGTCCAGGCGAGACCTGGAAAACGTTCATGAGGCAGGACGAGAAGAAATATATGGCCAGCGCTGCGATGACGACGTAGTCCGGCGTGGCGAGGTTCACCCGGCGCTGGGCGCGCATAAGGACGAAGCTGCCGAGCAAGAGCAAAACGGGGCCGACAGAAAATCCACCAGGTATGACTAATGAGATGGCAAAGAATATAAAGGTGGCAAATGACGTGTAGGCAAACATTGAACGATTACATGGTCTTGCGGAATTGCGCGGCGCCAGTTCTCGCGGCGGAGCCGAGGGGATTGGGGCACTCCAGCAGGCTCGGCCTTTGTGAGGGGGCTAAGGCTCGGGCGTAAACCGATAATTGTCGGTTGGCAGGCTGCTGCATTGAGCCCTACTCAAGTAGGGGCGGTGGCCAAGCGGTGAGTTGCCGAATGGCGCGGATAGCGGTATGGAGAATTCCCGCGGAGTATTGTCTGTTGCGAAAGCGGAAGACGCAGCAACAAGGCGGGCCTGCACCATCACGCAATCTGCTCGATCTGCTCCTGCAGTTCCAGCCATTTTTCTTCAAGCGTTTCCAGTTCGCCGTTGACTTCGCCCTGGCGCTTGAGCATCTCCATCAGCTTCGCCTTGTTGGCCTCGGCATAGCTGGTCTCATCGGCCATGAACTGGTCGATCTCGGTCTTGGCGGTCTGCAGCACCGTCATGCGCTTTTCCACCTTTTCCAGTTCCTTGGTCAGCGGCTTGCGCAGGTGCGCCAGCCGCTGACGCTCGTCCGCTTCGGCGCGGCGCTGGTCCTTGCGGTTGACCGCGGCCGCATTGCCGCCGGTCTCCGCCTGGTGCGCGGCCACGGCGGCGTTGCGCTTGGCCGCGGCCTGCTGCAGCAGCCAGTCGCGGTAGTCATCGAGATCGCCGTCGAACGGCTTGATGGTGCCGTCGGCGACCAGCATGAACTGGTCGGCGGTGGCGCGCAGCAGGTGGCGGTCGTGCGAGACCAGGATCAGCGTGCCTTCGAACTGCGCCAGCGCCATGGTCAGCGCCTCGCGCGTGTCCAGGTCCAGGTGGTTGGTCGGTTCGTCGAGCAGCAGCAGGTTGGGCTTCTGCCAGACGATCAGCGACAGCGCCAGGCGGGCCTTTTCGCCGCCCGAGAACGGCTCGATCGGCGCGGTGGCCATATCGCCGCGGAAGTTGAAGCTGCCGAGGAAATCGCGCAGTTCCTGCTCGCGGGTGTCCGGCGCCAGGCGCGCCAGGTGCTGCAGCGGAGATTCGTGGTCGCGCAGCGTTTCCAGCTGGTGCTGGGCGAAGTAGCCGATCTGCAGGCCCTTGCCCAGGCGCAGCGTGCCGGTGAGCGGATCCTGCGTGCCGGCCAGCGTCTTGACCAGCGTCGACTTGCCCTGGCCGTTGGCACCGAGCAGGCCGATGCGCTGGCCGTTCTGGATCGACAGCGCCAGCTTGTGCAGGATGGTCACCGGCGGGTCGGCCTCGGCATAGCCGCAGTCGACGCCGTCGAGCACCATCATCGGGTTCGGTGCGGCATCGGGCTCGCGGAACTCGAAGGCGAAGCCCGCAGCGACGTGCACCGGCGCCAGTCGCTCCATCTTCTCAAGCGCCTTGACGCGGCTCTGGGCTTGGCGCGCCTTGGTCGCCTTGGCCTTGAAGCGCGTGATGAACGATTCCAGGTGCGCGATTTCCTTCTGCTGTCGGGTATAGGCCGACTGCTGTTGCGCCATCTGCTGCAGGCGCAGGGTCTCGAACAGCGTGTAGTTGCCGCCGTAGCGGCGCAGCTGCTGGTTTTCGATGTGGACCGTGACGTTGCAGATCGCGTCCAGGAATTCGCGGTCGTGCGAAATCATGACCAGCGTGCCCGGGTAGCGCGCGAGCCAGTCTTCGAGCCAGACGATGGCGTCGAGGTCCAGGTGGTTGGTCGGTTCGTCGAGCAGCAGCAGGTCCGACGGGCACATCAGCGCCTGCGCCAGGTTCAGGCGCATGCGCCATCCGCCCGAGAACGACGACACCGGCTGCGACACCTGCGGCAGCGTGAAGCCCAGGCCCAGCAACAGCGCCTCGGCGCGGGCCGGGGCGGTGTAGCCATCGGCATCGGCAAAGGCGGCGTGCGCTTCGCCTTCCGCACTGCCATCGCCGACCGCTTGTGCCTCGTTGATGGCGGCCTCGATCTCACGCAGTCGGGTATCGCCGTCGATCACGTAGTCCACTGCGCTGCGCGCTACTGCCGGCGTTTCCTGTGCCACGTGTGCGATGCGCCACTGTGCGGGCACCGTCACGTCGCCGCCGTCCGGGTGCAGTTCTCCTCGCAGCATGGAGAACAGCGTGGACTTGCCGCTGCCGTTGGCGCCAACGAGGCCCACGCGTTCGCCCGGATTGAGCGTCACGCTGGTGTGGTCGAACAGCACCTTGGTGCCGCGCTGGAGGACAAGCTGGTCGATTCGGATCACGAGTAAGGCAGAAGCGTCGGTAAGCGGGGATAAAACAGCGGAAAAGCGCGGAAAGCGCGGACAGCGGCCCAGGATGCGGCGCTCGGCGGCATTGTAGCGTTTCCCGTCGGTGGTGACCCGCTCGTTTGACGGCATGTCCTAGGGATTACCCTTGAATGATGAAAACCCTGTTTTCTTGTTCTCGGTCTGCGTGTAAATTCATTTTCATTGCGGCCACCACGACCGATGTCTGGTTTTCACATCGGCCAAAGCTCCTGATACCCATGCCGGACGGCACCTCGATCTCTGAACGTATTGCGCGCAGCCTGCCTGCGCTGACGCCCGCTCACCAGCGCATGGCCGAATACGTGCTCGCCAATCCGTTCCGCGCCGCGACGATGCGGATCGATGAATTCGCGGCGGCGGTGCAGGTATCGGTCGCGACGGCCAACCGTTTTGCGCGCGCGCTCGGGTTTGATGGCTATCCGCAGTTCCGCGCCGAACTGGTGCGCGGTTTCGAGGCGACGCTGGCGCCGGTGGAGCGTTTGCGTTCGGAGCTGGAGCGGCCTGCCACGGCCGCCGAGGCATTTGCAGCGTCGCTGGACAACGCCGCCGCGAACCTCGAGGCCACGCGCCGCGCGCTGGATGCCGACGCGTGCGAACGGGCGGTATCCGCGATTCTTGCCGCGGAGCGCGTCTACATTGCGGGCTTCGGCGCAAGCGGCTTCCTGTCGGGCCTGCTGCAGCACGGCCTCGAAATGCACTGCCGCATGGTGACCTCGGTCGCCGGTGCGGGCGGTGCGTCGCACGCGGCGCGCCAGTTGTTCAAGCTGAGCCCCGCCGACCTCGTCATCGCCATCGCGTTTCCGCGCTACGTGTCGGATACCGTGGTGCTGGCCCAGCGCGCCAAGGCACGCGGCGCGCGCTTGCTGGCGCTGACCGATGGCCCGACCTCGCCGCTGGCGCCGATTGCCGATATCGCGCTCTATGCGCAGGCCGCCAACCGGCTGTCGGCCAATTCGGATGCCAACGTGCTCGCGTTGATCGAAGCGCTGTGCGGCGCCGTGGCACACCGCGCCGAACGCCCGGTCAAGGCCGCGGCCGAGATGACTGAATTCCTGCTGCCGTGGCTGTATGGCGCCCATGCCGGCAATGCCGGCACTACGGCAGCTGCACAGCCCGTGGCATCGGCCGATGCCGATGATGGCAAGCCCGCCACCGGCCGCCGCAACCCTTCCAAGCACCCGAAAGCTTAGTCCCCTATGAACCAAGCAGTCATTGCCATCCACGGCGGCGCCGGCACGATCACGCGTGCGGCCATGGATTCCGCCCGCGAACGCGAATACATCGAAGCGCTGGAACAGGTGCTGCTGGCAGGCCAGCGCGTGCTGGCCGGTGGCGGCACGGCCATCGACGCTGTGACGGAAGCCGTCCGCCTGCTGGAAGAGTGCCCGCTGTTCAACGCCGGCAAGGGCGCAGTGCTGACGCACGCCGGCACCTACGAACTCGATGCCGCCGTCATGGATGGTGCGACGCTCAATGCGGGCGCGGTAGCGTGCGTATCGCGGCTGCGCAACCCGGTACTGGCCGCGCGCGCTGTGATGGATCACAGCGAACACGTGCTGTTCGCGGGCGAAGGCGCGGAAGCCTTTGCCGAGGCACACGGGCTGGAACTGGTGTCGCGCGATTACTACTACACCAAGGCCCGCTACGAGCAATGGGAACGCGCGCGCGCCGTGCAGGGCATGGCGCTGCTCGATCATGATGCCGCCGCGCTCGCCGCGCGCGCGCTGGCCGGCAAGCCCGATCCGATCGATCCGGACAGCAAGTTCGGCACCGTCGGCGCCGTGGCCTGCGACAGCTTCGGCAACCTGGCCGCCGCGACGTCCACGGGCGGCGTCACCAACAAGCAGGTCGGCCGCGTCGGCGATTCGCCGCTGATCGGCGCCGGCTGCTATGCCGATGACGTTGCCGCGGTGTCGGCCACGGGCACCGGTGAAATGTTCATCCGTACCGTGGCAGCACATGATGTGTCGGCACAGATGCGTTATGCCGGCCTGTCGCTCGAGGAATCGGCGCGCCGCGTGGTCATGGAAAAGCTGCCGGCTATCGGCGGCCGTGGCGGCCTGATCGCGGTGGACCGTGCCGGCAATATCACGCTGCCGTTCAACACCGAGGGCATGTACCGCGGCTTTGCGCGCGCGGACGGTCCGGTGACCGTGTCGATCTACGGCTGACACGCCGTTTTCCATCCGCAATTCCCGCAGCAATCCCAGGGGGAGCCAGTGGCTGAACTCTCTTCTCAATCGAATATCGTGCTGCCGCCGCAGCGTGTGGTGTCGGTGGACGGCCTGACCGTCCGCTTTTCCACGTCCGAGCGCACCGTCGAAGCCGTGCGCAACCTGTCGTTCCACGTCGACCGTGGCGAGACGCTGGCCGTGGTCGGGGAATCCGGCTCAGGCAAGTCCGTGACCTCGCTCGCACTGATGCGCCTGGTCGAGCATGGCGGCGGCAAGATCGCATCGGGCAGCATGGCGCTGCGCCGGCGCGGCGGCGACGTCATCGACCTGGCCCGCGCCGACAACGCCACGCTGCGCAGCGTGCGTGGCGCCGACGTGGCGATGATCTTCCAGGAGCCGATGACCTCGCTCAACCCGGTGTTCCCGGTGGGCGAACAGATCGCTGAATCGATCCGCCTGCACCAGGGCAAGAGCCGCGCAGCCGCGCGCGCCGAGGCGCTGCGCATGCTGGAACTGGTGCGCATTCCGGAAGCGAAGCGCGTGCTGGACCGCTTCCCGCACCAGCTTTCGGGCGGCATGCGCCAGCGCGTGATGATCGCGATGGCGCTGTCCTGCAAGCCCGCGTTGCTGATCGCCGACGAGCCCACCACGGCGCTCGACGTGACCATCCAGGCCGAGATCCTGCAACTGATCCGCGGCCTGCAGGCGGAAATGCACATGGGCGTGGTTTTCATCACGCACGACATGGGCGTGGTGGCCGAAGTGGCCGACCGCGTGCTGGTGATGTACCGCGGCGAGAAGGTGGAAGAGGGCGGCTCGGATGAAGTCTTCCGCGCGCCGGCCCACCCGTACACGCGCGCGCTGCTGTCCGCCGTGCCGAGGCTCGGCGCGATGCAGGGCACCGACCTGCCGGCCAAGTTCCCGTTGCTGCAGCTTGGCGATTCTGCACCGACACAAGAAGCGCCGCAGGACACCGTATCGTCCGACGCCAGGCCGATCCTGCGCGTGCGCGATCTGGTGACGCGCTTCGACGTGCCGGGCGGCGTGTTCGGCCGCGTCACGCGGCGCGTGCATGCCGTGGAGCAGGTCAGCTTCGATCTCTATCCGGGCGAGACGCTGGCGCTGGTCGGTGAGTCGGGCTGCGGCAAGTCGACCACGGGCCGCTCGCTGTTGCGCCTGGTGGAAAGCCAGAGCGGCAGCATCGAATTCGCCGGGCACGATATCAGCCACATGGAAGGCCCCGCGCTGCAGAACTTGCGTCGCAATATCCAGTTCATCTTCCAGGACCCGTTCGCCTCGCTCGATCCGCGCGTGCCGGTCGGCTATTCGATCATGGAGCCGCTGCTCGTGCACAAGGTGGCCAGCGGCAAGGACGCCGAAAAGCGCGTTGCGTGGCTGCTGGAGAAGGTCGGACTCGATCCCTCGCATGCCGCACGCTATCCGCACGAGTTCTCGGGCGGCCAGCGCCAGCGCATCTGCATTGCACGTGCGCTCGCGCTCAACCCGAAGGTGGTCGTGGCTGACGAGTCGGTATCGGCACTCGATGTCTCGATCCAGGCGCAGATCGTCAACCTGATGCTGGATCTGCAGCGCGAGCTCGGCATTGCGTTCCTGTTCATCTCGCACGACATGGCCGTGGTGGAGCGAGTCAGCCATCGCGTGGCGGTGATGTACCTCGGCCAGATCGTCGAGATCGGCCCGCGCCGCGCGATCTTCGAGAACCCGCAGCACCCGTACACGAAAAAGCTGATGGCCGCCGTGCCGATCGCCGACCCGGCGCGCCGCCACCTTCGGCGCGAACCGTTGTCGGACGAAATTCCCAGCCCGATCCGCGCGGTCGGCGACGAACCGGTGGTGCAGCCGCTGGTGCCCGTCGCGGACAGCCGTGGGATCGGCCACTTTGTCGCGCGGCACGCCGTTGGCGGTGCCTACTGAAATCGGTTTATCCAAGGAGAATCAAGATGTCTGCATGGATGGTTTCGCCCAGGCTGATGGCCGGGCTGCTTGTGACCGGCGCGATGGGCGCGCTGGCGCCGGTGTCTGCCTTTGCCGCCAAGGACGCGGTAATGGCTGTCGCTTCCACGTTCACCACGCTGGACCCGTACGATTCGAACGACACGTTGTCGCAGGCCGTAACCAAGAGCTTCTACCAGGGCCTGTTCGGCCTGGACAAGGACATGAAGCTGGTCAACGTGCTGGCCGAAAGCTATGACGTCAGCAAGGACGGCCTGACCTACACGATCAAGCTCAAGAAGGGCATCAAGTTCCACGACGGCACCCCCTTCGACGCCGCCGCCGTGAAGGCCAACCTTGACCGCGTGACCAACCCGGCCAACAAGCTCAAGCGCTATACGCTGTTCAACCGCGTCGCCAAGACCGATGTGGTGGACAGCAGCACGGTAAAGGTCACGCTGAAGGAGCCGTTCTCGCCGTTCATCAACGTGCTGGCCCACCCGTCGGCCGTGATGATCTCGCCCGTGGCGCTGCAGAAGTACGGCAAGGAGATTGCCTTCCATCCGGTCGGCACCGGCCCGTTCGAGTTCGTCGAGTGGAAGCAGCCCGATCACCTGAAGGGCAAGAAATTCGCCGGCTACTGGAAGACCGGCTATCCGAAGATCGACACCGTCACCTGGAAGCCGGTGGTGGACAACAACACCCGCGCGGCCATCATGCAGACCGGCGAAGCCGACTTTGCCTTCAGCATCCCGTTCGAGCAGGCCGCGGTGCTGAAGAACAGCCCCAAGGTGGACCTGATCGCGGCGCCGTCGATCATCCAGCGCTACCTGAGCCTGAACACCACGGTCAAGCCGTTCAACGACCCGAAGGTGCGCCAGGCCATCAACTACGCGATCAACAAGGACGCGCTCGCCAAGGTGGCCTTTGCCGGCTACGCCGTGCCTGCCGAAGGCGTGGTGCCGCCGGGCGTGGACTATGCCGAGAAGCTGGGCCCGTGGCCGTATGACCCGGCCAAGGCGCGCGCGCTGCTCAAGGAGGCCGGCTACCCGAACGGCTTCGAGACCACGCTGTGGTCGGCCTATAACCACACCACCGCGCAGAAGGTGATCCAGTTCGTGCAGCAGCAGCTGCAGCAGGTCGGTATCAAGGCCAGCGTGCAGGCGCTGGAAGCTGGCCAGCGCGTGGAGAAGGTGGAAAGCGTGCAGAAGCCGGAAGACGCTGGCGTGCGCATCTACTACATCGGCTGGTCGTCGTCGACCGGTGAGTCGGACTGGGCGCTGCGTCCGCTGCTGGCCTCGGAGTCGATGCCGCCGAAGTTGCTGAACACCGCGTACTACAAGAACGACCAGGTCGATGCCGACATCGCCGGTGCGCTGCGCACGACCGATCGCGCCGAGAAGGCCAAGCTGTACAAGGACGCGCAGGAACGCATCTGGAAGGATGCGCCGTGGGCCTTCCTGGTGACCGAGAAGGTGCTGTACGCGCGTAGCAAGCGCCTGACCGGTGCGTATGTGATGCCCGATGGCTCGTTCAATTTCGACGACATCGATATCAAGCAGTGATGGGGACGTGAAGGCTGGCACTTCGTGGATGTGCCGGCTTTCGCTCCCGGCCCCTTTCCCGCCAGCGGGAGAGGGGAGAACACAGATCGGTGCTTAAGCCGAATGTGGCCTGCGGTCATTACCTCTGAAGCGTCATGCTGAACTATTTCCTCAAACGATGCCTGGGCGTGATTCCCACACTGCTGATCGTGGCGGTGCTGGTATTCCTGTTCGTCCATCTGCTGCCCGGCGATCCCGCGCGGCTGGCGGCGGGCCCGGAGGCCGATTCCGCGACCGTTGAGCTGGTACGCAAGGACCTGGGCCTGGACAAGTCCCTGCCTGAGCAGTTCGTGAACTTCTTCTCGAACGCCGCGCGCGGCGAGTTCGGGCATTCGTTGCGTACCAAGCGCGCGGTCAGCGACGAGATCGGCGACCGCTTCATGCCGACGCTGTGGCTGACCGTTGCGTCGATGGCGTGGGCCGTCGTCTTCGGCATGGTGATCGGGATCTGCTCGGCGGTCTGGCGCAATCGCTGGCCCGACCGGCTCGGCATGACGCTGGCCGTGTCCGGCATCTCGTTCCCGGCATTTGCGCTCGGCATGCTGCTGATGGAAGTGTTCTCGGTGCAGCTCGGCTGGCTGCCGTCGATCGGCGCCGATAGCTGGAAGCACTACGTGCTGCCGTCGCTGACGCTGGGCGCGGCCGTGGCAGCGGTGATGGCGCGTTTTACGCGCGCATCGTTTGTCGAGGTGCTGCAGGAAGATTTCGTGCGTACCGCCCGCGCCAAGGGCGTGCGCGAGACCGTGGTTGTGGCCAAGCACACGCTGCGCAACGCGATGATTCCCGTGGTGACCATGATGGGCCTGCAGTTCGGCTTCCTGCTGGGCGGCTCGATTGTCGTTGAGAAAGTCTTTAACTGGCCGGGCCTCGGGCGCCTGCTGGTCGATGCCGTCGAGATGCGCGACTACCCGGTGATACAGGCCGAGGTGCTGCTGTTCTCGCTCGAATTCATCCTGATCAACCTGGTGGTGGACTTGCTCTACACCGTGATCAACCCAACCATCCGCTACAAGTAAAAGGAGGCAGGCATGACCGAGATTTCCACGCCCGCCGACAGCCAGGCAGCCACCGCAGCAGCGGCCCCGCAGGCCGTGCGTACGCCCTGGACCGAGTTCTGGCGCAAATTCCGCAAGCAGCACCTGGCGCTGGGCGCCGGCGCGTTCGTGCTGCTGCTGATCGTGGTGGCGATCCTGTCGCCGCACCTGGTGCCCTACGATCCCGAGAATTTCTTCGACTATGACGCGCTCAATGCTGGCCCGTCCGCAGCCCACTGGATGGGTGTGGATTCGCTCGGGCGCGACATCTTCAGCCGTATCCTGGCTGGCACGCGCATCTCGCTGGCGGCGGGTTTCCTGTCCGTCATCATCGGCGCCGTGATCGGTACCGCGCTGGGCCTGCTGGCCGGTTACTACGAAGGCTGGTGGGACCGCATCGTGATGCGCATCTCCGACGTGCTGTTCGCGTTCCCGGGCATCCTGCTGGCGATCGGTGTTGTCGCGATCCTTGGCAACGGCATGGTCAACGTGATCTTTGCCGTGGCGATCTTCAGCATTCCGGCGTTTGCGCGGCTGGTGCGCGGCAATACGCTGATGCTCAAGCGCCTGACCTATGTGGAAGCCGCACGCAGCATTGGCGCTTCGGACTGGACCATCCTGATGCGGCATATCCTGCCGGGAACGGTATCGTCGATCGTGGTGTATTTCTCGATGCGGATCGGTACGTCGATCATTACCGCGGCGAGCCTTTCGTTCCTCGGGCTCGGCGCACAACCGCCCACGCCGGAGTGGGGTGCCATGCTGAACGAGGCCCGCGCCGACATGGTGACGGCGCCGCACGTAGCGATCTTCCCGAGCCTGGCGATCTTCCTGACGGTGCTGGCCTTCAACCTGCTCGGTGATGGCCTGCGCGATGCGCTCGACCCAAAGATCGACCGGCGCTGAGGCGAGATGGAGATGGAACCGCTGACACCGGTCATTGGCACGCTGCCCGCTGGCGCACGCAACCGCATCACGGACGTGGCCGGCGTGACGGTCGGGCATTGCACGCTGGATGAAGGCGACGTGCAGACCGGAGTGACCGTCGTACGTCCGCATGCCGGCAATGTCTATCTGCAGAAGGTGCCTGCCGCGTGCGCCGTCATCAACGGCTTCGGCAAAAGCGTCGGGCTTGTGCAGGTCGAGGAACTGGGCGTGCTGGAAACGCCCATTGCGCTGACCAATACGTTTGCTGTTGGCGCGGTGGCGCAGGCGCAGATCCACGAAGCCATTGCCGCAAATCCGGAAATCGGCCGGTCGCTGCCGACGGTCAATCCACTGGTGTTCGAATGCAATGATGGCTACCTGAACGACATTCAGGCGATGGCCGTCGACCGCGGCCACTATGAGGCTGCCTGCGCTGCCGCTGGCGCCGACGTGCAGGCCGGTTCGGTCGGTGCCGGGCGAGGCATGTCGTCGTTTGGCGTCAAGGGTGGCATCGGCACCGCATCGCGGCTGGCTGGCGGTTATTGCGTTGGCGCGCTTGTGCTGGCGAATTTCGGCACGCCGGAATCGCTCGTTATCGCTGGCCGACATGTCGGTGATGAACTGGCTGCGCGGCTTGCGGCACCCGCGACCGAGCCTGAAAAGGGCTCGATCATCATCATCCTCGCCACGGATGCGCCGCTCGACGCGCGCCAACTGCGCCGGCTGGCGCTTCGTGCGGGGGCCGGCCTGGCCCGCACGGGTTCGGTGTACGGGCATGGATCGGGCGATATCGCACTCGCGTTTTCCACGGCATACACCGTACCGCACCATGCTGCGGAGCCCATGCCGTTCATGCCGCTGCTTCATGAAAGCCGGCTCGATCCGTTGTTCCGCGCGGCGGCTGACAGTGTGGAACAAGCCATTCTTCACGCACTGTGGCAGGCCGTGCCCGTCCGTAGCCGTGATGGCCACCGCCGGCAGGCGTTGCTTGATGTCATGTCCGAACTGCGCAATCCAACATGAAGCTGCTGATCTCCACCGATATCGAAGGTATTGCCGGCGTTTTCCACGCCGAGCAGACGCGTCCGGGCAATGGCGAATATGAGCGTGCCCGAGCATGGATGACCGGCGAAGCCAATGCCGCCGTGCAGGGTGCCTTCGACGCCGGCGCGACCGAGGTGCTGGTCAATGACTCGCACGGCGGTTTTCGTAACCTGCTGCCGGACCAGATCGATTCGCGTGCGCAGCTCGTACTCGGCAAGCCGCGCTATCTGGGCATGATGGCCGGCGCGGAAGCCGGCTGCGACGGCGCGTTCATGATCGGATATCACGGTCGCGCGCAAAGCCGTGGGGTGCTGGCACACACGATCAACAGCAGCGCCTTTGCGCGCGTGTGGTTGAACGAACAGGAGCTGGGCGAAGCCGGCCTGTACGCCGCGCTGGCCGGCGAGTTCGGTGTGCCAGTGCTGATGGCCAGTGGCGACGATGTCTTCATCGGCGAGACCCGGCCGCTGATGGCGTGGGTGCGCTATGTGCAGACCAAATCGGCAGGCGGCTTCGGCAGCGGCAGCACGCTGGCGCCCGCGGCGGCGCGCGATGCGATCCGCGAAGCTGCGGCGCAGGCCGTGCGCGAACGAGCCGACGCCAGGGCATTCCGGATCGACGGCCCTGTGACCTGCCGGCTCCAGACCCAGACACCCGCACACGCGGATCTGTTCTGCCAGTGGCCGACGCTGGAGCGCGTGGATGGCGTCACGCTGTCATTCGCAGCCGATTCCGTGCAGTCGGCCGTGCGCATGCTGAACTGCCTGTCGGCGATGTCGTTCATGCTGAAATAGCGGCATTGGCCGGGTCGCGGCGCAATCGGCGACAATAGCCGGTTCGGCGCGGGCTGGTCTGTTGGCCAGCCTCGCTGTCTTGACCCGAAATACCGCAGACTCATGACCCAGGCACAGCACGGGGGCTGGATTCCCGTACGCAAGGATTTCGTCGACCTCGACACGCGCTGCCACGCGCGCGGCGCCACGGGGCGGCATCACGGCTTTCCCGATGGCCGGGCCTTCATCCTGCGTGATGCGCAGGGCCACGAATATCCGTTTGGCGACGCCTGTGCCCGGGTCGCGGTGGTTCATCCCGGCCTGCTCGCGCAAGTGCCGGATTACACCGAGCGCGACGTGGTACGGCAATCTGAGGCGCTGGATGCCGTGATCGCCAGTGCATCACGCCGCCGGCCGACCAGCGCCGAGCGCGACGCCGCGCAGCGCCTGGCGGCGATCCGCTACCTTGTGCTGCGTATGGAGAAGGTCGCGTCCGTGCCACGCGTGCAGCCCACGGTGCGCTTTGCGCCACTGCAGGACGTCTACGAATATTTCCAGCGCACCGGTGATCTGAGCCGCGCCCAGGTGAGCCGCATCCTTGCCATCGAGCGCAGCCCGACCACGCCGCCGCGGCTCAGGGCGACCAATCTGCTTGATGTCTATACCGCGCATGTCAAGCTCGAACGGCTGATTGCGGCGTCGAACCGGCTCGACAACATCCGGTTCCTGCGCGGCCTGCATGACTGGCTGGCGCGCCAACTGGTGCTGTCGGCCGCGCAACTCGGCGCAGCGGGCATCGAGATGCATCCGCAGGCGTTCAGCTCGCCCGGCATCTGGGGGCCGGACGAGGCACGGGCTGGCGACAGCGGACAGCTTTTCTGACGCACTGCACGTTGGCAAGCCGGGACGAATTGGCGTCTAATGCCAGCATCTCCGTTCGCGAGGGGCAGTTGCCATGGGCCAGGTTTCGGGAAGCTTTGCCACCAGTTATGCCGAGGCGCGGCAGAAGTTCCTGGCCGCCGCGCGCGCCGCGGGCGCGACACTTGCCGAATTTCCCCATCCGACCCGGCGCGGGAGCGCCGGCGAGGACCTTGCCATGGATGTCGCCTGGGTAGGGCCCGCCGACGCCCGGCGCGTGCTGATGATCAGCTCCGGCGTACATGGCGTGGAAGGCTTCTGCGGCTCCGGCGCACAGGTGGCCCTGCTGTCCGACGCCATACTGCTGGCCGATTGCGCCGAGGCACGCCTGGGCTTGCTGGTGGTGCACGCAGTCAATCCCTACGGCTTTTCGCATTTGCGCCGGGTCAACGAAGACAACGTCGATCTGAACCGCAATTTCATGGATTTTGCGCAGCCACTGCCGGATAACGCGCCCTACGGGGAAATTGCACCGATGCTGTTGCCCGCACACTGGCCGCCCTCGGGTACGGAGCACGCCCAGTTCATGAAAGCCGTCGCGGAAAAGGGCATGGACTGGTACCAGACCGCGGTCAGCAGCGGCCAGTACCAGGACCCGAAAGGCCTGTTCTACGGCGGCAACAAGGAGACCTGGAGCAACTACACGCTGCGGCGCGTGCTCGCGCGCTTCGGCAGCGGGCGCAGCAGCCTGCGCTGGATCGACATCCACACCGGCCTCGGCCCGTGGGGGTATGGCGAGCCGATCTGCATGGGGCCCGATGACGATGGCCAACTCAAGCGCACGCGTGCCATCTGGGGTGGTGAGGTCACCTCGATCTATGACGGCTCCTCAAGTTCGGCCCGGCTGACCGGCCTTGCGTGGGAGGCCGTGGCCGGCACGCTTCCGGACGTCGACTATGCAGGAATAGCGCTGGAATTCGGCACGTTGCCGGTTGCGGAAGTCCTTGACGCGCTGCGCGGCGACCACTGGCTGTACCTGCATCCGGAAGCCGATGAAAACCAGCGCATGCTGGTCCGGCAGGCCATGTGGCGCGCGTTCTATGGCGATGCCGACGACTGGCGCGCGGGCGTGGTGGAGCAGGTGACCGAGGCCGTCCGCAAGGCCATGCGCGCGAGATAACGGACCGGCTGAGACGTGCTGGATACGCCCCTTTCCCTTGGGGGGTAATGGTGTCGGCAAAAGCCAAAAGTCGCGATTGGATATTGGTGTCCCCCTGGCCCATGCATAGGACTGGGGCCGGGGGTGAGGGTTGGCGTGTCTCGATGCGGCTGCCTTGACTTCGTGGAGGTGCCGGCCCTCTCCCCCAACCCCTCTCCCGCAGGCGGGAGAGGGGAGCAAACAGGCGGGTATGTCTTTCTGTTGCGTGGCGGTTTCAGATATCCGCCTGCTCGCACCAGCTCACCACCGCATCGCGAAAGTCCTGGCAAATCGGCGAGAGGTAGCCGTCAGCGCGCCAGAAGATGGCCAGCTCATGCTGCCAGGCCATGCCCGGGCCTTCTATCGCCTCAAGCCCTTGTCCTTCCGCCTGCTTGAGAATGCGCGGCGGCATGATGCCGAGCAGGTCCGAATGTCGCAGCAGTTCGCCGAACGCCACAGGAGAGGCTGTGCTTTCCACGGCCACGCGCGGCGGCGGTAGCCCCACTGCCGTGAAACGTTCCTCGAGCCATTGCCGCAGATAGAGCGAACTCGCGGGCACGGCCCAGCGTTCTTCGGTCAGGTCCGCCAGCGTACGGAAGCGCGCGCGGCGCGGATGCTCGCTGCGCGCGACGATCTGCATCGTCAGCGGGCCCAGCGGCAAGCCGCATACATCCTCGGGCACGCTGGTGGGGCGCGCGGCCAAAATCAGGTCGACGTCGCCGTTCTGCAGCACGGCCATCAGGCGCGCGCTCAGGTGGGTTTCGATCGAAAACACGGCCAGCGGGCGGCTTACGAAGAACTGCGCCAGCAGCGGTGAGAGCAGCGACGGTACCAGGTACGGGATGGCACCGAGCCGCACCGTGCCCGCCTTGGCGACCCGCTGCTCGGCCAGTTCCTGCCGCATGTCGCTCGCGGCCAGGGAGATCTTGCGCGCATGGGCATGCAGTGTCTTGCCAACGCTCGTCAGCACCAGCCCGCGCGGCGTACGCTCGAACAGCGGCATGCCAGCCTCCGCCTCAAGGCGCGCCAGCGTCTTGGACAGGGCGGACTGCGTCACGCCCAGCGCGGCGGCGGCGCGATGCAGGTTCGCGTGCTGGGTCACGACCAGGAAGGCTTCGATGTCCTCGAATCGCATCGCGTCGGCAAGTGGGCGCAAGAATGGGATCGGGGCATTGTAGCTGCCATTGGTTGCTCATTCCTGCGGGGAATCGCGCCGGTACTCGCGGGAATCACGCAGCGTGGGCGGCTGCCCTAGACTGCGGCCAAGGCGCTGACAGGCCATGCATGCCGCAAACAAGCGCCGCACACAGGAGACAAGCCAATGCAGAACCAATCCGCGCGGCTGCGTGCCGCCTTGCTGGGCATCGTGCTGAGCGCCGTGACCGGGACCGCCGCCATGGCAGCCGATACTGATCCCTATCCGTCTCGGCCGCTGACCATCGTGGTGCCGTCCGTGGCCGGCAACGTCAACGACGCCGCGGCGCGGCTGATCGGGCAGGAGCTCACGAAGACGTGGAACCAGCCCGTGATCGTCGAGAACAAGCCGGGCGCGGGCACGACAACGGGCACCAAGTACGTGGCGCGTGCGGAGAAGGATGGCTACACCGTGCTGCTCACGTTCACCGCTCACGTCCAGAACCCGTCGCTGTACCAGCGCATCGGTTATGACCCGATCGCGGACTTCGCGCCGGTCAGCGAGGTGGCCATCTCGTACACCGTGCTCGCAGTGTCCTCGGATTTCCCGGCGCGCACGCTCAAGGATGTGGTGGCGCTGGTCAAGGCCAATCCGGGCAAGTATCCGTATGGGTCCTATGGCGCCGGCACCACGGGCCATATCCTCGGCGAACTGTTCAAGCGGGAAGCCGGGCTCGACATGACGCACGTCGCTTACAAAGGCGGCGCGCCGCTCGTCACGGATCTGGCAGCCGGCCACGTAAAGATCGGCCTGGTGCCGGTCGGCACGGCCATGTCGCTGCTGCAAAGCGGAAAGATTATCCCCGTCGCGCTGGCCGGCGCCGAGCGCTCGGCGTTGCTGCCGAACGTCCCGACGTTCCGCGAAGCCGGCTACAAGGGCTTCGAGCCCGATGCGTGGATGGGCCTGATGTTCCCGGCTGGCGTGCCGAAGGCGCGCGTCGATGCGCTGTCGCGCGAGGTCGCTCGGATCGTGCGCATGCCCGAGATCGCAAAGAAGATGAAGGACCTGAATCTCGAGCCCGTCGGCAACTCGCCCGAGGCGTTTGCAGCGGTCCTGAAGAGTGATCAGGACAAATGGAGCCGCATCATCCGCGATGTCGGCATCGCGATGGAATGAGGGAGGCTTGAGCGCGGTATGGGCGATTACCTTGGACTGGTGTGCTCGCGCTGGTGTCACTGGAGCGAACTGGAACTGCAGCGAATCGCACGGCGTCCGTTGGCGCCGGGGCAGGTGCGCATCCGTGTGCGGCATGCGGGCGTGGGCTTTGCGCTGAGCCTGTTCGTGTCAGGCAAGTACCAGCGCAAGCCACCGTTGCCGTTCACGCCGGGCACGGAAGCAGCAGGGGAGATCATTGAGGTGGCGCCCGATGTGACGCGTCTTCGGCCCGGACAGCGCGTAGCCGCCGCATTGGACTGGGGCGGGTTTGCGCAGGAAGTTGTGACCACCGCCGATACCGTGTACCCGGTGCCCGATGCGCTGGACCTGGCGAGTGCCGCAGCGTTGCCAGTCACCTACGGCACCGTCTGGGCCGCGCTGGCCTGGCGCGCGGCGCTGCAGCCGGGCGAGACCCTGCTTGTTCACGGCGCAAGCGGTTCACTGGGGACGGCGGCCGTGCAGGTGGGACGGCTGATGGGCGCGCGCGTGATTGCGACGGCGAGCACCGACGCCAAGCGCGAGGCGGCCTTGCGCAATGGCGCTGCGCATGCGCTGTCGTCCGATCCGCAAACGCTGGCGGCCGAGGTGAAGGCACTGTGCCCGGCGGGCGGCGTGGACGTCGTATTCGACCCTGTGGGCGGCGATCTCTTCGATGCCTCGCTGCGCTGTGCGGCGCCGGGCGGCCGCCTGCTGTCGATCGGCTATGCCGGCGGCCGCATTCCCGAGGTGCCGGCCAACCTGCTGCTCGTAAAGAACCTGTCGGTGATCGGCTTCAACTACGGCTACTACATCGGCTGGGGTCTGACCGACGAGCGCAGCCGGTTCGCGCCGCAGGTGCAGGACGTGGTCGGCAAGGTCATGCATGCCGTGGCGAACGCAGAGATGCCGAAGCCGGTCCTGCAGCATTTCGACCTGCACCAGTGGCTCGAGGCCGTCGACACCACCATGTCGCGCCGCGCGATCGGAAAGGTCATGCTGGACATGCCCTGACGGGGCAGCAGGGCCACCAAAGAACAACGGGAGACAGACTTGAACAAGACACCTGTGGCCGACGATGACGCCATGCTGGCCGGCCTGACCGTGCTGGACCTGAGCCAGGGCATTGCCGGCCCGTACTGCGGGCTGATCCTGCGCCAGCAGGGCGCGCGCGTGATCAAGGTCGAGCCACCCGCAGGCGACTGGGGCCGCCAGATGGGCCGCGTGCGCGAAGGACAGACGGCGATCGCCATTGCCTACAACGCCGGCAAGGAGAGCGTGGTGCTCGATACGCGCACCGAATCAGGCAAGGACGCGCTGCGCAAGCTCGCGGAGCAGGCTGACGTGATCATCCAGAACTATCGCCCCGGCGTGGCCGAGCGCATGGGCGTCGGCTATGAAGCGCTGTCGGCGCGCAACCCTGCGCTCGTCTATGTCTCGATCACAGGCTACGGTCAGGACGGCCCGCTCGCGGGCTTGCCTGCGGTCGATACGACGATCCAGGCTTTCAGCGGCCTGATGCACGTGAACCGCGACGCTGCCGGCCAGCCGCGCCGCATCGGCTTCTTCCTGGTGGACCTGAGCACAGGCCTCTATGCGGCGCAGCATGCATCGGCTGCGCTGTTCCGCGCGGCGCGCAGCGGCAAGGGGCGGCACGTGCAGATGTCGCTGCTGGAGGCAAGCGCGGCGTTGCAGTCCTATCTGCTGGTGGATGACGCGATGTTCCCGGATGCCGAGTTCGCCGCCGCGAATGCGCCCACGGGCATGTTCCAGGCCGCGGATGGCCCGCTCTACGTCAGTATGCTCAATGACGCGATGTTCATGCGTCTGGCTACCGTTCTAGGGTTCGATGACTGGCTGGCCGATCCCGGTCTGCGCACGAGTGCGGGCCGCCTGCCGCGTACGGCCGAACTGTGCCAACGGTTGGGCGCCGCGCTGGCGCAGAAGCCGCTGGCGTACTGGGGGTCGGTCTTTACGGAGCATGATGTGCTGTTCGCACGCATAAGCCGGCCACGCGAGTTGCGGGGGAGCGAGCAATGCACGCAGGCCGGCGTATTTGGCAACGTTTCACAGGCCGGCCTTGGCGAGCTGCCGTGGGCGAACCTGCCGGGTTTCGCCGGGAGCGTTCATCCGCATGGGTCGGCGCCGCTGCTCGGCGAACACACGGCCTCAGTGCTCGCCGAATTTGGTATTGCCGAGGCCTAGTGTCGCGCCGGCGGGTCAGCAGTCTTCAGCACTGGGACAGCGTATCGGCCAGCCACTCGATCACCGGCCGGAAGCGCGATGCGCCGCGGAATTCGGTCGGATAGGCCAGCCAGATCTCGCGCATGACCTCTGGCACCTCGCGCAACAGGCGCAATCCGGCGTCGTCGCGCGCCACATAGTGGGGAAGCAGGGCGGTCCCCAGGCCCGCGCGCACGCCTTCGCGGATGGCCAGCATATTGTTGGCGTGAAAGGCGATGCGCCGCCTGGCGCTGAGCGGCCACGTCGCCTCGGGAATGTCATAGCCCTCGTCGAGCAAGGCGCACAGCGGCGTGCTGTCGTCCATGGGCACGCTTGCGGACCCGTAGAGTCCGAAACGCACCGTGCCGACCCGCTGGGCCACGACATCGTCCTCTTTGGGGTGTGCGAGCCGTATGGCCAGATGCGCATGCCGCCGGGCAAGGCTTGCCACGCGGTCATCCAGTTCGAGCCGGACCACGATATCGGGATGGGCCGCATACAGGGCTGGCAGGCGCGGTGTCAGGAAGTGGCTGCCGAGCGCGGCGGTAGCGGCAATCCGTACCACGCCCGACACGCCGCTGCCCGCGCCTTCGATCTCGCGCAGCAGCCGCCCGGCCGACTGCTCCATCTGCCGGGCTGCCGTCAGTGCGCTGCGGCCGGCCGAGGTCAATTCGAAGGCCCCTTCTGACCGCGTGGCAACGGGCTTGCCGAGGGCCTCTTCGAGACGCCGGATGCGCCGGATCGCGGTGGCGTGGGTGATATCAAGCTCGCGCGCGCAGGCCGAATAGCTCCCAGCGCGAATCAGCGTGGACAGGGTCAGCAGGTCGTCCCACGAGACTGTACGTTTTTGCACAGCGGCTGTGTGTGAGTGGGTAATTGGCGCACAGCATAGCGTGCTCTACGATGCCTGCACAACTTGTTCACCCGGAGATTCCGACATGACTACCGCTACGCCCGTGACCCTGCTCGATGCCGTCGGCGCCAGCCGCAAGCCCTCCGCCTGGGAGGATTCCGTGCTGGTCCTGGTCGATCATCAGCGCGAATACATCGACGGCGTGCTGCCGCTCGTCGGCATGCCGGAAGCCGTGGCCGCCTGTGCGGACCTGCTGGCGCTGGCGCGTCAGCATGGCACGCCGGTGATCCACGTGATGCACCACGGCAAGGGGAAGGGCGCCTTTGATCCGGAAGGTCCGTATGTGGCGTTTATCGAAGGACTGACGCCGCAGGGCGACGAGCAGACGGTAGCCAAACACCTGCCCAACAGCTTTGCCGGCACGGACCTGGCCGCGAAGCTGGCAGCGCTGGGCCGCAAGGAACTGATCGTGGCCGGCTTCCAGACCCACATGTGCATCAGCGCGACGGTGCGTTCGGCGCTCGATCACGGCTATCGCGTCACGCTGGTGGCCAACGCGTGTGCCACGCGCGACCTGCCGGATCCGCTGGGTGGTGCGCCGCTGAGCGCGGCGGAATTGCATCGCGTCACGCTGGCCGCGCTGCATGATCGCTTTGCGACGGTCGTGCCCGATGCGTCGGTGTGGAAGGCCTGAGTCGAAATAATCGGCGCCAAAACAAAAACGGACGGTGCCGAAGTGGCGACCGTCCGTGTCTGCTTTGTGCGTTGGTAGGCTCGATTGGACTCGAACCAACGACCCCCACCATGTCAAGGTGGTGCTCTAACCAGCTGAGCTACGAGCCTAGCGAAGCCGCAGATTATAGGGATGCCTTTGCGGCTGTGCAAGTGTTTTGGAAAAGTTTTTCGCTCAGGCGGTAATGCGGTCCCGCAGCTCGCGCTTGAGCACCTTGCCGATCGCGCTGCGCGGCAGGGTGTCGACGATGTGCAATGCGCTCAGCCGCTGCGTCTTGCCAAGACGCTCGTTGGCCCAGGCGAGCACGGCCTGCGCGGTGACATCATGTCCTTCGCGCAGCGCGATAAAGCCGACTGGCGTCTCCCCCCAGCTTTCCGACGGCACGCCGACTACGGATACATCCGCCACAGCCTCATGCGTGCGCACCACGGCTTCGATATCGCTCGGATAGATGTTGAAGCCGCCGGAGATGATCACATCCTTCATGCGGTCCATCAGCACGAGGAAGCCGTCTTCGTCGAAGCGGCCGATGTCGCCCGTGCGAATGAAGCGATTGCCTTCGGCATCGTGCCATTCGATCTCGGCCGACTTGGCCGGCAGGTTGTGGTAGCCGTTCATCATCGCGGCTGAACGTCCGACCACTTCGCCGGTGCTTCCCGGCGGCAGTTCCTTGCCGTTTTCATCGATGATGCGCACGTCCGCGCCCGGCGCAGGGCGGCCGACCGTGTGGAGCTTGTCAGGAAACTCGTCCACGTGCAGCAGGCAGCCGCCACCTCCCTCAGTCATGCCATACAACTCCGTCAGCTTGCCGGGCCAGCGGCGCACCACTTCTGCCTTGAGGGCCGCGCTGAACGGCGCGCTCGTGCAGAACTTGCGCTTGTAGCTCGACAGGTCGTACTTGTCGAAATCCGGATGGGCCATCAGGCGCTGGTATTGCACGGGCACCAGCATCGTATGCGTGACGCGGTGGCGCTGGGCGAGTTCCAGGTACTTGCCGGCATCGAACTTCGACATCAGCACGGCCGTGCCGCCGAGCCCGATCGTCGGGAAGAAGCTGGCGAGCGTGGTGTTCGAATAGAGCGGGGTAGAGAGCAGCGTGACGGCATCGGTGCCGTAGCCGGTCATCGCGCCGCGCGACACGTGCGCCCAGCGCATGCCGTGCGATTGCACGATGCCCTTCGGCACGCCGGTCGTGCCGGACGAATAGATGATGTTGAGCGGCAGTTCCGGCCGCACTTCCGGTTCGGCAAACGGTGTGCCGGCCGGTGCCAGCCACGACTGGAAGGTCTGCCCCGCGGCGCTGTTGTCGAGCGTCACAAGGCGCGTGGCACCGAGCTGCGGCAGCACGGGCTGGAGCGCTTCGGCAACCGCCGCATCGACGAAGAAAATGCTTGCGCCTGCATCGGCCACCATGCCGGCAAGGCTCTGGGCGGTCGACGACGGCGCGAGCGGGGCGACGACTACGCCAGCGCGGATCGCGCCGAGGTACACCGCTGCGTATTCGATGGACGACGTCGCGCAGATGGCGATCGTGCCGCCGGCCTGAACGCCATCGCGCTGAAGCGCGGCGCCGATGCGGGTCATGATGGCATCGAGTTCGCCATAGGACATCGATCGCTCGTTATGCACGAGGGCGGCATGTGCGGGCTGGCTCGCAGCGTGGCCGCGTACAAGCGCGGACATGCTGGTGAAGGGGCGTTGCATGATGGAGGTGTCGGTCATGGCATGCAGGCCGGCGGAGCTTCGTTCCGCCGGCGATGGGAAATTCAGAACAAGAAGGGCTACTGTACCTGTGCGCCGGAGTCCTTGACGACTTTGCTCCAGCGCGTGATTTCGGCATCGATGTGCGAGCGCAGTGCATCGGGCGTGGAACCCACGGGCTCATAGCCGTTGGACGCCAGATTGGCCTTCAGTTCCGGCTCTTTCAGCACAGTCGCAATCTCGCGGCTGAGCCGGTCGACTACCGGCGCAGGCGTACCGGCCGGCGCGAGCACGGCATACCAGCCCGTGATGTTGATGCCGGGTACGCCGACTTCGGCCAGCGTCGGCACGTCAGGCGCGATGGCAGCGCGCTTGGCGCCCGTCACGGCCAGCGCGCGCACCTTGCCGCTGCGTACATGCGGCAGCGTGGTCGAGATGCTGTCAAAGGTCAGCTGGACCTCGCCCGACAGCATCGCGGTTACGACCTGTGCGCTGCCCTTGTACGGCACGTGCGTCATCTTGATGCCTGCGACGGAATCGAACAACTCGCCTGCAAGATGGCCCGTGTTGCCGTTACCGGCCGATGCGAATGTGAGCTTGCCCGGAGACGCTTTGGCTTCGGCAATCAACTCCGGCACCGTGTTTGCACGCAGCGAAGTGCTGCCGGCCAGGATCATCGGCAGGTTGGCCACCAGCGAGACCGGCGCGAAGTCCTTGCGCGTGTCATACGGCAGCTTCGGATACAGGCTCGCATTGATCGCATGCGCGGCCAGCACCATGATCAGCGTGTTGCCGTCGGGTTTGGCGCGCGCCAGCATCTGGGTGGCAATGGTGCCGCCGGCACCAGGGCGGTAGTCGAGCACCACGGGCTGGCCCAGGCGCTCCTGCAGCTTCGCCGCCACGGGGCGCGCCAGCAGATCGGCGCTGCCGCCAGGCGGATAGGGGATCAGCAACTGGATCGGGCGGGAAGGCCAGGTCTCGGCCCTGGCCAGTCCGACATGGCCGAGCGTGGCGGCCGCGGCGAATGCCAGGCCAGATGCCAGCAGCCAGGCGCGGCGCTGCTGAGCGGTGCATGAAAGCGGGTTCATCGCTGTCTCCTTCGGTGTTCTTGTGCCGGCCGAAGGCCGGGGCGCCTCCGCGCGTGGAGCGTGGGGCACTTGTGTCGGAAACCTTAAATCGCGCGCGCGAGGAGGGGAATTCGGGAATGGCTAAGGGAGGGTTTTGCAGTGGGAGGGAGGGCATCCAGTGGGGCAAGCTTTTCCAGGTGCTGAGTGGGCTAGGCATCCGCGTCGTCGTGGATGTGCCTGAGGCAGCCACCCCGCTTGTTTCCATCGAACGTGACAAGTTGCGGCAGCGGCAGGCGCGCAGCCAGCGACGTCAGGCCTCGGCACAAGCCGCATCGGATCGGTCAGCAAAGGACGGACATGACTGACCGCGAACTGGTGGCCAGCATCAATGGCGCGCCGGTGGGCACGCTGCGCGACGAGCAGGACGTCTGGTCATTCGAATACGCCCCGGAGTGGATCGCGAATCCGCAGGCCTTCCCGCTGAGTCCGGCATTGCCCTTGCAGTCCGGCCGGCAGGTAGATGGCGCACCTACGAGAAGACCAGTTGGCCTGATGCGCAGAGGTTTGCATGGCCGGTGCTGGGGGTGGAGTTCTATAGCGATTTCACCCGGAGGCTTGCCGTCGAGGCTGGACGAGTGCTTGGGCTGGCAGCGGGAACGGCGGAGCGGAGGCTTGACGTGATGCTCAAGAGTATCGGGCCCGCTGCCGAGGCGCTTTATGTACTGGCGGAAAGGGAGAATGCCACGATGGCGGCGCGCGATCCCGAGGCGCGCGCGGGGCTGGCCGGGGAACTGGCCTGCCTGCGTGTGATTCGTTTTACCGTCATTGCTGACATGGTGAAGATGATGTCGAGATGAAGGCTTTCGCCATCAGCCCAGCACCCGGTACTTCGATTGCACCAAACCTGACGGAAAGTGCCGGCTCGACTCGAGCGCCAGATCCACGTCGCGCGGCAAGGCGCCGAACAATGGCCTCCCGGTGCCGATCAGCACGGGCACGGTGGTAACCACAAGATCGGTGATCAATCCCTCGCGCAGAAATGACTGGACCAACTGGCCGCCATCGACATACACGCGATGCACGCCTTCGGCCGCGAGTTGCGCCATCGCGTCCCTGGGGGCGCAATCCGAGAACCGCACCTTTCCCTGCAGCGGTTCCGGCACGGGTTTGCCGGCCAATTGGCGCGAGAGAACCAGCACGGGCCTGTCGTAGGCCCACGGGCCCATCGTGAGGACCTTTTCAAAGCTGCCTCTTCCCATCACGATCATGTCCTTGTCGGCGATGAACTCGGCGTAGCCATGCTCTTCGGCCGGATCATCCCGCTCGAGCAACCAACCGATGTCGCCATCGGCGCGGGCAATATAGCCATCGAGGCTGGTAGCAATAAAGACGTGTCCTGAAACCATTTATCTCCCCTCGTTGCGTTCGAATGCGAACCTCGGCCGGTGCAATTTCCGCTGCAATGGCCATGGGCTTCGCGCGTATGCGGGTTTTGCGGCGAGCGTTACTTTGCCTTGCCTGACCAGTTGCGGGCCGTTACGTGCGGGACCAGGTCATGCAGGCGTGACAGTACCACCCTGGCCGCACGCGACAGCGGGTGATGCTGCGTCACCCCCAGGCTGATGGCGCGTGGCAGTTGCGGCTTGACGATTTCCGCGGCCGCGAGGCGTCCGGCGCCAACTTCATCATCCACGGCCAGTTGCGGCAGTATGGTCAGGGCGTGCCCTGACAATGCAACCTCCTTCATCGCGTTCAGGGATTCGACCTCCAGTGCAACGTCCAGCGTTACGCCCTGTTGCCGTGCGTGCTGGTCCAGGATCAGGCGCAACCCGTTGGGTGCGGGCGGCAATACCAGTGGCACCCCGTCTAGCCGTCGGAAATCGACGGCAGGCCCTGCCGTGAGCGGATGGCCCGGCGCGCTGACCAGATAATTCGCCACGGTGGCCAGTACATCCTCGTTCTGGCGCGGGCTTGGACCATAGCGGTTGATGACCGCAAGGTCCAGGTGGCCGGAATCGAGTTGTTCGTCGAGCTGGCCGCTGAAGCCTTCCGCGACACGCAGCCGGACCCCCGGCGCGGTATCGCGCAGGTCGGCGAACAGAGCGGGAATCAGGCGGCGCGTCATGGACGGCAGTACGCCGATCCGCACCATCCCGACCGGCACGCCCGCCGCGTTGCGCACTTCGTCGTGCAGGCGCGCCGACTGGGCCAGCAGCAGTTCGATCTCCGGAAAGATCCGCTTGCCGAATTCGGACAGGACTACGCCGCGTCCCGTGCGCTCGAACAGCCGGTCGCCCCATTCCGCTTCGATCTGCGCGATGGCGCGGCTGACCAGCGACTGCGCCGTCCCCAGCGCGCGCGCTGCCCGCGACAGCGAGCCCAGTTCAGCCACCAGGGCCACGGTTTCCAGTTGCTTGAGGTTCACTTTGCCTGGTTGATGGTCATCCATCCATAAAGTGGATAGCTGGTATAGCAGAATATACACTTTTGCGCTAACTGAAGTCTCCATACACTGGGTGCATCCTTCCCTGCAGAGAAGGGTTGCCAAACGATACGGAGACAACATGCGAAGTTTTTCGACGATAGGGCGCTCCATGCGCCAGTCACTGCGCACCCTGCTGATGGCCGTTGCACCGCTCACGCTTTGCGGTGTCGCCGGCGCCGCCACCGCTACCAGCTATCCCATCAAGCCGATCCGCCTGATCGTTCCGTTTCCGGCCGGCGGGCCCACGGACGCCATGGCACGGTTGATCGGTCAGCACCTGTCGCAACAGCTCGGCCAGCCCGTATTAGTGGATAACCGCGGCGGTGCGGGCGGCACGATTGCCACCGAGGCAGTCGCTGCCTCGGCGCCCGACGGCTATACGCTGTTGTTTTCCACCACGGGCACGATGGCGATCAATCCGTCGCTCTATCGCTCGCTGAAGGTCGATCCCATCAAGGGGTTCGATGCCGTGGGCTCAGTGGCGTCAACCACCAACGTGCTGGTCGTGCCGAACAGCCTGCCGGTCAGCAACGTCAGGGAACTGGTGGCGCTGGCGAAGCAGAAGCCCGGTTCGCTGACGTTCGGATCGGCCGGCAACGGCAGCTCGAATCATCTTTCGGGCGAACTGTTCAAGTCGATGGCAGGCATCGACATCGTCCACGTACCGTACAAGGGCTCGGCGGCGGCGTTCACCGATCTGCTGGGCGGGCGCATCTCGATGATGTTCGACACGGTGTCGAGCCAGGTGCAGTACATCGGCTCGGGCAAGGTGAAAGCGCTTGGCGTGACCGGCCCCGCACGCTCCGATGCGCTGCCGAAGGTGCCGACCATTGCGGAATCCGGGCTGCCGGGGTTTGACGTCACGATCTGGTTCGGCCTGTCGGCGCCAAAGGGCACTCCGCCCGATGCGGTGCAGCGGCTCAACGGCGAACTGCAGAAGGTGCTGGCCCAGGCCGACGTGAAGAAGCAGCTTTCCGCGCTGGGCGCCAGTCCGATGCCGGGCACGTCCGCCGATTTCGCCAGACTCATACAGCACGACGCCGGCAAGTGGGCGCCTGTGGTGAAGGCTTCGGGAGCTACCCTTGACTGAGATCTTCCAGGCGCTGTTCGCGCCGGCCTCGGTGGCCGTGATTGGCGCGTCGGACAATCCCAACAAGGTTGGCGGCCGCCCGATCCATTACATGCGCCACTTCGGCTATGCCGGCGAGGTGTTCCCCGTGAACCCGGGGCGCACGACGATCCAGGGATATCGCGCCTATCCGACACTGCACGACATCGGCAGGGCGCCGGAAGCCGCGGTCATCGCGGTATCAGGCGACGCCACGCTGGAACAGGTGCGCTTGTGCGCCGAGGCCGGCGTGAGGGCGGCGGTGATCATGGCGTCCGGGTTTGCGGAAACCGGCGAGGCCGGGCGGCGGCGCCAGCAGCAACTCGTGGACGCGGCAAATGCCGGCGGCATGCGCCTGGTGGGGCCGAACGCGCAGGGGACGGCCAACTTCGCCAGTGGCGCGGTGCTGAATTTCTCGACGATGTTCATGGAGGTGACGCCCCAGGACGGGCCGGTCGCGATCATCAGCCAGAGCGGCGCGGCCAGCGTGATGCCGTATGCGTTGCTGCGCCAGGCCGGGTTGGGCGTGCGCTATCTGGTGGCAACCGGCAATGACGCCGACCTGGATGCCTGCGCGATGACCGCCGCCGTGGCTGGCGATCCGGAAGTCCGGCTGATCCTGGTGTACCTCGAATCGATCACGGACCCGGCGGCGCTGGCGCGGGCCGCCGCGCTGGCCCGCAGCCGCGGGGCGAGCATCGTGGCCGTCAAGGCGGGGAGCAGCCAGCACGGCGCGCGCGCAGCGGCGTCGCATACGGGTGCGCTGGTTGGCAACGATGCAGCCATCGACGCCTTCCTGGCCCGCCACGGCATCTGGCGTGCGCGTGATATCGGCGAACTGGTGCGTGCCGTGCCGCTCTACCTGCAAGGCCATGTGCCGGGGCAGGGCCGCACCGTGGTGATGAGCCACAGCGGCGCCGTCGGGGTGATGTCCGCCGACCTGGCTGAACGCCACGGCCTGCCGCTCGCGGCGCTGCAGCCATCCACGCTCGACCGGCTCGGCGCGATCCTTCCCGAGTTCGGCACCGCAGGCAATCCGCTCGACATGACCGCTGCGCTGATGGGCAAGGGCGACATGTTCCCGCGCGTGCTCGACACACTGGGCGCGGACCCGCAGGCCGACATGCTCATGGTCGGCATACCGGTGGCCGGCCCTGGCTACGATGTCGAAGCGCTGGCGCGCGATGCCGCCGCGTTCAGCAGCCGGCTCGGCAAGCCGCTGGTGGCCAGCGCGCCGCAGCAGAACGTGCGCGCTGCATTCGTGCGCCACGGCGTGCCGACGTTCGTGACCGAAGCGGATGCGGTCGCGGCGCTGGCCCAGTACGCCGGCCACGCGCGGCTGGCAGGTGCCGCGGCAGAGCCCGAAGTCGAGCCCGAAGCGGGGTGGCCCGCACTGCAACCGCTGGACGGTATCGGCTTGCAGGACGAAGCGCGCAGCCTGACGCTGCTGGCCGAGGCAGGCGTGCCTGTGGTGCCGTACCGCTGCTGCGCGAATGCCGATGACGCTGTGGCGGCATTTGCCGCCCTCGGCGGCGGCGCGGTGGTGGTCAAGGGCTGCGCGGCGGAGGTGCCGCACAAGAGCGAGCATGGACTGGTGCATCTGCGGCTGGCCGATGCGCCAGCCGTGGCGCAGGCTGCGGAGGCCTGTCTGGCCACGCTGCGCAGCCTTGGCGTCGCGAGCCCTCGTGTGGTGGTGGCATCGATGGTCAGGGGGCGTCATGAGTTCGCGCTGGGCGTATCGGTCGATCCCGTGTTCGGGCCGCTCGTGATGATCGGCGAGGGCGGCACGCTGCTGGAACTGCGCAAGGACGTCGTCACGCTGCTGGCGCCGTTCACCGTGGCCGACGTGAAGGCAGCCTGTGCCCGGCTGAGGCTGGCGCCGCTGTTCAACGGCTACCGGGACATCCCTGTACTCGATCTCGATGCGCTTGCCGCGTCGGCCGTGGCGCTCGGCAACTGGGCGCTGCGCCATCGCGGCACGCTGAAGTCGGTGGACATCAATCCGCTGATGGTGATGGCGGCCGGCGACGGTGTGGTGGCCGTGGACGCCGTGGTGGAACTGCAAGGAGCCTGACATGGAACCCGTACTTGTGGAACGCGATGGCGACGTGGCCATCGTCACGCTGAATCGTCCCGCGCGCATGAATGCCGTCAACGATGCGCTGCGCGGTGCGCTGATCGATGCGCTGGCCCGGCTCAACGCCGATCCGGCCGTGCGCGCCCTGGTGCTTGCCGGGGCCGGCGAGCGCGCCTTCTGTGCCGGACAGGATCTTGATGAAGCGGCTGCGGTGACGTGGCAGCAGATCGTGCCGTGGCTGAACCGCCAGCGGGCCATGTACCAGTCCGTGCGCGATCTGGACAAGCCCTGCGTGGCCGCGGTGCGGGGCGTGGCCGCCGGCGCGGGATTCCAGCTTGCGCTGTGTGCGGACTGGCGCCTGACGACGGCGGACAGCCGCTGGGGCCAGCCCGAGGTCAAGGCCGGCCTGGCCAGCATCGTCGGCTCATACCTGATGACGCTGCACGTCGGGCATACGCACAACGTGCAGATGTCGTTGTCGGGCGAACTGGTATCAGGGCAGCGGGCCTACGAGATCGGGCTGGTAACCGCCTTGCATGGCGAGGCGGAACTGATGGGCGCCGCGCTGGCGCGTGCCCGGTCGCTGGCCGCCTTGCCGCCGACATCGGTCAGGCTGTCGAAGCAACGGCTGCGGGCAATGACGCAGCCCGGGTTCGACGACGCATGCGTGGCGGGCATCCGCGCGCAGCTCGAATGCTATGCGGACGGCGAGCCGCAACGCGTGATGGCTGAATTTCTCAGCAAACGGAATGCAAGGGAGTCGCAATGATCCAGTGGAACGAGCATCTCATCAACGGCGCGCGACGGGCCGTGCGCGAAGGGCGCACCGTTCGTATTCACGATGCAGCCACCGAAGCACCGCTCGGTGAGGTCCATCTCGGCAATGCCGGAGATGTCGATGAGGCCGTCGAGGCGGCGCGGCTGGCGCTGCCGGGTTGGCAACAGATGGGGGTGGACGCACGCGCGGCGCTGCTGCGCGCGGTGGCAGACGCGCTGGAAAGCATGGGGCAGGACCTGGCGCACGGCATCTCGCGCGAAGTCGGCATGCCGCTGAAACTGTCGCAACGTATCCAGGTAGAGGCCCCGATTGCCGCGTGGCGCGCGACGGCCGCGCTGGCCGATACCTTCTCCTTCGTCAGCGAGGTGGGCAACTCGCGTGTCACGCAGGTGCCGGTGGGCGTGGTGGCGGCGATCACGCCGTGGAACTATCCGCTGCACCAGATCACGGGCAAGCTTGCGCCGGCATTGCTGGCCGGTTGCACGGTGGTACTGAAGCCGTCGGAACTGGCGCCCGCCGCCTCGGCCGGTCTGATGGCCGCCTGCGAACGGGCCGGCCTGCCGCCGGGTGTGCTCAACATCGTGCTGGGCGATGCCGAGGTGGGTCACGCGCTGGTCACGCACCCTGATGTCCACATGGTGTCGTTTACCGGTTCGACGGCCGTGGGCCGCAAGGTGGCGGCGCTGGCGGCGGGCGACATGAAGCGGGTGTCGATGGAGCTGGGCGGGAAGTCGGCAGCCATGGTGCTGCCCGGCGCGGACCTCGCACGCGCCGTCAAGGCCACTGTGGCTTCGTGCTTTCTCAACTCGGGACAGACATGCAGCGCTATCACGCGCCTGATCGTGTCGCGGGAAGACTATCCGGCCTGCCGCGCATTGCTGGCCGAGGCTGTGGCCGGCATGCGCATGGGCGATCCGGCCGACGCGTCCACGCGCATCGGCCCGTTGCTGTCGGCCCTGCAGCGCGAACGCGTGCTGGCGCATATCGCCGAAGCCGAGCAGGGCGGATTCGACCGCATTGCAGGCGGCCCCGATGCGCCGGTGCCGGAGCACGGCTACTTCGTCGCGCCCACCATCTACGGGAACGTGGCGCCGGACAGCCGGCTTGCCAACGAGGAGGTCTTCGGGCCGGTCCTGGCGGTGCTTTGCTATGAGACCGTCGAGGACGCCATAGCGCTGGCCAACGGCACGCGCTATGGCCTGGCTGCTTCGGTCTGGGCGGTCGACGAAGCCAGTGGCGAGGCCGTGGCCAATGCGCTGCGCGCCGGGCAGGTCGATGTCAACGGCGCACGATTCAACGCGGCGGCCCCGTTCGGCGGCTTCGGCATGTCCGGCGTTGGCCGCGAAGGCGGTGTCTATGGGCTCGAAGAGTTCCTGGAACCGCGCGCCATCCAGTTTCCCCGCTAAGTCAAACTTCAGGATATCCAGCATGTATCAGCAGATTTCAGTGACCCGCTCGGGCCGGAACGAGCACGTCGCCATCGTGACCATGAACCGGCCGGACAAACTCAATGCGCTGACCAAGGTCATGGAGGCCGAACTGCGCGAAGCCATGGAGGCCGCGGACCGCGACGACACCATCCGCGTCGTGGTGCTGACCGGCGCAGGCAAGGGCTTCTGCGCCGGCATGGACATCAACGAACTTGAGGTCCTGCCCCCTGGCGACATCCGTGCTGCCCAGTGGATGCGGCCGTACGACATGAACCGCCGCGCCGACTACCAGACCCGCTACGGCTACTTTCCGGCCATGCGCAAGCCCGTGATTGCTGCCATCAACGGGGCGGCTGCCGGCCTTGGACTGGTGTTCGCGCTATACAGCGATATGCGCTTCGCCAGCGACAAGGCGGCCTTCAGCACGGCCTTTGCACGGCGCGGCCTGATTGCCGAGCATGGGATCTCGTGGCTGCTGCCGCGTGTGGTGGGGCCGGGGCATGCGGCAGACCTGCTGTACTCCGCGCGCAAGGTACCGGCGGAAGAAGCCTTGCGCATGGGGCTGGTGGATCGCGTGTGCGAGGCCGATGACCTGATGGCGCATACGTTGGCCTATGCCGAGGACCTGGCCGAAAACGTCTCTCCGCGTTCCATCGGCGTGATGAAGCGCCAGCTCTGGGCGCAACCGTTCCAGACGCTGGCGGAAGCCACCCAGATGGCCAATGCGGAAATGTTCGACAGCATTCAGAGCGAGGACTTTACCGAAGGCGTGGCGCATTTCATCGAACGCCGTCCGCCCCGGTTCAGCGGGAGATGATGGCAAGGGAAGCGACAGGGCTCGCCCGAACCGCTATCTTGCGAGCGCCGCTCCGAATCGCTGCGCCGTCATCTCCCCGCCATGCGCCGCAGATCCACGAGCCTGTCGAACGTCTCCCCATCCAGTAGTCCAAGCTCGATCGCCGCGTCCCGCGGCGTGATCCCGCGACCCGTCGCATGGCGGGTGATGGAGGCAGCCTTGTCGTATCCCAGCGTGGGGTTCAGGGCCGTTACGGCAAGCAGGGGACTTTGCAGGTCGCGGGCCAGCCGTTCTCCGGCCGGCTGGAGGCCGGGGATAAGGCGGGTGGCCACGATGTTCGCGCTGTCTGCCAGCAGCCGGATCGATTGCAGGACGTTGTACACCAGTACTGGCTTGGCGACGTTCAGCTCGAAGCTGCCGGACGCAGCGGCCATCGTCACGGTCACATGGTTGCCCGTCACCTGCATCGCCGCCTGCACCATGACCTCGGCAATGGTCGGATTGCGCTTGCCCGGCATGATCGACGACGTCAGTCCGTCTTCCGGCAGCAGCAGTTCACCGAGGCCGGAGTTCGGGCCGGAGCCCATCCAGCGCAAGTCGTTGGCGATCTTGGTGAACGAGGCGGCGATCACGTTAAGTACGCCAGAGAGTTCAAGCAATGCGTCGTGCGCGGCCATGCCCTCGACCTTGCAGGGATTCGGGCGGAATGCAAGGCCGCTCAGTTGGCTTGCCTCCTCGCAGAAGGCCAGATCGAAGCCCGACGGGGCGTTCAGGCCGGTTCCGGCAGCCGTGCCACCCTGCGGGAGCACGAGCAGGCGGGGCATCGTGTCGTGAAGACGTGCCAGCGCGTTGTCGACCTGGGCTGTGAAGCCCTCGAAGGCACGACCCAGAGTGGTGGGGACCGCGTCCATCAGGTGCGTGCGGGCAATCTTCAGCACGTCGGCGAAGGCGCTGGCGCGTTCGTGCAGACTGTCGCGCAGGCGGCCGAGGGCCGGCACCAGCCGGTCTTCCAGTTCGATGGCGGCCGTCATGTGCATGACCGACGGAAAGCTGTCGTTGGACGACTGAGAGGCGTTCACATGGTCGTTCGGATGGACGGGCGACTTTGTGCCACGCGGCTGCCCCAGCCGTTCGTTGGCCCGGTTCGCGATCACCTCGTTGGCATTCATGTTGGTCTGCGTGCCTGAGCCGGTCTGCCAGATGGTCAGCGGGAAGTGCTCGTCGAACCGGCCGCAGCGCAGCTCTTCCGCGGCGGCGACGATGGCTTCGCCGATCCGGGCATTGAGCACGCCGCAGCGCATATTGGCGCGGGCGGCGGCCATCTTGTGCAGGCCGAAGGCGTGGATGAGGCAGTCGGGGAAGCGTTCCTGCCCGACCTCGAACACGGCCAGCGCGCGCTGTGTCTGGGCGCCCCAATAGCGGTCGGCGGGAATGTCCACCGGGCCGAAGGCGTCATGCTCCGTGCGGTACGTTGTCATGGTTGAGTCCAGCGAAGGTCGTTCCGGTCAGGCAGTCGTCGTACGCTGCATCGGGATGCCGGAGGAGTGCGGATTGCCCGCATTGGCGTCGTCTCCCAGCAGGTTGCCGTCGTCGAGCGCGGCGTCGGCCGCAGCCATGTCGGGATAGCGCTCGGGATACAGGTGGCGCTTCGCGGTTTCGGCATCGAACGTGCCCGACCACTTCGCCACGACCACCGTCGCCACGCTGTTGCCGATGGTGTTGCAGGTCGAGATGGCCATGGACAGGAAGCGGTAGACGCCGAAGATCACGGCCAGCCCTTCCACTGGCAGCACCCCTGTCGACGTAACAGTCGCCGCGAACACCACGAACGAGCCGCCCGATACCGTGGCCGCGCCCTTCGACGTCAGCAGCATCAGCAGCAGGATGCCGAGCTGGTGGTCCAGCGTCAGCGGAACCCCATAGGCATGGGAGATGAACATCACGCCCATCGCCATGAAGAGCGACGTGCCGTCAAGGTTGAAGGCGTAGCCGGTAGGCAGCACCAGGCCGACGGTCTGCTTGGCGCAGCCCAGCCGCTGCAGCTTGATCAGCAGGCGCGGCAGCGCGCTTTCCGACGATGCCGTGCCAAGCACGATCAGGATCTCGTCCTTGATGAACCGCAGGAAGCGCCACAAGCTGAAGCCCGCTACCTTTGCCACGATGCCGAGCACGACGGCGATGAACAGCACCACCACCGCGTAGAAGCTCAGCACGAATTGCGCCAGCGCAACCAGTACGGCGGCGCCGTTGCTGCCCACCGAGTAGGCCACCGCGCCAAAGGTGCCGATCGGCGCCAGCTTCATCACGAGGTTGATGAAGGAGAACAGGACTTCGGAAATGGTGTCGAGACCGTCATTGATCTTTGCGCGGCGCGTCTCGGGAATGGCGAGGATGCCGATGCCGACCATGACCGCGAGCACCACCACCTGCAGCAGTTCGCCCTTGGCGAACGCGCCGACGAAGTTGTCGGGCACGATGTGCATCATGAATTCAAGGAAGCCCTGCGGCGCTGCCGCCTTGGCGGTCGGCGTTGCGGCACTGCCCGTGACGTGAGCCATGCCCTTGCCGATCTCCAGCAGGTTGCCGGCGAGCATGCCAACCACCAGCGCGATGGTCGAGATCACCTCGAAGTAGAGGATCGAGCGCCAGCCCACGCGCCCGGCGCTTTTCACATCGCCCGCCGAGGCAATGCCGTGCACGATGGTCAGGAACACAAGGGGCGCCACGCCGGCCTTGATAAGCGACAGGAACATGTCGCCCAGCAGCTTCAGCTTCGCGGCGAACGCCGGGAACGCGAAGCCGACGGCAATGCCGAGGATCAGCGAGATGAGCACCTGCATGCCGAGCTTTCGATACCAGGGAAGCCGGGGAGCGGCTGGCGGCGCTGCGGGGGTCTGGATGGTCTGGTTTTGCATGATGTCTTCCTCCACCTGGACCTGTGCTCAGGCCACCTGTTTCGAGAGTTCGATGGCGCGATCGACCATCTGTGGGGCGAGGCCGAGATAGTTCACCGGGTCGCACAGGCGCTCGATGGCCGCCCGGTCGAAATGCTGCGTGACGGCGGGCAGGGCGCAGAGAGCGTCGGCCAGCGTGCCGCCGGCTTCGTTGACGGTGCGGCAGGCGTCGTACACCACATCGTGCGCCCGCTGGCGGCCGATATGCGGTGCCATGCCCATCATCACCGCCTCGGCCACAATCAGGCCCTTGGAGATGCCGAGGTTGTGCTGCATGCGGGCGGTGTCGACGATCAGTCCGCCCAGTGCGAACTTCGCCTGGTGCAGCGCGCCGGATGTCAGGATGAAGCTCTCCGGAATGGCGATCCACTCGGCGTGCCACGGGCCGGTGGCGCGCTCGAAGTCCTGTACCATCGCGTCGACCATCAGGCCGGCGTGCTGGCGCACCGCCTTCGAGGCGGCGAGCATCAGTTCACTGGAGATCGGGTTGCGCTTCTGCGGCATCGTGCTGCTGGCGCCGCGGCCCTTGACGAACGGCTCGTAGACCTCGGCGAACTCCGTCGAGGCCATGATCATGATGTCGAGCGCGATCTTTCCGAGCGAGCCGGTGACGAGCGCGAGCAGGTTGACTGCCTCGGCGAAGCCGTCGCGCGCCACGTGCCAGGTGGTGGCCGGCACGCCCAGGCCCAATTCCTCGGCCAGCGCCTGCTGGATGGCGAAGCCTTTCTCGCCGACCGATGCCAGCGTGCCGGCCGCGCCGGCGAATTCCACCACCGCCACGCGCGGGCGCAGCTCGGCAATGCGCTGCTGGTGACGGTCGAACATGGCCAGCCAGATCGCGGTCTTGTAGCCGAAGGTCACCGGCAGCGCCTGTTGCAGATGGGTGCGGCCGGCCATCGGGGTATTGCGGTGCTTCGTCGACAAATCGGCGAGAATGCCACGCAGTTCGCGGATGTCGGCGTCGATGCTGTCGAGCGCGTCGCGCACCTGGAGGGCGACGGCGGTGTCCATGATGTCCTGCGTGGTCGCCCCCCAGTGCACGTAGCGGCCGGCGTCGCCGCACATGTTCACGAGCTGGTGCACCAGCGGCAGGATCGGATAGCCGACGATGTCGGTCTCCTCGCGCATGTGGTCGAAGTCGATGCGCTCGATGCGCGACTCGCTTGCGATGACCTCGGCGGCTTCGGCCGGGATCACGCCAACACGCGCCTCGGCCTTCGCCAGTGCGATCTCGACGTCGATGTAGCGCTGCACGAGCGCGCCGTCGGAGAAGATCTGGCGCATCTTGTTCGTGCCGAACGCGTCGCGGAACAGGGCGGAGTCCACAACGGTGCTGGCGGCGGGAATGGACACTGGGGTGGACGCGGGGGTGGCGTAGAGAGTCATGGTGCTACCTTGCGATGGGAGGTCGGGTTGACTAATATGTTCGAACATATCGAGCATTAAATATGTTCGAACATATTTTCGAAATGAGGGTTTACCCGATTCGATTGAAAAGTGATGTTGTCGAACCAGATGAGCAAAACCAACTCGGCGGAGATCGCCAGACAACTTCTTGACGGGATTGCCAGCGGGCGCTTCGCGGTCGGCTCGCTGCTGCCCACGGAATTCGAGTTATGCGAGCAGTTCAACGCCAGCCGGTACACGATCCGTGCCGTGCTGCAGGCATTGCAGGACCAGGGGCTGGTGTCGCGCCGCAAGAATGTGGGCACGCGCGTGGAGGCGTCGCGGCCGCAGGCCCGGTTCCGGCCCACGCTTGCCTCGGTGGACGATCTCGTCCAGTTCGGCGTCGAACACTCGCGCCACGTGCAATCGGTGGAAACGGTCAAGGTGCCGGGCGACCTGGCGCGCGAGATCGGCTGCGCCGAAGGCACGCCTTTGCTGCGCATCTCCAGCATTCGCGTGGATGAGGGCCTTGCCGACGCCCCGATGGCCTGGACGGATATCTATATCGATCCGGCATACAAGGACATCGGCGAGAGGGTGCGCAACTCGACGGAGTTGGTCAGCACCCTGATCGAATCGCGCTATGGTCGCCAGATTGCCGAAATCGAGCAGGACGTGCGCGCCTCGACGCTCTCGGACGAGCGCGTCGAAAAGGGGCTCGGGCTAGAACATGGCGCAGCCGTGCTGAAAATTTCGCGCCGCTACCTGGATGCCGCCGGTGAAGCGTTCGAATATTCCGTGACCGTGCACCCCGCTGACAGCTTCTCGTTGTCGATGCGGCTGAAGCGATCTGCGGGGTAAAGGCCAGTTGGGGCTGTGTTGGGGCCGTGTTGGCCGATGAATGCATCGCTCGCTACAAATCGAGCCGTCCACGCAGCCGTCGCCAGACTCAGATCCGTTCCAGATGAGGACGCCGATTTGCGAGGATGACTAGGCGGGAAGCCGCACCCGATTCAATGGTTGCCCTGAGCCGGGCTAAAGAAATATGGCACCAGTGCTGCCGCCACCAACACCGCCGCCGACAGGAAAATCGCCGCATACGTAGCGGGCTCTCCCCAGCGCTGCACATGCCCCATATTGGCAATCAGCCCATACCCCCACGAGGTCAGCGCAGAGCCAAGAAACACGAACGTATTGAGCAGGCCAAGTCCACGCCCGCGCTTCGACGGCGGAATCAGTCCACGACCCTGCGCCATGACCAGCGGATGCAGCATGCCGATGGTCGACAGCAGCGCCATCATCGCGACGCCGCTCACCACGCCGGAATCGGGCCACACGGTCAGCATCACGGCTCCGGACATCGATACACACGACCACGCGAGAATTGCCGTCTTGAGCGTGCTACGCCGCACCAGCACCGGCAGCAGAAATGCCGTGAGGAAGCCAGCCACGCTCAGCAGCGTGAGCGCCACGCCGCGAGAACCCGAGCTGAGTCCATAGACATCGGCCAGATACGGGCCACTCCAGGCATTGCGGAATGCCGTGCCGGCAGCCATGGCCACGCAAAGCGGGATCAGCGTCCACAGCGGCACCAGGCCCAGCAGACGGACGCTTTGCGACAGCATGGACGGCCACGAGGCGCTGCGTGCCTCGGCATGGCCGGTATCACGCACGAAGCGCCAGACGCCCCATGCAGCGGCAACCATGCCGAGCGCCGACATGGACATGGACATGCGCCACCCGACCAGTTCCGTTGCCCAGCCCAGCGGCGCCGTCGCGCACAGCGCGCCGATCATGCCCATGGCGTTCGATTTGCTGACCACGCGCGTGTAGTCGCGCTCGGAGAGCTGTTCGGATGCGAAATGCAGCAGTCCCATGAATACCGGCGCGCAGGCCAGTCCGAGGCCAACCTGCGACAGCGTGGCGATCGCACCGTTTGGCGCCGCGACGAACACGATCGACGAGACCGCGCCGACCGCCAGCAGCCACGCTGTCGGCCTGCCGACGCCATAGCGGTCGAAGGCAATCCCGACCGGAATCTGCGCCACGGCAAAGGCGAGGAAGAAGGAGGAGGACAGGGCGCCGAAGCCGGCTGGCGACAGGCCGAAATCGTGCTGCAGTTCCGGTGCCATTACCGCCAGGCAGGAGCGGAAGAACTGGCTGAGCGCGAAGGCAAAGGTCAGGATGGCGATGCCGCGTGTTGCGGCATCCCGGGAGGAAGCGGCGCCGCCGTGGGGCAGGGCCTGGAGGTCGTCTCCGGTCATTGTTCTTGTTATGGGTGCTGCAGATTCAGGACTTCAGTCAACTCGGGGCGCGGCAGTGTGCGGCGCCCCGTACTGCGGGTTGCCGCTTAACCGGGCAGAGCGTCGTAGGTCAGCAGGAATACCTGCTCATCGCCCGCGCTCACGGGCAGCCAGACGATTTCCAGGTTCGGGAACGCCGCTTCCACATTGGCGTGCTCGTTGCCGATTTCCACCACCAGCACGCCACCCGGGTTCAGCCGTGCCTTGGCGCCGGCGATGATCCGGCGCACCACGTCCATGCCGTCGTCACCGCCGGCCAGCGCAATGCGCGGCTCGGCCAGGTATTCGGGCGGCAGCGCCTGCATCGACGATTCGTTGACGTACGGCGGGTTGGTCAGGATCACATCGTACGTGGCCCCTGCCGGCAGCGGCGCGTACAGGTCGCCCTCGAACAGGTGGATGCGGTCCTGCATCTTGTAGTCGGCCACGTTGCGGCGCGCCACGGCGAGCGCGTCGGGCGAGATGTCGACGGTATCGATCTGCGCATTGGGCCAGACATGGGCCGCAATGATCGGCAGGCAGCCGGAACCCGTGCAAAGCTCCAGCACCGGGCCAACTTGGCTGGTTTCACCGATCCACGGCTCCAGCCCTTCCTGCAGCAGCTCGCCAACGAAGCTGCGCGGCACGATCACGCGCGAATCGACGTAGAAGCGCAGGCCGTGCATATAGGCCTCGTGCGTGATGTAGGCGGCCGGCACGCGTTCGTTGACGCGGCGGTCGATGACGCGCATCACTGCGTCGATTTCCTCGGGCAGCAGGCGTGCATCGAGGAACGGGTCGAGCGTGTCGAGCGGCAGGTTCAGCGTATGCAGCACCAGGTAGGCGGCTTCGTCATAGGCATTGGCGCTGCCGTGGCCGAACGAGAGGCGCGCCGCAGTGAAGCGCGACACCGCCAGGCGCAGCAGGTCGCGCACGGTGCGCAGCGGGGAGGGGGTTGCCATGGTCGTGGAGTCCTGTGGTCGATGGGGGGAGCGATCGGCAGGCGATCAGGCAAGCAGCCGTTCGAGCACGCCGCGGTAGACGTTCTTGAGCGGTTCGATAAAGCGGACTTCGACGTTCTCGTCGATCTTGTGGATGGTCGCGTTGGGCGGGCCGAACTCGATCACCTGCGGGCAGATCTTGGCGATGAAGCGGCCATCGGAGGTGCCGCCCGTGGTCGACAGTTCGGTCTTGACGCCCGTCTCGGCCTCGATGGCGGCCGACAGCGCATCGGACAGGTCGCCACGCGGCGTCAGGAACGGTTCGCCGCCGAGCGTCCAGTCCAGCGTGTATTCGAGCTTGTGCTTGTCCAGGATCGCATGCACGCGCGACTTCAGGCCTTCCGGCGTGCTTGCCGTCGAAAAGCGGAAGTTGAAGTCGATCGTGACGTGACCGGGGATCACGTTGGTCGCGCCGGTGCCGCCGTGGATGTTCGACATCTGCCAGCTCGTGGGCGGGAAGTACTCGTTGCCCTGGTCCCACAACTCGGCGGCCAGTTCGGCCAGCGCGGGCGCGGCTTCGTGGATCGGGTTGCGGCCCAGGTGCGGGTAGGCGATATGGCACTGCACACCCTTGACGACGAGCTTGCCCGACAGCGAGCCGCGGCGGCCGTTCTTGACCATGTCGCCGAGCGTGTCGACCGATGTGGGTTCGCCGATCACACAGTAGTCCAGGCGTTCGCCGCGCGCCTTCAGCGCTTCGACGACCTTGATGGTGCCGTCGTGCGCCGGGCCTTCCTCGTCGCTGGTGATCAGGAACGCGATGGAGCCCGCATGCGCCGGATGCGTCTTGACGAACTCCTCGACCGCCACGACAAAGCCGGCGATCGACGTCTTCATGTCGGCCGCGCCGCGGCCGAACAGGCGGCCGTCACGGTGCGTCGGCTCGAACGGGTCGGAGTTCCATTGTTCGAGCGGGCCGGTCGGCACCACGTCGGTGTGGCCGGCGAAGGCCAGCAGCTTGCCGTCCGTGCCTTGCGTGCCGCGCTTCACGGCCCACAGGTTGGTCACGCGGAAATCGTCGGGGCCGCTGACGATGGCTTCGCAGGTGAAGCCGAGCGCCTTCAGGCGCGTTTCCAGCACGGCCTGGCAGCCTTCGTCCGCGGGCGTGACGGAGCGGCGGCGGATCAGGTCTTCGGTGAGGGCAAGGGTGGCGGTCATGGGAGGACGAAAAAATTCAGAACTGGCTGGCGTACTGGTCGGCGGAGAAACCCACGGAGACCTGGCCGTTGTGCGCGAGCACCGGGCGCTTGATCAGCGACGGGCTTTGCTGCATCAGCGCGATGGCGCCGGCTTCCTGCTCGGCACGGGCCTTGTCGGCGTCGGACAATGCGCGCCACGTGGTGCCCTTGCGGTTGAGCAGCGTCGACAGCGGCACGTGCTTGAGCCAGCCGCGCAGCATCGATTCATCGACGCCTTGCTTCTTGAAATCGTGGAACGTGTAGGCGACGCCGTTGGCGTCCAGCCAGGTGCGGGCCTTCTTGACGGTGTCGCAGTTCGGGATGCCGTAGAGCAGGACGGTCATGGCTTGTCGGGTCTTGTGCTGCGGTTGAGGGTTCAGCGGAAAAGCAGATTCAGTGCGATCACCAGGCCGCCGAGGCCCAGTGCCACGCCTGCCATCGCCACGGCTGTCATCAGGCGCAGGCGGCGGTCCAGCCGCGCGGCTTCCTTGCGCAACGCATCGATGGTGATGGCGTGCTGCTCGGCGAGCAGCTTGACGGCCTCAGCCTGCTGCATCGCGGCCGTTTCCAGTTCAGCGATGCGCGCGGCAGGGTCGCGCGTTTCTGGCGCGCCGGCACCTTCTGCAGCGTCATCCTTGCGCCTGCCTTTCTTGATCTTGTCGATGGTCTTGTTGGCCTGTTCGAGGATCGTGGGCAGGAGGGAGAGGACAGTGCTGACGGTGGTGGGGTCCAGGGCCATGAGTCGCTTGCGGAGGGAGGGCACGTCGCGGACGGTGAGGCGGGGTGATGCAGGGGGTGGCCCGGCTGGCCGCACCGCGCAAGGCGGCGCGTCAGGCCGGGCCGGCCGCGGGCGATCAGTCGCCGCGCAGCAGGTCGTTCAGGCTGGTCTTGGCGCGGGTCTGCGCGTCGACCTTCTTGACGATCACGGCACAGTACAGGCTGTACTTGCCGTCCTTGGACGGCAGGTTGCCCGCGACCACGACCGAGCCCGCCGGCACGCGGCCATAGTGGATCTCGCCGGTTTCGCGATCGTAGATCTTGGTCGACTGGCCGAGGTACACGCCCATCGAGATGACCGAGTTTTCTTCGACGATCACGCCTTCCACGACTTCCGAACGTGCGCCGATGAAGCAGTTGTCTTCGATGATGACCGGGTTGGCCTGCAGCGGCTCCAGCACGCCGCCGATGCCCACGCCGCCCGACAGGTGGACGTTCTTGCCGATCTGCGCGCACGAACCGACCGTGGCCCAGGTGTCGACCATGGTGCCTTCATCGACATAGGCGCCGATGTTCACGTACGACGGCATCAGCACCGCGTTCTTGGCGATGAACGAACCACGGCGCGCCACGGCGGGCGGCACCACGCGGAAGCCGGCCTTGGCGAAGTCGTCGCCGCTCCAGTTGGCGAACTTGGTCGGCACCTTGTCGTAGAACTGGGCGAAACCGCCGGCGCTCATCGGCGCGTTGTCTTCCAGGCGGAACGACAGCAGCACGGCCTTCTTGACCCACTGGTTGACGATCCAGTCCTTGCCTTGCTTCTCGGCCACGCGCAGCGTACCGGCGTCGAGCTGGCCGATGACGTTGGCGACAGCCTCGCGGATATCGGCGGGGGCGGACTTCGGCGACAGGCTGGTGCGGTCTTCCCAGGCCTGGTCGATCAGGGCTTGCAGAGCTTGCGTCATGTTCGTGTTCTCAGGTGTTGAATGGTTGAAACTTTCGGTCTGGCGATCCGGTGGACTGGCCCAATTGTTTTCTCTCTCTCCCCTCAGCGGGAGAGGGGAGCAAACCAGTGGCTGAGACGATGTCCCTCAGCCCAGCGACTTGCAGAATTCCACAATCCGCCGCGCGCCTTCCAGGCATTCCTCCGGCGTGGCCACGAGCGCCATGCGCACGCGGTTCGCGCCGGGGTTGATGCCATCGGCTTCGCGCGCCAGGTAGCTGCCCGGCAGCACGGTGACGTTCTGCGCGGCCAGCAGCTGCGCGGCGAACTCGACATCGTTCAGGCCGGTGCGCGACACATCGGCCCACAGGTAGAAACCGGCATCGGGCAGTGCCACGTCCAGCACCTCGGCGAGCATCGGCGTGACTTCGCTGAACTTGCGCACGTAGGCGGCGCGGTTGTCGCGCACGTGGGCTTCGTCGTTCCAGGCGGCGATGCTGGCGGTCTGCACGGCCGGGTTCATCGCGCCGCCGTGGTAGGTACGGTATAGCAGGAATTTCTTGAGCAGCGCGGCATCGCCGGCGACGAAGCCGGAACGCAGGCCCGGGACGTTGGAACGCTTGGACAGGCTCGAGAACATCACCAGCCGCTCGAAACCGCGGCCCAGCTTGTGGGCGGCTTCCAGCGCACCGAGCGGCGCACGGCTCTCGTCGAAGTAGATCTCCGAGTAGCACTCGTCGGAGGCGATCACGAAACCATACTTGTCCGACAGCGCGAACAGTTGCTTCCAGTCTTCCAGCGACAGCACCGCGCCGGTCGGGTTGCCGGGAGAGCAGACAAAGAGCAGCTGGACGTTCTTCCAGACATCGTCGGCAATACGGTCGAATGCCGGGGCGAAGTTGCGGGCCGGATCGCTGTTCGCGAACACTGGCGTGGCGCCTGCCAGCAGCGCGGCGCCTTCATAGATTTGGTAGAACGGGTTCGGGCACAGCACCAGCGCGCCGGGGCGCGTGCCATCGACCACGGTCTGGGCGAAGGCGAACAGCGCTTCGCGCGAGCCGGTCACCGGCAGCACTTCGGTCGCAGCATTGACCTTCGGCAATCCGTAGCGGCGCTCCAGCCAGGTGGCGATGCACTGTCGTAGTGCATCGGAACCAGCCGTTGTGGGATAATTCGCCAGCCCCGACAGTGACTCGGCCAGCGCCTTCTTGATGAACTCGGGCGTGGGGTGCTTGGGCTCGCCGATGCCGAAACTGATTGCCGGCTTGTCGGCAGGCTTCACCTCCGCGAACAGCACGCGCAGTTTCTCGAAGGGGTAGGGCTGGAGCAGGTCGAGGCGCGGATTCACGTTCTGGATGGGGCCGGTTGAAACCCAGCATTATAAAGGAACGGCACGGTATCCCGTGCGTGGGCGCGGCCCGCGCGGCGCATCCGGTGTGCGGATGCCGGGCATCATTGGCATGTGATGCCGGCTGTGGCTACGTGCGATTCCCCGGCTGTCGGGCCTTCGCGTAATCATTTCCAAATGACCAAAAATAATATTGCGGCGCAACATGGCGCCGCTGACCGCCATTCGGTCAAGTCGTCGCTTTCCATTCTGATCGGTGCCTCGGTTTGGGGCATTGCATGGTTTCCTTACCGCGTACTGGCCGGCTGGGGCCTGGGCGGCATGAGTGCGGCCGCGCTTGTGAGCTGTGCTGCAGCCGTCATTTCGCTGCTGGCTTTCCGCAAGCGCCTGCGCGGTATGCGTGCGTCCTGGCTGTTTGTGGCCATCGGCTTGGCGGCCGGCGTCACGAATGCGGGTTTTGTCTGGGGCAGCGTGAACGGGCATGTCATGCGCGTGCTGCTGCTGTTCTATCTGACCCCGGTCTGGACCGCGCTGTTCGCAAGGTTGTTCCTCGGTGAGCGGCTGTCGGCGCCCGGCCTGGGGCTGGTTGCGCTGGCGTTGTCGGGGGCCGGGCTGATGCTCTGGACGCCAGAGGTTGGCGTGCCGCTGCCGGGCAGCGCGGCGGAATGGTCAGGACTGATCGGCGGCATGGGTTTCGCCGTCAACAACGTACTGTCGCGCCGTGCCGGACAGCAGTTTCCCGATATGGATGCGCGCCTGCGGACCGTGGTGGTCTACCTCGGCTGTACGGTGGTCGGCGTGCCTTGCGCACTGCTGCTCGATGCGCAATCGGCGGCGATCGTCCCTGGTATGGATGCGGCCGCCGCGGCGCTGGTGGCGGCGCTCGCAGCCGTGCTCGTGCTGAGCAATTCGGTGGTCCAGTATGGCCTGCAGCGCCTGCCGGCGAACCGCGTGTCGCTGCTGATGCTGTTCGAGATCGTGGTGGCCGCGGTGTCTTCGTGGTGGCTGGCGACCGAAACGCTGAGCTGGAAGGAGGCCGCGGGCGGCCTTTGCATCGTTGCCGCCGGCGCACTGTCGGGCCTGGTCCATCGGAGCCGCGTCAAACCGGAAGCCGTGACAGGCGGCGCCGAAGCCGTCGCCTGATCCGGCGCGGGTCAGTGCAGCATGACCCGCGACACCACGGCCACCAGCGGCTTGCGCACGGCGCGTTCCACGGTGCTGTGCAGGTGCAGCGGGCGCAGCAGCATCTTCACGGTCATTTCGACGGGAAGATGACGGCGAATCACGGCGCTGACGCGTGAGTTGAGCGCCGTCACTTCGTGGTCGGGGATGTCTTCCTGCCCGCGCTCCATGCGCAGGACATTGCGCAGCGCGATGGCGGCATCCTCGTTCTTGATCTCTAGTAGCCGGCGCGCAAGGGCACCCAGCACCCTGGCGCGGCCGACTTGCTCGGACTCCGCGAACCGATTGAAGAAGCGGTAGAAGTGCTTGTAATGCCGCACCTCGTCATTGGCGATGCGTCGCGTCAGGGCGCGCAGCACCGGTTCGTCGCTGGCAAGCTCCAGCGCCCGGTAATAGGCTGCCGTGCCCGTTTCCACGACGCACCGGGCGGCCATTTCCAGTGCCTCGGTGGGTTCGAACTGGTCGATCGAGCAGGTTGCGCTGTATTCCCGGAAGAATCGTTCGTAGCCGCGCTCCCAGTCGAACTCCGGCCAGACATGCTCGACATAGCGCCGCAGCGCCAGCCCATGCTGCAGTTCTTCGGCTTCCCAGTGGTCGGCCAGCCATCCGGCCGCCTCCGGCACCCTGGCGTAATAGGTGGCAAGGTTGCCGGCGTAGGTGTCGGATCCGCTTTCGATGAATGATGCCGACACCAGCAGGTAGAACAGATCGCGGTTATCCCGCACGCGTTCGGACTCGATCGCCCGGAAATCAATCTCGCTGACAGACCACGGCAGAGTTGCCGTTGACGACTGGGTCATGCTTGATCCTCCGAAAAAGGGCCGCATGCCACGCCGGACGGTGGCCCCCTGAGAGCATCTGGCGTCACGCTGGCATGTCAGAGAGACTAGCATTTACCCTAGTTAGTTTCCCGGCCGTTACATAACCGCCTCAGGAAAGCGGCAGCGCACCCACTGCAAAAGTGCTTGCAGAAACGCTCGTAAATGGCTGCTGCCAAAGGGAAAGCGGGCCGGAAAAATGCCGGGGAACCCACTGCCGGAGCGGCCGGAAGGGCTTCCCGCGATGGTATGATTACCGCCAATTCTCGGGCACGGGGGGCGAGAAGGGGCGCCGGCGACACGCCGCGTCCGCCCGTCCGCGTGCGCCGCTCATTCCTGAACGCTCTAATGCTGCGCGCGCTGCCATCAGCGCCGATACCACACGACAACCGTGCGACTATCTTCGATCAAGCTGGCGGGCTTCAAATCATTCGTCGATCCGACCAATTTCCAGGTGCCCGGCCAACTCGTGGGCATCGTAGGTCCCAACGGCTGCGGTAAATCCAACATCATCGATGCAGTCCGCTGGGTGCTGGGCGAGTCACGTGCGTCCGAGTTGCGTGGTGAGTCCATGCAGGACGTCATCTTCAACGGTTCCACGGCCCGCAAGCAGGCCGGCCGGGCCAGCGTCGAACTGGTGTTCGACAATGCCGAAGGCCGTGCCGCCGGCCAGTGGAGCCAATATGCCGAAGTGGCCGTCAAACGCGTGCTGACGCGCGACGGCACCTCGTCCTATTACATCAACAACCAGCCGGTACGCCGCCGCGACATCCAGGACATCTTCCTGGGTACCGGCCTGGGCCCGCGCGCCTACGCGATCATCGGCCAGGGCATGATCTCGCGCATCATCGAGGCCAAGCCCGATGATATGCGGATCTTCCTGGAAGAAGCGGCCGGCGTATCGAAGTACAAGGAACGCCGCCGCGAGACCGAAAACCGGCTGTCCGATACGCGCGAGAACCTGACCCGCGTGGAAGACATCCTGCGTGAGCTCGGCGCGAACCTCGAAAAGCTCGAAGGGCAGGCCGAAGTCGCGCAGCGTTTCAAGACGCTGCAGGCTGATGGCGAAGAAAAGCAGCACCTGCTGTGGCTGTTGCGCAAGCGCGAGGCCCAGATCGAGCAGGAGCGGCACCAGCGTGCCATCGAGCAGGCCCAGATCGACCTGGAAGCCCAGACGGCGCAACTGCGCCATGTCGAGGCCGAGCTCGAAACCATGCGCGTGGCGCACTATGCGGCGTCTGACGGCATGCACAACGCGCAGGGTGCGCTGTATGAGGCCAATGCCGAAGTCAGCAAGCTGGAAGCCGAGATCCGCTACGTGGTGGAATCGCGCAACCGCGTGCAGGCGCAGATTGCCGCACTGACCGCGCAGCGCGAGCAGTGGCAGGGCAAGTCGGAACAGGCCAGCGACGAACTGGCGCAGGCCGAGGAAAACCTCGCCGTGTCCGAAGGGCGCACCGTGGAAGCGCAGGAGGCGGTGGCCCAGAAGAATGACGAGCTGCCTACGCTCGAGGCTCAGTGGCGTGACGCCCAGCAACTGCTCAACGAGCAGCGTGCCGGCATCATGCAGGCCGAGCAGTCGCTCAAGCTCGAAGCCGCGCAGCAGCGCAGCGCCGACCAGATGCTGCAGCAGCTGGAACAGCGCCGTGAACGCCTGTCCGGCGAGGAAAAAGGGCTCGACCGACCAGACGAGACGCGCCTGGAGCAGGCCCGCGCGGAACTGGCCGAGCAGGAAGCGGTGCTCGACGAAGCGCAGGCCATCCTCTCTGACGCCGAGGAAAGCGTGCCGCGCCTCGATGGCGAGCGCCGTGCCGCGCAGGAGCGCGTACAGAGCGAAGCCGCCGCGATCGCCGCGCTGGAAGCGCGCTTGTCCGCGCTGAAGCAGTTGCAGGAAAACGTACAGACCGACGGCAAGGTGCAGCCGTGGCTGGCCAAGCATGGGCTGGCCGAGCTGCCGCGCCTGTGGAAGAAGGTCCATATCGAGCCGGGCTGGGAAAACGCGCTGGAATCGGTGCTGCGCGAGAAGCTCGCCGCGCTTGAAGTGTCGAACCTGGATTGGGTCAAGGCGTTCCTGTCGGACGCGCCGCCGGCGAAGCTGGCGTTCTATACACCGCCGCCCGCAGCGAGGCCGGTCGAAACTCCCGCTGGCTTGCGGCCGCTGATGTCGCTCGTGCAGATCACCGAGCCGGGCATCCGCGCGGTGATGCAGGACTGGCTGGCCGATATCTACACCGCCACGGACATGACGCAGGCACTGGCCGCGCGCAACACGCTGCCGGACGGTGCGTCGTTCGTGGTGGCCGAAGGGCATCTGATTGGCCGCAACGCGATCCAGATCTACGCCGCCGATTCCGAGCAGGCCGGCATGCTGGCCCGCGAGCAGGAAATCGAGAATCTGCAAAAGCAGGCGCGTGCGCAGATGCTGCTGTCGGACGAAGCCAAGAGCCAGGCCGTGCGTGCCGAAGCCGCGTACACGCAGTCGAGCCAGTCGCTGGCCGATGCGCGCACGCGCGCCGAGCAGGCCACGCGCCGCGTGCACGCCTTGCAGATGGATGTACTCAAGCTGTCGCAGGCGATGGAACGCTACGCCGCGCGCAGCGGCCAGATCCGCGAGGAACTCGACGAGATCCATGCGCAGATCGAAGAGCAGCGCGCGATCCGCGCCGAATCCGAAGCGAGTTTCGAGCAGCACGATTCGGCGCTGGCCGAGATGCAGGCCACGCACGAAGACCAGCAGATGGCATTCGAAGCGCTCGACAGCAAGCTGTCGTCGGCGCGGCACCAGTTGCGCGACCTCGAACGCGCGGCGCAGGAGGCCGTGTTTGGCGAACGCAACCTGGCCAGCCGCATCGACGAACTGCATCGCAATATCCAGGTGGCAAGCGACCAGGCCGAGCGCGTCGCGGAATCGCTCGAGAACGCGCGCGCGGAACTGGAAACGATCAACGAGCAGACGGCTCACACCGGCCTGCAGGACGCACTGGAACGCCGTGCCGAGAAGGAAGAGAAGCTCGGTGCCGCGCGTATCGAACTCGACGCGCTGTCCGCGCAATTGCGCCAGCACGACGAACAGCGCCTGGCTGCCGAACGCAGCCTGCAGCCGCTGCGCGACCGCATCACGGAGAGCCAGCTCAAGGAACAGGCCGCGCGCCTGAACCAGGAGCAGTTCAGCGAGCAGTTGACGACCGCGCAAGTCGACGAAGTCGCGCTGACCGAAAAGCTGACCGGCGACCTCAAGCCGTCGTACCTGCAGGGTGAGGTCACGCGCATCAACAACGCCATCAACGCACTCGGCCCGGTCAACATGGCCGCGCTCGACGAACTGGCGGCGGCGCGCGAACGCAAGACCTTCCTGGACGCCCAGTCGGCCGACCTGAACGATGCGATCACCACGCTGGAAGACGCCATCGCCAAGATCGACCAGGAAACCCGCGCGCTTTTGCAGGGCACGTTCGACCAGGTCAACTACCATTTCGGCGAGCTGTTCCCGTCGCTGTTCGGTGGCGGCCAGGCGCGCCTGATCATGACCGGCGAGGAAATCCTCGATGCCGGCGTGCAGGTCATGGCGCAGCCGCCGGGCAAGAAGAACTCAACCATTCATTTGTTGTCGGGCGGCGAAAAGGCGCTGACCGCGATTGCGCTGGTGTTTGCGATGTTCCAGCTCAATCCGGCCCCGTTCTGCCTGCTGGACGAGGTGGACGCCCCGCTCGATGACGCCAATACGGAGCGCTACGCCAATATGGTGGCCCGCATGTCGAGCAAGACGCAGTTCGTCTTCATTTCGCACAACAAGATCGCCATGGAAATGGCGCACCAGCTGATCGGCGTGACCATGCAGGAGCAGGGCGTGTCGCGCATTGTGGCGGTGGATATGGATGCGGCGGTGTCGATGGCGGAGGCAGCATGAGCAGTAAGCAGGGGCCCCGCGCAGCGGGGCGGCGCACGTCCGCGAATGCTGCGCGCAATCGACACAACGATGCTGTGATTCACGTTAACTCCTCGGAGATTGCAGCATGAGTTTCAACATGGATTTGCAGACGGCACTGATCGTTGCCGGTCTCGTTTTCCTTGCGCTGCTGTTCGGCTACAACCAGTGGCAGATCCGCAAGGCGCGCCGTCCGCGCGAACTGCGTCCCGAAGACGACCTGCCGCCGATGCGCGAGCCTGTGGTTGGCCAGTCCACCACGCCGGAAGTATCCGCCAAACTGCATGAGCCGCCTGCCCCGGAACACGTCGAGCGGCGTGAGCCGACGCTGACGCCGGCTACGCGCCCGGCACAGCATGACGTCGCTGCGGCTGCCGCAACGGCTGCCGCGAGCTCGGCGGACGCTGACGATGTCGTGGCCGAAGAGGTCGCATTGGCGACCATGCAATCTGAATCGGCAGTTGCCGAGGCAGAACCGGACGCGGAACCCGAAGCGGAAGCCGAATCCGAAGCAGAGGCCGAAAGCAAGGCCGAAGCCGTGGTGCAACCCATCAAGCAGGCCAGGCAGCCCGAGCCGGTAGTCGCCGAGGGGCAGCCGATGCCGGCCACGGTCGACCCGTTGATCGACTGCATCGTGCCGCTGCACCTGGAGCGCAAGGCCTCGGGCGACCGTATCCTGCCGCTGACCGGCCGGCTGCGCCGCGCCGGCACCAAGCAGATCCATATCGAAGGCCTGCGCGTGGAAGCCAACGCGTGGGAACCCGTGACGGCCGGCCACCAGTACGAAGACCTGCAGGTGGCCGTGCAACTTGCCAACCGCAGCGGCCCGCTCAACGCGCTGGAGTTTTCGGAGTTCGTGAACGCCGTCGAAGCGCTGGCGGAATCGCTGGATGCCTCGGCCGAACTGCCGGACATGGGCGAGACCGTGGCCAACGCGCGTGAACTCGACGCGTTCGCGGCAAGCAGCGACGTGCAGCTCGGCGTCAACGTGATCTCCGATGGTGCGCCGTGGTCGGCCGCCTACGTGCAGAGCGTGGCGACGCAGGACGGGCTGGTGCTGTCGCGCGACGGGACGCGTTTCATCCGCTACCACGCCAATGCAGAAGGGGTGCAGCGCCCGCTGTTCGCGCTGCAGTTCGGCGACACCAACTTCCTGCGCGATGACCTGACCGTCAAGGGCGGTGGCCAGATCACGCTGCTGCTGGATGTGCCGCAGGCAGACCAGGCCGGCAAGCCGTTCAAGACCGTCTGCGAATACGGCAACTCGCTGGCCCAGCGCATGGGTGCGCAACTGGTCGACGACAATATGCGGCCGTTGACCGAGGCGTCGTTCGTGGCGATCTTCAACCAGCTCGAGGCTCTCTACCAGAAGCTGGAAACGCGCGGGATGCCTGCCGGATCGCCGGTGGCGGCACGGTTGTTCAGCGTCTAGCGGGAGCCTGTCATGAACGCAACCCATCGTGGTGCGCAGGCCGATGCCTCCGCGCCGGTCGGCGGCTTGCCGCCCGCAGCTGCCGCGGAACGCGTGCAATGGCTGCGCGACGAGCTGGACCGCCACAACTACCAGTATTACGTGCTCGACGCCCCGACCATCCCGGATGCCGAGTACGACGCGCTCTTCACCGAACTGCAGGCACTGGAAGCCGAGCACCCCGAACTGCTGACGCCGGATTCGCCGACGCAGCGGGTCGGCGGAGCCCCACTGTCGGCGTTCGATACGGTACGCCACCGCGTGCCGATGCTGTCGCTCAACAACGGCTTCGCCGACGAGGACGTAGCCGGTTTTGACCGACGCTGCGCGCAAGGACTGGGTCGCAGCGCTGCAGCAGGCGGCGAGCAGGACCTGTTCAGCGCCGCGGACGCCGTGGAATACGCGTGCGAGCTGAAGTTCGACGGCCTGGCCATGTCGCTGCGTTATGAGGATGGCCGCCTGGTGCAGGCTGCCACGCGCGGCGACGGCGAAACGGGTGAAGACGTGACCGTCAATGTGCGCACCATCAAGGCGATTCCGCTGAAGCTGCGCGGCACGGCGCCCGCGGTGCTCGAGGTGCGCGGCGAAGTCTTCATGTACCGCCGCGATTTCGACAAGCTCAATGCGCGCCAGGCCGAAGCCGGCGAAAAGACCTTCGTCAATCCGCGCAATGCCGCGGCCGGCAGCCTGCGGCAGCTCGATCCGCGCATCACCGCGAAGCGTCCGTTGTCGTTCTTCGCTTACGGCCTCGGTGAATTGCAGGGCATTGAACGTCCGGCTACCCATAGTGCGATGCTCGATGGCTTTGCCACCATGGGCCTGCCCGTATGCAACGAGCGCGCGGTGGTGAAGGGGGCGCAAGGCCTGCTCGATTTCTACCGCAAGGTGGGCGAGAAGCGTGACCAGTTGCCGTATGACATCGACGGCGTGGTCTACAAGGTCAACGCGCTGGCAGAACAGGAACAGCTCGGCTTCGTGTCGCGCGCGCCGCGCTTTGCGCTCGCGCACAAGTTCCCGGCGCAGGAGATGACCACCATCGTCGAGGACATCGAAGTGCAGGTCGGACGCACGGGCGCGATCACGCCCGTGGCGCGCCTGCAGCCTGTGTTCGTCGGCGGCGTGACCGTGACCAACGCCACGCTGCACAACGAGGACGAGGTGCGCCGCAAGGACGTGCATATCGGCGACACCGTAATCGTACGCCGTGCTGGCGACGTCATTCCGGAGGTTGTCGCCGTGGTGCTGGAGCGCCGCCCCGACGATGCGCGTGCGTTCGTGATGCCGACCGCCTGCCCGGTATGCGGCTCGCATATCGAGCGGCTGGAAGACGAAGCCATTGCGCGCTGCACGGGCGGCCTGATCTGCGCGGCGCAGCGCAAGCAGGCGCTGCTGCATTTCGCGCAACGCCGCGCCATGGATATCGAAGGCCTTGGCGACAAGGTCGTCGAGCAGCTGGTCGATCAGGGCATCGTGCGCACGCCGGCCGATCTCTACAAGCTCGGTGTCGCCAAGCTGGCCGCATTGGACCGCATGGCGGACAAGTCGGCGGGTAACCTCGTGGCGGCCATTGAAGCTTCGCGCAGCACCACGTTCAACCGTTTCATCTTCTCGCTGGGCATCCGGCATGTGGGCGAGGCCACGGCCAAGGACCTGGCGCGGCATTTCGGCAAGCTCGACGGGCTGATGGTGGCCGACGAGGCCGCGCTGCTCGAAGTCAACGACGTAGGTCCCGTGGTGGCGCAGTCGATCGTCAATTTCTTCGGCGAGCCGCACAATGTCGAGGTCATCGAGCAGTTGCGCGCCGCAGGCGTACACTGGGCGGAAAGCGAGCCCGTCGCGCGGGCGCCAGCGCCGCTGGCAGGCAAGACTTTCGTGCTGACCGGAACGCTGCCGAGCCTGTCGCGCGAGGCAGCCAAGGAAATGCTGGAGGGCGCGGGCGCCAAGGTCGCAGGCTCTGTATCGAAGAAGACAGACTACGTCGTGGCCGGCGCCGAAGCTGGCAGCAAGCTCGACAAGGCCGAGGCGCTGGGCGTACCGGTGCTCGATGAAGCAGGAATGCTGGCGCTGCTGGAATCGGCCGGCGCGGGCCAACCGGGGGAACAGTCATGATCCGCGAGATTCTCAAGATGGGCGACGCGCGCCTGCTGCAGCAAGCGCGGCCGGTGGAGCGCTTCAATACGCCCGAACTGCGCACGCTGATCGAAGACATGTTCGACACCATGGACCACGCCAACGGCGCGGGCCTGGCGGCGCCGCAGATCGGCGTGGATCTGCAGGTGGTGATTTTCGGATTCGACCGCAACCCGCGCTATCCGGACGCGCCGAAGGTGCCGAAAACGGTGCTGATCAACCCGGTGCTCGAAATGCTGTCCGACGAGCTCGAGGATGGCTGGGAAGGCTGCCTGTCGGTGCCCGGCTTGCGCGGCGTGGTGCCGCGCCATACGCGCCTGAGATATAGCGGCTATGACCTGATGGGCGGCAGCATCGACCGCGTCGCCGATGGCTTCCATGCGCGTGTGGTGCAGCATGAGTGCGATCACCTGCAAGGGATCCTGTATCCCATGCGTGTGCGCGACTTCACGCGCTTCGGCTTTACCGAGGTACTGTTTCCGGAATTGCCGCCGAACAGCGATGACTGAAGCGTGACAGGGTCACAATAGAAACGGGGCGCCAACTGGCGCCCCGTTTCTATTGCTGCGTCACCGGCGGCGAGTCCGCCGGCGATGCGATGCCAGTCCTCAGAATTTCTCGAACGGCCCGAGGAAGCGCCACTGCCCCGGCGGCAGGTCGCCCAGCACGATGCGGCCCATGCGCACGCGCTTGAGGCCAACCACCTCCAGGCCGACCTGTTCGCACATGCGGCGGATCTGGCGCTTGCGGCCTTCGCGCAGCACGAAACGCAGTTGCTCTTCGTTCTGCCAGCTCACCTTGGCCGGCTTCAGGACCACGCCGTCGAGCGACAGGCCATGGCGCAGCAGTTCGAGCTTGTCAGCAGGGAAGACCTCGCTGACATTACGCTCGACCACGCCGTCCGGCGAGTGCCACTGCACGCGCACCAGGTATTCCTTCTCGACGTTGGAGTCTTCGCCGATCAGGGCGCGCGCCACGCGGCCATCCTGCGTCAGCACAAGCAGGCCGGTGGAGTCGATATCGAGACGGCCGGCAGGCGCCAGGCTCTTGCGCTGCCACGGCGCGAAGCGCTTGCGCGTGGGGTCTTCCGACCACTGGTTCTCCGCCGTGAACAGCACGGCCGCGGGCTCGTAGCCGTCTTCGGCCTGGCCGGAGACATAGCCCATGGGCTTGTGCAGCAGTACCGTGACACGCTCGCCTTGTTCGGAACGCGCGGCCTGGTGGATCTCGATATTGGCATCGGCACGCACGCGCGAGCCGAGTTCGGTCACAGGCTTGCCGTCGACGATTACCCAGCCGCGCGGAATCCATTCGTCGGCTTCGCGACGCGAGCACAGGCCCAGTTCGGACATGCGCTTGGACAGGCGGACCAGGCCATCGTCGTGGCTGGTCTCAGGGGAGTCGCCGCTGGAATGGGCTGGTTGCCTTTCGGCACGGACCGGGCGCGCGCGGTCGGCGGTGTCACTGAAGCGTCGGGCCGGTGCATCGCCTCGGCGTGCACCGGCGTCCGGTGCGCGACGCTGGCGGTCGTCATCGCCGAAACGGCGCGGACGCGACTCGTCATCGCGGAAGCGGCGCTGCGGTTGTTCGCCGCCTTCGGCACGTCGCGGACGCTGCGGACGGTTGTCGTCGCTGAAGCGGCGGGGGCGTGCCTCATCGTCGCCGAAACGACGCGGACGCGATTCGTCATCGCGGAAGCGGCGCTGCGGCTGTTCGCCACCTTCGGGGCGTCGTGGACGCTGCGGACGGTTGTCGTCGCTGAAGCGGCGGGGGCGTGCCTCATCGTCGCCGAAACGACGCGGACGCGATTCGTCATCGCGGAAGCGGCGCTGCGGCTGTTCGCC
>NZ_CAJPVI010000004.1 GCF_905397435.1 Cupriavidus numazuensis
GAAGGTCGGGCCGGCAATCAGCGTGCCGGCGGTGATCACGCCCGGTTGCACGGTCGTGCCAGCCACCAGGCTCGGCGCGCCCGCCACGTTCACGTTGATCTTGTTGCTGGCGGACAGGTCGGCGGTGCCGGTGACGACCAGCTTGCCGTACGAGCCGCTTTCGCCAATGCCGGTCTGGAAGACGCCGTTGGCGGTCTGGATGTAGTTGCCGGTGACGGTGGCGGTCACGCCCGGCGCGACGGCCAGCGTGCCCGAGTTGGTCATTGCAGCGTCCGTCAGACTTACGCCGCCGCCCATGTTGAACACGCCGCCATCCGCGATGTTGAAGGCGCCGACATTGAACGTGTTCGCCAGGCCCGACGTGTAGGTGCCGTTGACGTTGACGGTGCCGCCGCCGCTAACCTGGCCGCTGATGCTGGCCTGGGTGCCATTGAGATTCAGCGTGGCACTGCCGAGCGTGACATTGCCAACCAGATGGCCCGTCAGGTTGATGCCGTTGGTGACGGTGCTCGTGTTGTCGACGGAGATCGCGGTCGCGGCGGTGATCGTGCCGGCAACATCGATCGAGCCCACCGTGCTGTTGGATGCGACATTGATGCCGACGGGGCTGCTCGACAGCCCGATGATGCCGACAACGCCGCCTGTCGCATTGATCGTTCCCGCGACATTGATCGAGCCTACCGTGCTGCCGGATGTCACATCGATGCCGACCGGGGTGGCCGACGGCCCGATGCCCATCGTGCTGCCGATCGTCGCGGTAATCGCACCATCGTTGTGGATCGCGCCGACCGAGCTGCCCTCGACACGGATGCCCGTTGCCGCGCCACCCGATGACGACGAGGCAGAGATGGTGCCGGTGTTGGTAATGCTGCCGGTCACAGTGGCGGCATTGAGCTTGATGCCGTACGCCGCGCCGCCGACGCCGATGCCCATGAGACCGGGAGCACCGCCGCTACCGGTGATGCTCCCGTCATTGCTGATCGAGGCAATGGTGCTGTTCCCGACATTGATGCCGATACCGGCGCCACCAGTGCCGCCGGCCATGCCCATGCCTGCACTTCCGCCGGTGCCTGAGATCACGCTGGCAGCACCGCTATTGACGATCGCCCCGGTAGTACCCGACTGGATATCAATGCCGGTACCTGCACCGCCAATACCGGAACCGCCGATGGCGCCGCCGCCGGCGCCACCCGTGCCGGCGATGGTGCCAAGGTTGGTCAGCGTATTCATTTGGCCCGCGCTCAGGCTGACTGCAGTGCCTGCGCCGCCGCCGGTCGCCCCCATCGTGATGAGGTCGCTATAGCCTGCCCCGCCTGTCGCGCGAATGGTGGCGCCGGCGGCATTGGTCAGGTTGTCCAGCAACAGTGAGGACGGTGGGCTGTTGTCGACAATGCGGATCGCCGTTGCGGCACCGCCGGCGAGTCCGGGCCCGGCGCCAGGCGTGCCCAGGCTTTGAAGCAAGCCTTCATTGTTGATCGTCGGCAGTCCGGCCGACGACGACGGGGCCACCACTACAGCCTCGGCACCGCTCACGCTGATCACGCCGTTCGGCGATGTGACATGCAGGCTGCTGCCCGAGTAGAGATAGCAGGTGCCACCGAACGTGGCCCCAATGGTATTCACCCCGTATGGATTGCAAGTGCCGATGGCCATGGCCGGCGTAGCCGCCAGCACCCCGACCGCCATCATCACGGCAGTGGCCATGATGCGCGGCACGGACGGCGGCAGTTGGGAAACGGCCGCGGCTACGTCAGCTTCGCGGGGGACTTTGCGGTACGACTGTTTTCTGGAATGCATTTCTTCTGTTAATGGCTGACTACATGAAATCCCGATGGCCGGAGTGCAAAAGGACTCGGTAGACTCCCGTGCTCCGGCCGACTGCTTTTCCGTACTGCTCCACATGCAAGGCATCCACACGGGCGTTGCCGCCCGGCTTCGCTTCCAGTCTCCGCGACAATGGCTGCGGCTACCGCTACTGCTGTCCTTCGTCCTTCTGCTGGCCGCATGCACCAGCGTGTCTCCCATCGCCCGCAGGCAGGGCGCCGACACGCTGGCCTCGTCACACGGCTGGCAAGCGCTGCGCCTGCCGGTGCGCGACTTCATGCTGGCCGGCTACGCGCCACCGGCCGCGATGGCAGACGTGCTGACCATCTACATCGAAGGCGATGGCATGGCCTGGCTCAGCCCCTCGCGCCCTTCCGACGACCCCACGCCGCTGCGGCCGGTCGCGCTGGAGCTGGCCTTACTGCACAGCCACGGCACGGCCGCCTACCTCGCGCGGCCATGCCAGTACGTGCAGGACGCCGAACGCAGGGGCTGCGCCACGCCGTACTGGACCGACCGCCGGTTCGCCGCGGAGGTGGTGGAAGCCGCCAGCGAAGCCATTGACGCGCTCAAACAGCGCTACCACGCCAGCCGGCTGGTCCTGGTGGGCTACTCGGGCGGTGGCGCCATCGCCACGCTGGTCGCCGCGCGGCGCCACGACGTGGTCCGCCTGGTGACTGTCGCCGGCAACCTGGAACCGCTCGCCTGGACCCGTCTGCACGACCTGCCGCCGCTTGCTGGCTCGCTCAACCCGGCCGACGCCTGGCGCCAGTTGCAGGACATTCCGCAAGTGCATTTCGTCGGCGCCGAAGACACCAACGTCCCACGGGACGTCGCTGCCGCCTACGCCGCACGCTTCCCGGCGGACAAGCGTCCGGAGATCCGGGTCATCGATGGCGCTTCGCACACCTGCTGCTGGGCATCACGCTGGCCGACGCTAGCCGGCATGGCCTTTCCGTAGTGACTTGCTCCGCCTCCCATGCGGATTACGGATGTCAATGTCTAAACTTGAGGACAATCAAACATAGGTTCCGGGCGATATCCGCCCATGCCGATCGGCGGCGCAAATGAAATCGCCGGACGCGAGCGGTCCGGCGATGTGTTCGGAGGGAAGTTAGTAAGTGCGATACGCGCGGCTCGGGTGCCGAAGCTAGCCCGGGCGTCCTGCGCAGCCCTGCGGTCAGGCGCGCATTGTCTTCATTGTCTTTGCTGTCTGCATTGTCTTATGCCGGCGCCATGCCAGACTGCCGAGGTCGCCGAAACGGCCCGTCAGCCGGCCTTCCCATCGATCCTCGGCCTCATCAGCCGCGGCGCGTAGACCACCGCATAGATCGCGAACCCGGCCACCCAGCAAACCGCCGCGCCATAGATCCAATGCAGATAGCCGGCCGGCCACGCCAGCGGCCCGATCACGCGCAGCACCGCCGCCGCGGCCACCAGCCAGTACGCCGCGGTCTCGGCAGTACCCGCCGCGAGCATCCTTCCCGTGTGACCGAGCGCCGTGCGCGTGACCATCGCGATGATCGCGCCGCCCAGCACGCCCACCGTGAACGCATGCGTGGCGATGCCTGCCATCACGAGCCCGAGCGCCGCAGCCGCCTGCAGCACGAAAGCCAGCGGCAGCCACGCATAGGCAAGGTGCAGCGACCATAGCAGCGGCCGGTTACCCACCGCATAGCCACGCCAGCCAGCCACGCGGATGCCGAGCACCACCGCCGCGGGCACGGACAGTGCCGCAGCAAGCCAACCCGGCAGCGGAGCCAGGCCGGCCAGCAGCCCAAGCACCGCTGCAGGCACAACAAGCCGATCCACCTTCGGATACTGCCGCAGACGGAAGCCCGGGACCGCATTCGTGGTGAACATCGGGATCACGCGCCCGCCGATCACGATCACGAACAGCGTGATCAATGCCACGCCGGCCTGGCACGCACGCAACGCGCCATCCGTGTGGCCGCCGGCCTGCAGTCCGAGGCTCGACACATTGGCCAGCGCGAGCAGCCACAGTGCAAAGGCCAACGGATAGTTGCGGCGATTGCCGCCGCGGACCAGCGTGCGCGTGAATGCGAGCGCGGCCAGCGGCAGGAACGCAGCGTCGATCCATGAGGCGGGCGCACCGGAACCGAACCACATTGCCCCGCGTCCGGCCAGCCACAGCAAGAACAGGCAGGCCAGCAGCGCGCCGGTCGGCGTCGGCTGCCCCGTCCAAGCACGTCCTGCCGTGAAGAGGAAGCCCACCACGATGGCCGCCGCAAAGCCGAACACCATTTCATGCGCGTGCCACAGCATCGGCGGCAACGCGGCAGACGGCGCTGCGGCCAGCGTGCCGCCAAACATCGCTGCCCATGCGGCCACGGCAATCGCCGCGAAGATCGCGCCACCCAGGTAGAACGGTCGGAAGCCAAGTGCGAACAGCGCAAAGCCACGCGGCGGCGGCCCCGCTTCCGGCGACTTGCGCGGACCGCGTGCGGGCAGGATAGGGATGGTTTCCATGATGGGCGCGTGCGAGAGGTTTGATCCTTGTCACGGGTTGATACCGTGTCCAGGCGGGCTGCATTCACGATATCACCGTGATGCGGCCGCCGTCCTCCGCCGATGGAACTAGCTCCACCAGCAGGCTCCGTGGCGTGGCGGCTTGTGCTCCCGGCGAATGGTCAGCCGCAGCGGCCATGCCTACGCTGGCGTCATCCGTCAAAGTTGACACAGGAGCATGGCCATGGCCACCCCCACACGCGCGGCGCGCATGCCGGAGCCCGTCCCTCCCGGCGCATGGACGACGCTGGCATCGAGCACCTTCGCCTTCACCATCTGCTTTGCCGTCTGGATGCTGTTCGCGGTCCTCGGCATCCCGCTCAAGAAAGAACTCGGGCTTAACGAAACCGAGTTCGGCTTGCTGGCCGCCACACCCGTGCTGAGCGGCTCGCTGATCCGTGTGCCGCTTGGCATCTGGACCGACCGCTACGGCGGCCGCGTCGTGTTCTTCGTGCTGATGCTGGCCACGGTGATCCCGATCTGGCTGATCTCGTATGCGCACACGCTGTGGCAACTGCTGGTGCTGGGCCTGTTCGTCGGGCTGGCCGGCGGCTCGTTCTCCGTTGGCACGCCTTACGTCGCGCGCTGGTTTCCGCGTTCGCGCCAGGGGCTCGCGATGGGCATCTTCGGCGCCGGCAATTCGGGCGCAGCACTGACGAAGTTCGTCGCCCCGGCACTGATCCTGACTGCGGGCACGTGGGAAATCGTGCCGCGCGTGTATTCGGTGGCCATGCTGGTGACGGCTCTCGTGTTCTGGGTCGGTTCGCGCAGCAATCCTGCCCACCGCGTGGCGTCCAGCACCGGCTGGCGCGAACAGCTCGCCGTGATGCGCGATCCGCGCGTGTGGCGCTACTCGCAGTATTACTCGGTGGTGTTCGGCGGCTACGTCGGCCTGTCATTGTGGATGACCAAGTACTACATCGGCGAATACGGCTTCGACATGAAGGTGGCCGCCTTCCTGGCCGCTTGCTTCTCGCTGCCCGGCGGCGTGCTGCGCGCAATCGGCGGCTGGATCTCCGACCGCTATGGCGCGCACCGCACCACGTGGTGGGTGATGTGGGTGAGCTGGGTCGGCTTCTTCCTACTGAGCTACCCGCAGACGGATTTCGTGATCCACACCACCACGGGCCCGCAGAGCTTCCGTATCGCGCTGACGCCGATGGTGTTCACGTTCCTGCTGTTCGTGGTCGGCATTGCCTTCGCGATCGGCAAGGCTTCGGTCTTCAAGTTCATCTCGAACGATTTCACGCACAACATCGGCGCTGTCTCCGGCGTAGTCGGGCTCGCGGGCGGGCTGGGCGGCTTCGTGCTGCCGATCCTGTTCGGCGTGCTGGCCGACCTGACCGGCGTGCGCAGCAGCTGCTTCATGCTGATGTACGGCACCGTGTGCGTGAGCCTGGTCTGGATGCACTACAGCCAGCGCGCCGAACGCCGGCGCAAGGAGCAGGCGGTCGGCCTCACCCAGGCCGCCTGACGGCCCCCCTGACATCCCTTTCCACTCGAGCACACTGTCATGTCCACTTCCGTACTGACCCGCTGGGAGCCCGAAAACGCGGCCTTCTGGCAGAACACCGGCGAGCGCATCGCCTATCGCAACCTGTGGATCTCGATCCCGGCGCTGATGCTGGCCTTCGTGGTCTGGATGCTGTGGAGCGTGGTGGCGGTCAACCTGGACCGCGCCGGCTTCCAGTTCACCAAGAACCAGCTGTTCTGGCTCACGGCGCTGCCTGCGTTGTCCGGCGCCACGCTGCGCATCTTCTACTCCTTCCTCGTCCCGGTGTTCGGCGGACGACGATTCACCGCGATCTCCACGGCGCTGCTGCTGATCCCCGCGCTCGGCATGGGCTTCGCGCTGCGCGACCCGTCCACGAGCTATCCGACGCTGCTCGCGCTCGCACTGCTGTGCGGCTTCGGCGGCGCCAACTTCAGTTCGTCGATGGCCAACATCAGCTTCTTCTTCCCGAAGGCAAAGAAGGGACTGGCCACGGGCCTCAACGCAGGCATCGGCAATCTCGGCGTGTCGGTCGTGCAGTTCGTCACGCCGCTCGTGGTATCGGTGGCTGTGTTCGGCACGCTTGGCGGCGACCCGCAGCAATACCAGGCCGGCGACGCCATGAAGAACCTGTGGCTGCAGAACGCGGGCTTCATCTGGGTGCCGTTCATCGTGGTGTCGTCGCTGGCGGCATGGTTCGGCATGCATGACATCGCCGACGCCAAGGCGTCCTTCGCCGACCAGGCCATCATCTTCAAGCGCAAGCACAACTGGCTGATGTGCTGGCTCTATGTGGGCACGTTCGGCTCGTTCATCGGCTTCTCCGCCGGCCTGGCGCTGCTCACCAAGTCGCAGTTCCCGGGCGTAAACCCGACCGCGTATGCATTCCTGGGGCCGCTGGTCGGCGCGCTGACGCGTCCCGTGGGCGGCTGGATCTCCGACAAGCTTGGCGGCGCGCGCGTCACGCTGTGGACGTTTGTCGGCATGATCGCCGCCGTGTTCGCCGTGCTGGCCGCACTGCCGCATGACGGCGTGGCAGGAAGCTTCCCGGCCTTCCTGGCAGCCTTCGTCGCGCTGTTCGCACTGACCGGGGTCGGCAACGGTTCCACGTTCCGCATGATCCCGGTGATCTTCCTGACCGAACGCCAGCGTGCCGCCAGGGGCAAGGGCGATGCCGCACAGAAGCAGGCATTGCAGGATGCCGGCAAGGAATCCGCCGCGGTGCTCGGTTTCTCCGGTGCGATCGGCGCCTACGGCGGCTTCTTCATCCCGAAGAGCTTCGGCACCTCGCTGGAACTGACCGGCTCCGCCGACGCCGCGCTGTACTGCTTCATCGCGTTCTACGTGAGCTGCGTGCTCGTGACATGGTGGTGCTACGCGCGCCGCAACGCGGCCATGCCCTGCTGATGTGCTGCCGGCCGGCCTAGTTCTGTCGAACTAGGCCGGCGCCCGCCGACTAGCCCGAACGCACCGCGCGGCCTGTTCCACCAGCGAATTGGCGCGCACTTTCCTCCCCCATAAGCTACGAGTGTCCCTGCAACGGCCCCACGCCGCGCGCAGCAAGCATTCGCGGAGAACAAGAGATGAGTCACTTTCTGGATCGACTGAAGTTCATGTCGCGCGTCAAGTCCACGTACGCGGACGGGCACGGCGCGGTGGTGAACGAGGACCGCAAGTGGGAAGACGGCTACCGCAGCCGCTGGCAGCACGACAAGATCGTGCGTTCCACGCACGGTGTGAACTGCACGGGCTCGTGCTCGTGGAAGGTGTATGTGAAGAACGGCCTGATTACCTGGGAAACCCAGCAGACCGACTACCCGCGCACCCGGCCCGACCTGCCCAACCATGAACCGCGCGGCTGCCCGCGCGGTGCCTCGTACAGCTGGTACGTCTATTCAGCCCAGCGCGTGAAGTACCCGATGATCCGCGGCCGCCTGATGGAAATGTGGCGCGAGGCCCGCAAGACCATGGACCCGGTCGCGGCCTGGGAATCGATCAGCCAGGATCCGGAAAAGGCGAAGCGCTACAAGAGCGTGCGCGGCCAGGGCGGTTTCGTGCGCGCCGACTGGAACACCGCGACCGAGATGATCGCCGCCGCCAACGCGTTCACGGTCAAGAAGTTCGGCCCTGACCGCGTGATCGGCTTCTCGCCGATTCCGGCCATGTCGATGGTGTCCTACGCCGCCGGCGCGCGCTACCTGAGCCTGATCGGCGGTGCCTGCCTGTCGTTCTACGACTGGTACTGCGACCTGCCGCCGGCCAGCCCGCAGATCTGGGGCGAACAAACCGACGTGCCCGAATCCGCCGACTGGTACAACTCGACCTACCTGATGGTGTGGGGCTCCAACGTGCCGCAGACGCGCACGCCGGACGCGCACTTCTACACCGAGGTGCGCTACAAAGGCACCAAGACCGTGGCCGTGTCGTCCGACTTCGGCGAGATGGTCAAGTTCGGCGACATCTGGCTGGCCCCGAAGCAAGGCACCGACGCCGCGCTCGCGATGGCCATGGGCCATGTCGTGCTCAAGGAATTCCACGTCAGCCGAAAGTCCACCTACTTCCGCGACTACATCAAGCAGTACACCGACATGCCGATGCTGGTGCTGCTGCGCGACAACGGCGGCACGCTCGTGCCTGACCACTTCCTGCGCGCGTCGAACCTGGCCAACAACCTCGGCGAGGCGAACCATCCCGAATGGAAGACGCTGCAGATCGACGATGCAACGGGCGATATCGTCGCGCCCAATGGTTCAATCGGATTCCGCTGGGGCGAAGCCGTGCACAACGATGGCGAAAAGGTCGGCCGCTGGAACCTGGAGATGAAGGACGGCGGCAGCGGCCGCAACATCGATCCGCGCCTGTCGCTGCTGGGCAGCCACGACGAGGTCGCCGAGGTCGGCTTCCCGTACTTCGGCGGCGAGCACGACGCGCTGCTGCGCCGCCGCGTGCCAGCCCGCCGCGTGACGCTGGCCGACGGCACCACCGCGCTCGTGGCAACTGTGTATGACCTCCAGCTCGCCAACTATGGCGTCGACCAGGGCCTGGGCGGCCCGAACGTCGCGGCCTCCTATGAGGATGATGTCCCCTACACGCCGGCCTGGCAGGAAAAGCACACCTCGGTGCCGGCCAAGCTCGTCATCCAGGTCGCGCGCGAATTCGCCGACAACGCGGACCGCACGCAAGGCAAGAGCATGGTCATCGTCGGTGCGGCGTTGAACCACTGGTACCACAACGACATGATCTACCGCGGCATCATCAACCTGCTGATGATGTGCGGCTGCGTCGGCAAGAGCGGTGGCGGCTGGGCCCACTATGTCGGCCAGGAAAAGCTGCGTCCGCAGTTCGGCTGGGCGCCGCTGGCCTTCGGGCTCGACTGGTCGCGGCCGCCGCGCCAGATGAACGGCACCTCGTTCTTCTACAACCACACCAGCCAGTGGCGCCATGAGAAGCTCGGCGTCGACGAGATCCTGTCGCCGACCGCCGACAAGGGCAAGTACGACAAGATGTCGCTGCTGGATCTCAACGCCAAGTCCGAACGCATGGGCTGGCTGCCGTCCGCACCGCAGCTCGGCAGCAACCCGCTCGACGTGGTCGATGCGGCAGAGCGCGCCGGCAAGGACCCGGTGGCCTATACCGTAGAGCAACTGAAGTCCGGCAACCTGCAGTTCGCGTGCGACGACCCCGACAACCCGGCCAACTTCCCGCGCAATATGTTCGTATGGCGCTCGAACATCCTCGGTAGCTCGGGCAAGGGCCACGAGTACTTCCTGAAGTACCTGCTCGGCACGCAGAACGCCGTGTTCGGCGACGAGAACGACGCGATCAAGCCCACCGAAGTCAAGGTACGTCCGGCCGTCGAAGGCAAGCTCGACCTGCTGACCGTGCTCGACTTCCGCATGAGCACGACCTGCCTGTACGGCGACATCGTGCTGCCCACGGCCACGTGGTACGAGAAGGACGATCTCAACACGTCCGACATGCACCCGTTCATCCACCCGCTGTCGGAGGCCGTGCAGCCGCTGTGGGAAAGCAAGACCGACTGGGAAATCTACAAGGCCATCGCGAAGAAGTTCAGCGAGATTGCCGGGCCTTACCTCGGTACGCGCAAGGATCTCGTCTGCACGCCGCTGCTGCACGACACCCCGGGTGAACTCGGCCAGCCGTTCGAGCCGAAGGACTGGAAGCATGGCGAGTGCGACCTGATTCCTGGCAAGACCGCACCGTCGATGACGGTGGTCGAGCGCAACTACGCCGACATCTACAAGAAGTTCTCGTCGATCGGCCCGCTGCTCGACAAGATGGGCAACGGCGGCAAGGGCATCAACTGGGATACCAAGCATGAGGTCAGGGAGATCGGTGAACTGAGCAAGACCGTCACCGAGCCGGGCGTGAGCCAGGGCCGTCCGAAGCTGGAAAGCGCGATCGATGCGGCGGAGATGATCCTGACCTTCGCGCCCGAGACCAACGGCCACGTCGCCGTCAAGGCGTGGGATGCGCTGTCGAAGATCACGGGCCGCGACCACACGCACCTCGCCGAAGGCCGCGAGCACGACAAGATCCGCTTCCGCGACGTGCAGGCACAGCCGCGCAAGATCATCTCCGCGCCGACATGGTCGGGGCTCGAGTCAGAGGAGGTCAGCTACAACGCCGGCTACACCAACGTGCATGAGCTGATTCCCTGGCGCACGCTGACCGGCCGCCAGCAGTTCTGGCAGGACCATCGCTGGATGCTCGACTTCGGTGAAGGCTCGTGCGTGTACAAGCCCGCGATCGACACCAAGACGGTCAGCCCGATGCTCGGCAAGAAGCCAAACGGCAACCCGGAGCTGGTGCTGAACTGGATCACGCCGCACCAGAAGTGGGGCATCCACTCCACCTACTCGGACAACCTGCGCATGCTGACGCTGTCGCGCGGCGGTCCGCACGTGTGGATCTCGGAGGTCGAGGCCAAGGCCAACGGCATTCGCGACAACGACTGGGTCGAGGTGTTCAACGTCAACGGCACGCTGACCGCGCGCGTGGTGGTGTCGCAGCGCGTGCCGCAAGGCATGTGCCTGATGTACCACGCGCAGGAGAAGATCGTGAACGTGCCCGGCGCCGAAACCAGCCGCATGCGCGGCGGCATCCATAACTCGGTCACGCGCGCCGTGACCAAGCCCACGCACATGATCGGCGGCTACGCGCAGCTTGCCTACGGCTTTAACTACTACGGCACCGTGGGCAGCAACCGCGACGAGTTCGTGATCCTGCGCAAGATGAACAAGGTCGACTGGCTGGAAGGGCCGCTCGTGGAAAAGACTGCGACGTTGACCGAGAAGGAAGGAGCCTGAGAATGAAGATCCGTGCCCAGGTAGCCATGGTGCTGAACCTCGACAAGTGCATCGGCTGCCATACCTGCTCCGTGACCTGCAAGAACGTGTGGACCAGCCGTGACGGCATCGAGTACGCATGGTTCAACAATGTCGAAACCAAGCCCGGCATCGGCTATCCCAAGGAATGGGAAAACCAGGACAAGTGGCAAGGCGGCTGGAAGCGCAATGCCAACGGCAGCCTCGAGCCGCGCCAGGGCGGCAAGCTGAAGATCCTGGCGAACCTGTTCGCCAACCCGAACCTGCCGCAGATCGACGACTACTACGAGCCGTTCACGTACGACTACGAGCATCTGCAGAAGGCACCGCTCGTGCAGACGCCGCCGACCGCGCGCCCGGTGTCCGTGCTGACCGGCCGCAAGATGGAAAAGATCGAATGGGGCCCGAACTGGGAAGACGACCTCGGCGGCGAATTCAGCTCGCGCGGCCGCGACAAGCTGTTCGACGACGTGCAGAAGGAGATGTACTCGACCTTCGAGAACACCTTCATGATGTATCTGCCGCGCCTGTGCGAGCACTGCCTGAACCCGGCGTGCGTGGCGTCGTGCCCGTCGGGCTCGATCTACAAGCGCGAGGACGACGGCATTGTCCTGGTCGACCAGGACAAGTGCCGCGGCTGGCGCATGTGCATCTCGGGCTGCCCGTACAAAAAGATCTACTTCAACTGGCAGAGCGGCAAGGCCGAGAAATGCCTGTTCTGCTATCCGCGCATCGAGGCCGGCCAGCCGACCGTGTGTTCGGAAACCTGCGTCGGCCGAATCCGCTATCTCGGCGTGATGCTGTATGACGCGGACCGTATCGAGCAGGCTGCGTCGGTCGCCGACGAGCGCGACCTGTACCAGTCGCAGCTCGACATATTCCTCGACCCGCACGATCCCACCGTGCAGGCCGAGGCGCGCCGCCAGGGCATTCCGCAAAGCTGGCTGGACGCGGCGCGCAAGTCGCCCGTCTACAAGATGGCGTGCGAATGGAAGGTGGCCTTCCCGCTGCATCCCGAATACCGCACGCTGCCGATGGTCTGGTACATCCCGCCGCTGTCGCCGATCCAGTCCGCCGCCGAGGCGGGCCATATGGGCATGAACGGCGTGATCCCTGACGTCAAGAGCCTGCGTATTCCGGTGAAGTACCTCGCCAACCTGCTGACCGCGGGCGACGTCATGCCGGTGCTGTCCGCACTCGACCGCATGCTCGCGATGCGCGCCTACAAGCGCTCGCAGGTCGTGGACGGCATGCAGGACCTGGCGGTGCTCGAACAGGTCGGCCTGACGCCGGCGCAGGTCGAAGACATGTACCAGACCATGGCCATCGCGAACTATGAAGACCGCTTCGTCATCCCGTCGTCGCACAAGGAAATGGTCGAGGACAGCTTCGGCGACAAGGCCAGTTGCGGCTTCACCTTCGGCAATGGCTGCTCCGGCGGCACGTCCGAAGGCACGCTGTTCGGCAAGAAGCCGAAGCCGGCCATCGCTTATGCCGCCCTGCCGCGTTCGCGCAAGGCGTTTGCAGGCTGACCAGACAGGAGAACTCACATGCCCCACATGCCGCTTTACCCAGTCCTCAGCGCCCTGCTCTGCTACCCGGAGGAAGCCCTGCTCGACTGTCTGCCCGAGATCGACGCGGCCCTGGCCGAATGGCCGCAGGCCCGCGAGCTGCTGGCGCCGCTGACCGCCCTGCTGCGCAGCGAACCGCTCATCACGCTGCAGGAAAACTACGTGGCCACGTTCGACCGCAACCCGGCCCATTCGCTTCACCTGTTCGAGCACGTCCACGGCGAGAGCCGCGACCGCGGCCAGGCCATGGTCGATCTGATCGAGGAATACCGGCGCGACGGCTTTGAACCAACGGCGTCCGAGCTGCCTGATTACGTACCGCTGTTCCTCGAATACCTTGGCGCGCTGGCCATGGACGCTAAGGACGCCCGGGCAGAGCAGTTGCTTGGCGATGCCATCCATGTGCTGGCCGCCGTGGGCGACCGCCTGGCGCGCAACGAAAGCCCATATGCGAGCGTCTTCGCCGTGCTGCGCACGCTGACCGACGTGCAGCCGGAACCGCAAACCGAGCCGCCCGTGCGCGACATGGATGAAGCGCTGGAAACCTTCGGCCCTGGCGCGGATGGCGTCGAGCCGCTGCTCGGGCCCGCGACCGGCGGCCAGGCCGTGAAGTTCTACCCGCGTGGCACAACAGCGCAGCGTGCGCCGGTGTCCCCCGTCTGCTGAACACGCCAAGGTGACGACCATGAACCTGATCAACCAATTCCTCTTCGGCATCTACCCGTATATCGCACTCGCCATCTTCCTGTTCGGCAGCCTCGCGCGCTTCGAGCGCGAGCAGTACACCTGGAAGACCGACAGCTCGCAGGTGCTGTATCGCGGCAACCTGCGCACGGGCAACATCCTGTTCCACGTCGGCATCCTCGGGCTGTTCTTCGGCCACCTGGCCGGTCTGCTGACGCCCGTGGCGGTGTGGGACGCGCTCGGTGTCTCGCACAGTCTCAAGCAGGCGGTGGCAATGACCGCCGGCGGCGTGATGGGCACCATGTGCCTGGCCGGCCTGCTGATCCTGCTGCATCGCCGCCTGACCAACGCGCGCGTATCGGCAGTGACCCGTACTGGCGACAAGGTACTGCTGCTGTGGCTGCTGGTGACGCTGCTGCTCGGGCTGTCGACCATCTTCGAATCGGCCAGCCATATGGACGGCCACATGATGGTGCTGCTGATGACGTGGGCACAGCACATCGTCACGCTGCGCGGCGACGCCGCGAGCTTCGTGGCCGATGCCCCGCTGCTGTTCAAGGCACACCTGTTCATGGGCATGTCGCTGTTCGTGATCTTCCCGTTCACGCGTCTCGTCCATGTGTGGAGCGGCTTCGCTTCCGTGGGCTACCTTGGCCGCGCGTGGCAACTCGTGCGCAGCCGTTAAGCGCACTACATCCGAACCGGAGAACACCATGCCAGTCACCGTCAATGGCGTAGAGCTGACCGACGACGATATCGAACGTGAAATGGACCAGCATCGCGATGCGCGCAATCCCGCGCATATGGCGACAGTGTCGGCGATCCTGCGCCGCCTGATGCGCACGGAGGCCGAGCGCCTCGGCATCGCCGGCGACGACACGAATGACGATGCGCTCGCACTGGCACTGCTCGCGCATGAAGCGCCCGTACCGGACGCGGACGAAAGCAGCTGCCGCCGTCACTACGACAGCCGGCCCGACCGCTTCCGCGAAGGCGAATGGGTCGAGGTCGAGCACATCCTGTTCCAGGTCACGCCGCGCGTGCCGCTCGACGCGCTGCGCGAGGTGGCGCAGCAGACGCTAGCGCTGATCAAGGGCGATCCGTCGAGCTTTGCGAGCCATGCTCGCGCACTGTCGAACTGCCCGAGTGGCGCGGGCGGCGGTCGCCTGGGCCGTGTGTTCCGCGGCGAGACCGCGCCGGAATTCGAGCGCGTGGCTTTCTCCGCTCCGGCCCAAGGCCTGTTGCCGCAACTCGTCGAGACACGCTTTGGCTTGCATATCGTGTGCGTGCTCGACCGCTGCGACGGCACCCGCCTGCCGTTCGACATGGTGCGTTCGGATATCGCAAGCGCCTTGACAGCCGCCGCACGCGACCGGGCCTGGAAGCAGTACGCCAGCCTGCTGATCGGCAGGGCCAGCATCACAGGCATCGAACTCGACGGCGCCGACAGCCCGCTGGTGCAGTAGACGGGTTCAGGAGGCTAGTGGCATGCACGAGGTCGAACGTCTGCTGAAAGGCTTCGAACGCTTCCAGCAGCATTACTTCGAGGATGAGCCCGAGCTGTTCGATACGCTGCGCGACGGGCAGCGTCCGCCGACACTGGTAATCGGATGCAGCGATTCGCGCGTCGACCCTGCGCTGCTGCTGGGTTGCGATCCCGGCGAGCTGTTCACGGTGCGCAATATCGGCAACCTCGTACCGCCATGCACGGGTAGCCATGAAGGCAGCCTGCATGGCGTGTCAGCCGCGATCCAGTTCGCGGTGGAACAGCTGCAGGTAGCACGCATCATCGTGATGGGCCATGCCGGATGCGGCGGCATTCGCGCCTTGCTGGCGCAACCTGCAGATGCGGGACGGGACGAAGCTCCTGCAGGCGACGACTTCATCGGGCCGTGGGTGCGAATTGCCAGTCCGGCAAGGCGGCACGTCGACGAGACCCTCGCTGGCGCCACCAGCGCGCAACGCCAGCGCGCGTGCGAACAGGCGGCCATCTTGGTGTCGCTGCGCAATCTCGAGACGTTTCCGTTCGTCCGACGCCAAGTGGAGCGTGGACGATTGACGCTGCATGGATGGTATTTTGACCTGCAGGCGGGGGCGTTACTGGCGTACTCGCAACGGGCGGATTGCTTTCTGCAAGTGGTTTGTTCGGTGGAGGGGAAGGGGGGATGATGGCTCTTGTTGGAGGGGGATTATCGCTTTTGGCAGGCGTGGCTGTTTCGCTGGTGTAGTCGGCGGGGGGTTTGGGGTTGGGATTGGGGTGTCGTGCTTGGCTGGCGCCGCTGTTTCGCCGGCGTAGCCGGCGGGGGTTTGTGGTTGGGATTGAGGTGTCGCTCTTGGCTCGCGCCGCTGTTTCGCCGGCGTAGCCGGCGACCTACTCTTTTGTCCGAGCGACAAAAGAGTAGGCAGAAAAGCGCGTCGTTGCCGCTGGCCATCAATTCCACGGCGCCAGTGGTTCCAACGGCTTTGGACGCCTGCGATGGTGGTCAGTGGTTCGAGCCTGCTAACGCTATGTGAGTCAGAACCTGTGCCTTGCGCGGCACGGCGTTTGGACGATCCCCAAGACGGACTCGGGTACAGCGTTCCAACACGGTCAGTGGTGGGACGCCTTCGGCTGCGCTGCGCGCACGTCGTCGTCTGGGGGCAAGCTCGTCAACGTCGCTAGCGACCGAGTCCCCGTTCCAGTTCCTGTTCCAGTTCCAGTTCCCGACCCCCTGTCTCTACGCGCATGCAATGCGCCCAAGGCTTCGTCACTGAGGCGAGGTTAGGACTAGACCTCAGCGGTCTTACTCCGAGCCGCGCGTAGCGCAGCCGTAGGCGTCCCCGTGAAGGCATTATTAGCAGGGACCACTCCGTAATCCGGGTTCGCTCGTACGCGCTGGCCCATCCTAATCATCTACGCGGCAGGCAGTCCAGCGGTCCTCTGATGCAACAATGGCATTGAGCTCTTGGTTGACCACGTAAACGCGCTTTTGCCTACTTTTACCGCTCGGGTAAAAGTAGGTCGCCGGCTACGCCGGCGAAACAGCAGCGCCAGCGAAGAGCGACACCCCATCCCAAGCGAGAAGCCCCCGCCCGCTACGCCAGCGAAACAGCAGCGCATGCCAAGCACCAAAGCCAGTTCAAACATCCAATAAAAAATCCTCTACCCACCCCATATATCCCTTTAAAAAATCCACTCCACTATCATTGTTATTTAAATAAATTCCCCATATCAACCTCCCGTTGACAACAGTCAACCCGGCCACCCGGATTCTTCACGATCATCCTCATGACAGCCGGCGCGGCCAGCGCCCCAGGAACCCGCCGGCAGAGCAGCTTTCCCCAACCCGCTGAAGAACAGCAACATGAAAGCGAAATCCTGGAGGTTCACTGCGCTTGCGGCATTGCCGCTCTCTCTGTGGCTCAGCCACGCCAGCGCAGACACACCGGCAGCTGCATCTGCCACGCCGCCGATGGCAGCGGCACCCACCCTCACCCCCGCCGAGTTTGACCATGCCCGGCAGATCTACTTCGAACGCTGCGCCGGCTGCCACGGCGTACTGCGCAAAGGCGCGACCGGCAAGCCCCTGACGCCTGACATCACACGCGCACGCGGCAGCGAGTACCTGAAGACCTTCATCAAGTACGGCAGCCCCGCCGGCATGCCGAACTGGGGCACATCGGGCGACCTGTCCGACAGCGAGGTCGACCTGATGGCCCGCTATATCCAACTCGATCCTCCGACACCACCAGAGTTCTCGCTCGCGGACATCGAGAAGAGCCGCAAGGACATCGTCCCCGTGGCGAAGCGCCCTGCGCGCAAGATGAACCAGTACAACCTCGACAACCTTTTCTCCGTCACGCTGCGCGATGCCGGCGAGGTCGCGCTGATCGACGGCGACAGCAAGACAATCATCAACATCGTCAAGACCGGCTATGCGGTGCATATCTCGCGCATGTCGGCGTCGGGCCGCTACCTGTACGTGATCGGCCGCGATGCGCGCCTGGACCTGATCGACCTGTGGCTGCCCAAGCCCGACATCGTCGCCGAAGTAAAAATCGGGCTCGAAGCGCGTTCGGTGGAAACGTCGAAGTACAAGGGCTACGAGGACAAGTACGCGGTAGCGGGCTCGTACTGGCCGCCGCAGTACGTGATCATGGAAGGCGACACGCTCAAGCCGCTCAAGGTCGTGTCGACGCGTGGCATGACCGTGGACAACGAGTACCACCCCGAGCCGCGCGTGGCCTCCATCGTCGCAAGCCACTTCCATCCGGAGTTCGTGATCAACGCCAAGGAAACCGGCAAGATCATGATGGTCAACTACGCGGACCTGAACAACCTCAAGACCACCACGATCGACTCCGCGAAGTTCCTGCATGACGGCGGCTTCGATGCGACGGGCCGCTACTTCCTGGTGGCCGCCAATGCGTCGAACAAGATCGCGGTGGTCGATACCAAGGAGGACAAGCTCGCAGCGCTGGTCGATGTGGGCAAGACGCCGCACCCCGGCCGTGGCGCAAACTTCGTCCATCCAAAGTTCGGTCCGGTCTGGGCCACGAGCCATCTCGGCGACGAGACCATCAGCCTGATCGGTACCGACCCCGTAGGCCACAAGGCGCAGGCGTGGAAGGTCGTGCAGACCGTCAAGGGTCAAGGCGGGGGATCGCTGTTCATCAAGACTCATCCGAAGTCGTCCAACCTTTGGGTCGATACGCCGCTGAACCCCGACACAAAGCTCAACCAGTCGGTCGCCGTGTTCGATACGCGCAATCTGGAAGCGGGCTTCCAGGTGCTGCCGATTGCCGAATGGGCCGGCCTGAAGGGCGAAGGCGCGAAACGGGTGGTGCAGGCCGAGTACAACAAGGCCGGCGACGAGGTGTGGTTCTCCCTATGGGGCACCAAGGATGGCGAGTCCGCGCTGGTGATCGTCGACGACAAGACGCGCAAGCTCAAGACCGTCATCAAGGATCCGCGACTGATCACGCCTACCGGCAAGTTCAACGCCTACAACACGCAGCACGATATCTACTGATCGTGCGTCCGGCGCGCGGGCAGGCACAAGCCTGCGCGCCGCACGCCACCACGAGCCAAGACATGCAATCCATCCGAATCGCCATCGTCGCAGCCGCTTGTGTGCTGCTTTCCGCAGCCGCACACGCAAGCCCCGAACTCGCCACGAGCAAGGCCTGCATGGCCTGCCACAGCGTCGACAAAAAACTGGTCGGCCCGGCCTTCAAGGACGTGGCCGCGAAGTACAAGGGCAGCAAGGACGCCGCCACCCAGCTCTCCGGTTCCATCCTCAAGGGCAGCAGCGGCAAGTGGGGACCGGTACCGATGCCCGCCAACCGTGTCACCGAAGCCGAAGCGGACACACTCGCCAAATGGGTACTTACGCTGTAACCGGCATCGCGCTCGGGCTGCTGCTGGCGGCGGCAGCCACGTCGGCGGCAGAGCCGCTGCCGGCGCGGCAGGCGGAACTCGCACGGCTGCTGCGCGATGACTGCGGTGCGTGCCACGGTATGACGCTGCAGGGCGGGCTCGGTTCGCCGCTCACGGCGGCCGCGCTTTCCGGCAAGCCGCGCGATGGCCTGGTGGCCACCGTGCTGCAGGGCCGTCCCGGCACCGCCATGCCGCCCTGGCAACCTTTCATGACGCAGGACGAAGCCACATGGCTGATCGAACGATTGCAGACTGGACAGGCACCCGCTGTTTCGGGCCGGTAATCAGGCTGCCGCAATGGATAATGATGTACTTGCTGAAGGCACTGCCAAAGACAAAGGGAGCGACTGTTGTCTCCCCTCTCCCATTTATGGGAGAGGGGCGGGGGAGAGGGCAGGAGTCTCGACGAAGTGGGACGCCACAGTGCTTGCCATGCGCTTGCCCTCTCCCCCGACCCCTCTCCCGCAAGCGGGAGAGGGGAGCAAGCAGTCCGGCATTCCGCCTCAATCAGCAATGGCGCTCAATGAAGTACCTGCTGGTCGCTTTCCTGACCGGCGCACTGCTCTCAGGATGCGCGATGCCCTTGCGCGGCACAGGCGATCTCGGCGTGATCATCGAACGCGCCGAAGGCCGCATGCAGATCGTGGAGACCACAGGCATGACGCAGCTTGCCACCGTGGATGGGCTCGGCGACCTCTCGCACGCGAGCGTGGTGTTCTCGCGCGATGGCCGCTTCGCCTACGTCTTCGGGCGCGACGGGGGATTGTCGCGCGTGGACCTGCTACAGGCACGCGTCACGCATCGCGTGATGCAGGCCGGCAACAGCATCGGCGGCGCCATCACGCAGGACGGCCGCGTAGTAGCGGCGCAGAACTATGCGCCCGGCGGCATCAAGCTGTTCGATGCGGCGACGCTTGAGCCCCTGGCGGATATTCCTGCCATTGGCATGGATCGCAAGCGCTCCAAGGTCGTCGGTCTCGCCGACCTGCCGGGCCAGCGGCTCGCCGCAAGCCTGTTCGAATCGGGCGAGATCTGGCTCATCGACATCAAAGACCCGCGCAATCCGCAAATCACGCGAATGCGCGCCGGGCGCGAGCCGTACGATGGGCTTGTGACACCGGATGGACGCTGGTACGTCGCGGGCCTGTTTGGCGAGGACGGGCTGGCGTTGGTCGATCTCTGGCAATCCCCGCCTGAGGCACGCCGCATTCTCTCTGGCTATGGCCGCGGCACCGAGCCGCTGCCCGTCTACAAGATGCCGCACCTGCGCGGCTGGGCCATGGCACAGGGCATGGCGTGGCTGCCCGCGATCGGGCGGCACGAGGTACTGGTCGCCGATGCAGCGCAAGGCTGGAAGGAATCCGCTCGCGTTGCACTGGCCGGTCAGCCGGTGTTTGTCATGGCGCGTCCGGATGCCCGGCAGGTCTGGGTCAACTTCGCGTTTCCGGACAACGGCACGGTACAGGTCATCGACACCGCGACGCGCCAGGTCGTGCGCACCATGCACCCGTGCCGTGGCGTGCTGCATATGGAGTTCACACCCAAGGGCGAAGCCGTATGGCTGTCATGCCGCGACGATAACCGTGTGGAGGTCTACGACACCGCCACCTTCACGCGCCTCGCCACGCTGCCAGCCGACAACCCGAGCGGCATCTTCTTCACCGTGCGCGCCCAGCGCTTCGGCATGTAACGGAGACCATCATGTACGACGAAGCCAAGCTTTACGACCGGATCCAGCGCGACATGCCACTGCACCCGCGCCCTTACCGCGAACTGGCTGGTGAACTGAACCTGTGCGAGCACGACCTGCTGAGCCTGCTCGCGCGCGATCTCGGCGCCGGACGGATCAGCCGTATCGGCGCCGTGTTTGCGCCCAATGTGATAGGCGTCAGCACGCTTGGCGCGCTGGCCGTCGACGCTGCGCACCTGGACCGCGTCGCCGCATGCGTGAGTACCTGCAGCGCGATCAGCCACAACTATGCGCGGCGCGGTCATCGCCACAACCTGTGGTTCGTGGCGGGTGCGCGCGACCGCGATGCACTCAATGCGGTGTTCGCCGATATCGCGGCAAAGACCGGCCTGGAGCCACTGGACCTGCCGATGGAACGCGAGTATCACATCGACCTCGGCTTTTCGCTGCGCGACAGCGGTGTCCGACGGCCCCGGCGGGTGGCAAAGGCTCCCGGCCGCGTGCAGCCGGATGCTGACGACTGGCGGTTGATCGCGGCGCTCGAAGCGGGCCTGCCGCTTGCACCGCAGCCCTTCCACGCGCTGGCCCTGCGGACACGCATTCCGCTGGACCGCATTCTCGAACGGCTCGCGCAATGGTGCGAAAGCGGCGTGATCCGCCGGTTGGGAGTCGTCCTCCATCACGGCCGTTTCGGCTACCAGCACAACGCCATGTGCGTGTGGGACGTCCCCGACAGCCGCGTCGACGCGCTTGGCATCCGGCTTGCGCGCGTGCCCGGTGTGACGCTGTGCTATCGCCGCACACGCAGCACGCCCGACTGGCCCTACAACCTGTTCGCGATGGTCCATGCACGCGACCCGCAGGCTTCGCTCGACACGCTGGCGCGCATCAACGAACAAGTGGGACTCGGTGCACTACAGCGCGCGGTCCTGGTCGGCACGCGCTGCTACAAGCAACGCAATACGCGCTACGCCCCGCAGCAGGAGCCATCATGACATTCGTCCCGGACGCGCTCGACCGCCGCATCATCAACAGCCTGCAGCGCGGACTGCCGCTGACGCCGCGCCCCTATGCCGCCGCAGCCGAAGTTCTGGAGATCGATGAAACAACACTGCTCGCGCGTCTGCAGGCGCTGCTCGACGCGGGCATCCTGACGCGCTTCGGGCCCCTGTTCCAGATCGAGCGTGCCGGCGGGCGCTTCGTGCTGTGCGCGTGTCACGCGCCGGAAGAGAGGCTCGAAGCCGTGATCGACACGATCAACGCTCACCCGGAAGTGGCACACCACTACGCGCGCACGCATCACCTGAACCTGTGGTTCGTGCTTGCTGTCCGGCACGCGGCAGACGTCGGCCCAGCCCTGCAGCGCATCGGCCGCGATGCCGGTGTGGATATCCTGCCGTTCCCCAAGGAACGCGAGTACTTCGTCAACCTCTACCTGCCCGTCTGAACCGCCATGGAATGCCCTGCCCACGATGCCATCGACATTGCACTGATCCGCGCTACGCAAGGCGGCCTACCGCTTGTCAGTTGCCCCTTTGCTGTCGTTGGCGCACAGGTTGGCATCGATGAAGCCGAGGTCATCGCGCGTCTGAAAGCGATGCAGGAAAACGGCACGCTGCGCCGCATTGCCGCCATACCAAACCACTATGCGCTGGGCTGGCGTGCCAACGGCATGACGGTGTGGGAGGTGGACGATGCTCGCATCGACGCACTCGGCGAGCAGGTCGGCGCGCTGCCGTTCGTGAGCCATTGCTATCGCCGTCCGCGCCGGCCGCCGCTGTGGCCTTACAACCTCTTCGCGATGGTGCATGCCCACACGCAAGAAGAGGCATTGCCACTCGTGGCCCGCATCGCGGCGGTGCTCGGTGATGCCTGCCGCGCGCATGACGTATTGTGGTCCACACGCATCCTCAAGAAGACTGGCCTGCGCCTGCCGCCGGCCAGTACCGAGTAAGGAAGTCACCATGTTTCGCCTGTCCAGATTCATGGAAGCCTTGCGCGATGGCAGCCCCGTGCCAGCGCCGCGCAAGCCCGCCGGTCCGGTCGTCATCTGGAACCTGATCCGGCGCTGCAACCTCAACTGCAAGCACTGCTATTCAACTTCCGCCGACACCGATTTCAAGGGCGAGCTGAGCACGGACGAAGCGCTGGATGTGCTCGCGCAGCTCAAGGCTGCACGCGTGCCGGCGCTGATCCTGTCCGGCGGGGAGCCGCTGCTGCGCGCAGACCTGTACACGATCGCCGCACGCGCACGCGAGATGGGCTTCCATCTTTCGCTGTCGTCCAATGGCACGCTGCTCGATGCCAGCCATGCCGCGCGCCTGGCCGCGTGCGGCTTCGACTATGTCGGCGTCAGCCTCGACGGCCTGCCGTCCACGCATGATCGCTTCCGCCGCAGCGACGATGCCTTTGGGCGAGCGCTCGGCGGCCTGCGCGCTGCGCGCAGAGCGGGCCTGCGTGTCGGCGTACGCATGACGCTGACCGAAGAGAATGCAAACGAATTGCCAGCACTGGTGGCCTTGGCCGAATCCGAGGGCATCGACAAGTTCTATCTGTCCCACTTCAACTACGCGGGACGCGGACGCAGCCACCGTGCCGACGACGCGCGGCACGCGGCCACGCGCGCCGCGCTCGACTGGCTGTTCGACCACGTCTGGGAGCGCGCACGGAAGGGCCGTGCCGGCGATTTCGTCACCGGCAACAACGATGCCGACGGCGTCTACCTGCTGCACTGGATCGCGCAGCGCAAGCCTCACCGGCTTGGCGATATGCGGCAGCGGCTGATGAACTGGGGTGGCAACGCGACCGGCGTCGGCGTGGCCAATATCGACAATCTCGGCAATGTCCACCCCGACACGATGTGGTGGCATGTCACGCTCGGCAATGTGCGCGAACGCGCGTTCGGCGATATCTGGCTTGACCGAAGCGATCCGCTCATGGCTGGCCTGGCAGCGTCGCCGCGTCCGCTACAAGGGCGCTGCGCGGACTGTGCGCACCGGGACATCTGCAACGGCAATACGCGTGTGCGCGCTGTCGCGGTCACTGGCAACCCCTGGGCTGAAGATCCCGGGTGCTACCTGACGGACGAGGAGCTTGCCATGCCGCTTGGCGCGGAGGTCCTCGCATGAACGGTATCCTGCGATGGATAGCGGCCTGCATGCTTGCGGGCCTGTGCCAAACGGTGGCGATCGGTGCACAGCCAGCCTCCGGCAGCGCTGCGGCGCTGTACAGCCAGCATTGTGCGGCATGCCACGGCCCCGACCGTCTTGGCGGCATGGGTCCCGCGCTGCTACCTGAGAGCCTGGAACGCCTGCGGTCTGCCGAACTGGCCACCGTGCTCCGCGAAGGCCGAGCGGCCACGCAGATGCCGGGCTTTGCAGGCCAGTTGGGCGACACCGAACTCAACGATCTCGCCGCATGGCTGCGCACCGGACCGGCAAACTCGCCGCAGTGGGCCGCTGCGGACATCCGCGCCAGCCATGTCGTCTACCACGCGGCGGATAGCCTGCCCGCCAGGCCCACATTCAACGCCGATCCGGCCAACCTGTTCCTCGTCGTGGAAGCCGGCAGCCACCATATCAGCGTGCTCGACGGCGACCGCCTCGAGCCGATCCATCGATTCCGCACGCGCTTCGCGCTGCATGGAGGGCCAAAGTTCAGTCAAGACGGCCGCTATGTCTTCATGGCAAGCCGCGATGGCTGGGTCAGCAAGTACGACCTGTGGAACCTGACGTTCACGGCAGAGATCCGTGTCGGACTCAACACGCGGAACGTGGCCGTCAGCGACGACGGCAAGTGGGTGCTGGCCGGCAACACCTTGCCGCAGACGCTGGTGCTGCTGCGCGCGGATGACCTGTCACTGGTCAGAATCATCGATGTCAGGGGCCGGGATGGCCAGGCGTCGCGGGTATCGGCAGTGTATGACGCCGCGCCGCGGCACAGCTTTATCGCGGCGCTCAAGGACATTGCGGAAGTCTGGGAGATTCCCTACGCGGGCGCGGGCGCGGACGCCGTGTCCGAACTAAAGAGGATCGCGCTCGACGACGTGCTTGATGACTTCTACTTCGACCAGTCATACGCGCACATCCTGGGCGCATCACGCGACGGTGGCGGGCAGGTCGTCGATCTCACGCAGGGCCGCAAGGTGGCTGACCTCGCGCTGTCGGGCATGCCGCATCTCGGTAGCGGCATCACGTGGGTGCGCGACGGACACGAGGTCATGGCCTCTCCCAACCTGAAGCAGGGCAACATCAGCGTCATCGACATGCAGAGCTGGCGGACCGTCGCCACGGTGGCGACAAACGGTCCCGGCTTCTTCCTGCGCAGCCATGAGAACACACCCTATGCCTGGGCCGACGCGATGATGAGTCCGAAGCGCGACACGCTGCAACTCATCGACAAGCAGACGCTCGCTGTGGTCGGCAGCGTGACGCCGAGCCCGGGCCACACCGCCGCCCATGTGGAATTCACGCGCGACGGCCGCTATGCACTGGTCAGCCTGATGGAGCGCGATGGCGCCATCGTGGTGTATGACGCGTGCACGCTGCGCGAGGTCAAGCGCATTCCGATGGACAAGCCCATCGGCAAGTACAACGTATTCAACAAGACCACGCGCTCGTCCGGCACCAGCCACTGACGTGCGGCGCAGGCAAATACCAGGACTCCCCATGCACCCTCCCCTCAAGCCCGGCAAGGTATGGCTCGTCGGCGTCGGACCCGGCAGCCCCGATCTCGTCACGGTGCGCGCGGCGCGCGTGCTTGCCCGGGCGCAGGTCTGGCTGGTCGATGACCTGGTGTCGCCGCAGATGGCGTGCCACGCCAGTCCCGGCACGCATGTCGAATGGGTCGGCAAACGCGGCGGGCGCTGCTCGGTCAGCCAGGACCGAATCCAGCAGCTCACGCTGATGCACGCGTTGGCGGGCAAGGAGGTCGCACGCGTCAAGGGCGGTGACCCGCTGCTGTTCGGCCGCGGCGCGGAGGAATCGGCATTCCTGCGTGCGCATGGCGTACCGGTCGAGGTCGTCAACGGCATCAGCAGCGGCCAGGCCGCCGCGCAGGCGCTGGGCGTGGCGCTGACCCACCGCGCGCACTGCCATGGTGTGAGCTTCGTCACCGCGCACACGAGCGACCATGGCAGCCCGGACTGGAGCGCGTTGGCCCGCAGTGGCACAACGCTGGTGATCTACATGGGGATGAGCCGGCTCGCGGCAATCCGCGATGCGCTGCTGGCGGCAGGTATGCTGCCTGGCACGCTCGCGGCTGTGGTCATGCACGCTGGCAGCGACGGGCAGCAGTGCTGGACCGGCACGCTTGCCACGCTGGGCGAGGCGCTGGATGCGGGACTGGCAAGTCCAGCAGTGATCATGGTTGGTGCAGTGCTGTCGGATGCCCAGCTGCCGGCTGCGGCTGGCAAAGGCGTGGTCGCATTCGCGTAAGGCCGATACGCGACGACTGCTGTGGGGATGGATCAAGCATTACGTGAGAAACGCAGGCCCAAGCGCGCCCACCCGGACCATGGCTTCAAACTGATCCGCGCTCAGCGGCTTGCTGACAAGGTAGCCCTGCAACTCGTCGCAGCCCTGTGCCTTGAGGATTTCCAGTTGCTCAAGCGTTTCCACTCCCTCTGCAATCGTGAGGAGACCGAGGCTTCCCGCCATATGGGTAACCGCCTCCACGATGGCCCTGTCATCCACGTCCGTGTAGATGTCCCGCACGAACGAGCGGTCTATCTTCAGCTTGTACACCTTGAACTTCTTGAGGTAGTTGAGCGACGAGTATCCCGTGCCGAAGTCATCGATGGACAAGCGTACACCGCGCTCGTGCAGTGCATCCATGATCGCAATCGCTCGATCCGGCTCCCGCATCGCCACGCTTTCGGTCAGTTCCAGCTCCAGATACTCCGCCGGGAGACCCTCTTCTTCCAGAATCGTCGTGACCTGGCTGGGTAGCCCAGGATGCCGGAACTGTATCGCGGAAAGGTTCACGGCAATGACCAGTGGCGGCAGCCCGTCCCGCATCCACGCGCGCGCCTGCCTCACAGCGGTCCGTAAGACCCATTCGCCGATCGGGATGATCAGGCCGCTGTCCTCGGCAATCGGGATGAACTCCGCCGGGGGAACCTCCCCGAGTTCCGGGTGCGTCCAGCGGATCAGCGCTTCCGCGCCTACCAGCGTGCCATCGCACGCCGAAACCTGCGGCTGGTAGACCAGGCGGAACTGGCCACGCGCCAATGCGTGCCTCAGCGCGTTCGCGATCTGCAGGCCGCGCACCTTGTGCGCCTCCAGCTGCATCGAATAGAAGGTGTAGCCGTGGCGCCCGTCCCGCTTGATCTGGTACATGGCGGCATCCGCGCGGCGCGAGAGCACTTCAAAGTCCTCGCCGTGAGACGGATACATCGCGATGCCGATCGACCCGGATACATTTAGCTCATGGTGCTCTACCTGGCACGGCGCCGCTATGACATCCAGAATCCGCTGCGCCGCACTGGCCGCGCCTGCTTCCGATGCACCAAAGAGCAGGAAGATGAACTCGTCCCCGCCCACGCGGGAAATTGTGTCATCGTCCCCTGCCAGTGCGCGTAGCCGCCTTGCGAGATCCACTAGCAGCGCATCGCCAACGCCATGACCAAGGGTGTCATTGATGTCCTTGAACAGATCCAGGTCCAGGAGCATCAGCGCAATCGGCTTACCTTCCTGCCGCGCGCGGCCGAACGCCTGCACCGCCCGCTCCTGCAACTGCAGCCGGTTCGGCAGCCCTGTCAGCACATCGAAGTGCGCCAGGTATCGGATTCTCTCCTCTGCGTCGTTCCGCCTGGCATCGATCCGCGCGAGGTTGGCCTGCGTCTCGGACAACCAGCCAAGAATGCTGAATTCCCGTCCCTTCGGCACGGAAATGCTGGCCGAGAAGTCCCCGCTGCCGAGTCGCGCGATGCGCGCATGCAGTTCCTGCACCGACCCGCCCAGGATGGATGCAATCCGGAAGCGCATCGCCGCAAGCAGGGACAGCAGCAGCGCGCAAAAGACCACAAATGCCGTGCGCAGCTTGTCGGCGTAGGACTCTGCGCTGTACACGGCCGCTCTCGTACGCACATCGGCTTTGCGGTTGAAGGCCCCGATAGCCGTCTTGATGCTCGCCTTGGCCTGGTTGTAGGCAGCGTCATGGAGCATGGCGATGGCCTGGCTTCGCTGGGCAATATCGGGCGCATAGGTGGGATTCGCGAGTTCCATCGCGGCATACTCGGTCGCGGCCAGCAGGTCAGACTGGTTCTTGGCGCTCTCCAGGTCTTCGAGCTCATCCTCCGTGAACCCGGCTTCGCGGATGACCGCGACCAAAGGAATCCCTCGGCAATCCGGGCAGGAGTTCTGCGCAGGCGCCTGCAGGAGCTCCCAGTAGATATTCTGGTATTCGGCGACCAACGCGGTCTTCCCGTCGCGGGCATCCAGGATCTCATCAAACTGCTGCCGGTAGGCGGAATCGCCCGTCACCACGTAGGCGCGCGCGATTCTGGTGAGATCGTCCGAAGACTGACGCAGCGCCTCTGCAATCAGGAACGAGCGCCTGCGTGACTCGCTGACGCGGTCGCGATCGCGTACCGCCTGCAGGTAAAGGAGAAAGGTAACGAGGAACAGGACAAACGCGCCCAGCGTAAGCCAGAGATATCGCGAGTATCCTGCAGGATTGCTTTTCGCATTCATGGTGGCCGTTGATGCGCCGAGGCGGCGCATCAGGAGTAAGACCGTCTGTCCGAAGGCAGCGCGGTACAACTGCCGGCACGCGCGTCCGGCCCTGTCGGCCTGATCCGAGAACAAGCCGTCGCAGCCGTACTGCCGCGCAATGGTGGAACCGCGCCTGCTGGTGTCATCCGGAGACTTGCGGCATCCCTACGGTGACGGAAGTGACAAGGCGTCAGGCCGACTTCAGCAGCATGGCCCGATCCACACGGAAAACGGCAATCACCTCCTTCAGGCCGTGGCTCTGCTCCTCGAGCGACTGCGCGGCCGCGGCCGCCTCTTCTACCAGCGCCGCGTTCTGCTGCGTGATCTGGTCCATCTGGCCGATGGCGTGGTTCACCTGCTCGATCCCTCCGCTCTGCTCCTGCGATGCCGACGCGATTTCTCCCATCAGGCTGGTGACATGACCGATCGCCTGGCTGATATCGCCCATGGTCCGCCCGGCTTCCCCGACCAGCTCCGCCCCGGTCTGGACATCGCATACGGCCACTTCGATCAGGCTCTTGATTTCCTTGGCGGCAGACGCCGAGCGTTGCGCAAGATTGCGAACTTCGCTGGCCACCACGGCAAATCCGCGGCCCTGGTCGCCCGCCCGGGCTGCCTCCACGGCAGCATTGAGCGCCAGGATATTGGTCTGAAAGGCGATGCCCTCGATCATCCCCGTGATCTCGGCGATCTTGTGCGAGCTCTGGTCGATCGCACTCATGGTCTGCACGACCTTGCCGACCACCTCGTTGCCCCTGGCCGCAACCTCCGACGCGTTCGCGGCGGAGGCGCTCGCCTGCCGCGCGCTCTCCGCGTTACTGCGCACGGCGGCCGTCAGCTGCTCCATGCTCGCCGCGGTCTCCTCGAGCGAGGCAGCCTGCTGCTCGGTACGGGACGAAAGGTCAAGATTTCCCGCTGCGATCTGACCGGTCGCCGTACCGATTGAGTCGGTGCGCTCGAGCACCGCACCGACTGTGCGGATTAGCGCCTGCTGCATGCCATGCAGGCTCTTCATCATTACGCCCATCTCGTCGTTGGCACTCGTGTCGATGCGGCGCTGCAGATCCCCGCCCGAAATGTGCTCGAATTCGACAATGGCCGAATCGATAGGGCGCAAGATCGCGCGATACGTCAGCCACAGCGTGACAGCGAGGATGGCCATCGACAGCGCCAGCAGCCCGTAGATGGCATGTCCCAGCCATTCCGAGCGCTGGCGCGCCGCCTCCACTTCCTGCGCCGTACGCGCATCGAGCATGGCAAAGAACTCGTCAACCGGCTTCATGATCCGGGCCTTGTTGACATGGTAATTGCGGTCATGCATGAGCTTGCGCGCCAGTTCGAGGTCCGGCGGACCGGAAACAGTGAAGCCGCCCTTGCCGTCTTCGAACTTGCCCTTGACCGCATTCATCGCGATCACCTCGGTCCGCACCAAGTCGTCCGAGTTTCGCTTGGCCTCCTCGAGTTTTTCCATCTCGTCACTGGTGAATCCGGTTCGCTTCATCAGATCGGTCAGCGCCACGGTTTCGCCATCCGGACGTGGAGGCTTGTCCGTCGCCGCGACGAAGTCCCAGTAGATACGCTCATAGTGCTGCGGGCGCGGCCGCTTTCCGTCCCGGATATCCAGGATCGCGAGATACTGGGCCTCGTAGCGCGGGTCACTGGTCACGACATACGTCCGTGCAAGCCGGGTCAGGTCATCGGAACTCTGGCGAAGCTCGACGGCCAGTTGGTTGGCCAGGTAGCGGCTCAGGTGCGCGCTGTTCAGCCTCTCACGACTTTCGTTGAGGGCCAGCACGACGGCCACGATGCCGGCCATGAGGGCACCGACGATGAGCGCGAGCAACAGAAATCGTTGCCGAATGGAAAGTCTGCGGGATTTTGCGTTACTCATGTCAGCTCAGCAGGAAATGAAGCGGAAGGTGCCGACACTGCAAAGGAAGGAGATGGATCGCACGCAGGCCGGCTCTCACAGAGAACGGCCCGCCATGCAAACCATTTAGAGGCTGCGCGCAAATATCATGGATGTGATGGATTCTCCGTCGGAGTCTTTCCTGTACGGATTCGGGAAATGCATCGCAGCTTGCCGACGGTACCAACGGCTACGTGCTGATGGAGGCGCGCGATGCCGGGCGCGCCAACTCTTGTTCAGAGTCAGATGGTGTGGATCGGCGTCGTCGGGTCGATCTCGATCTGTACGTCAGGCAGGCATTCGCGCACGACGTCGTTCACGGCCGTGATGATCTCGGGCAGGCGAGCTTCCAGCACGTGGCGCTTGCCCGCCAGCGCCAGCCCCAGCAGGCTGGACTCGCGGCCAAAGTCGGAATCCCGTCCGCCAGACCGGCCCAGGCCGAACGAGAACGACGCCCTGCCGGCGTTTTGCAGCCGCGTGGAATAGGCAAAGCCAGTCCGGCGGACCTGTTCGACCATCTCCGTGACCTGCTCGACACTGCGCACAACGCTGGCCTGCATCTGAGGCAACAGGCAGGCTGTTGCCACGCGTCGGACCTCCTCGTCCGGCAAGGCTGCCATCAGTGAGTAGCCGAGCCCGGTTTCCACCAGTGGGCGCACGACGCCGATCGGTACGTCGTCATCACGCGAGCTGGACGCGAACACTACGTGCGCGTACTGCACGAAGCGGCCCATGCGTTGGCCCAGCACCACGCTGACCCCCGTGCGCCGGCTCAGCTCCTGCATGGCCAGCCGCAGATTGCTGCGCGGTAGCGCGATGTCGTGGACCCAGCCGCCGAGCATGTTGAGGCGCAGGCTTGGGACGTAGGTGCGGTCGTCCGGGTTCCAGCACAGGTATCCCATGCGGTGCAGGGTCTGCAGCAGCATGGACGTGCTGGATTGCGGAAAGCCAGTGGCTTGCACGATCTCCGATACGGTCGCCGGCCGGTTCATCTGCTCGAACAGCTCGAACAGTTCAAACACGCGGCGCGCCGACTTCACCACGCCCGAGCCGAGGTCACGCTCGCGATCCCGCACGGATAGCTGTGGCAGGCGGAATGTGTCCCGGGTACGTACCATGTCGTTGCTCTGCTTTTTTCGATCCAACCGCAAGCCCGAGCCGACCGGAAGTGCGCAACCGGCGCGGAGTGGTCCGCCGGGCCTGGAAGATGTGCGGCTGATCGTAGATTTGCCGCCCCCCCTGATGCAATCACATATGTGATATCGAAACGGCTGTGCCTGGCATGGGCTTTGGGGTCCTATCCCTTGCCTGCTTGCGCCCGTAAGGAAGCACCAAATGAAAGCGACGAAGGCAGGTTCTCCGCCTTCGCCGCTTTCCGCCACCGTCAGTGGCTATGCTGCGAGCCTGGTCGCACTCGGAATGCGGACGACTCTAGGAGTGCCGCCTCAACAGGTCCAATGCATATTTCGTATTCGCTCAATGTGCATAGCGCATACGTGCCGATGAAACCGGCGTAAGCCCGACACCGCGGAGCAATTTGTGATCGAGGGCGCGCGCAAACTATGGGTTTTCCTCTTCATCCTCTTCATCGTCGCGGGGCTCAGTCTTTCCCTAGTTGACGCAAATTGCTACGTATCCAAAACTAGCAGGACAAGATGGGGACGTTGAACGGGAAGCCGAACGACATGAGTTGGCGGCAAACAGGATCGGTGACTCCCCCGCCTCTACGCGATTGAATGCCGCACCAGTCGGCAACAACGGGGGAAGACACCATGCACCTCTCTGCAAAAGCGCCCGTCATGGCACCGCTCTATCGGAATAGCCTCTTTCATTCCGACGTACGTGCGGAAGTGCACCAGCATGTCGCCCAGGAACTGACCGACCACACGCTACATTGGAAGCCCGGCGTTCCCGATGCAGCAATGTGCAAGGGCGAGTTGAAACGCCTGCACGTCTACACCTTGCAATACGGCGCCGAGGTGGAAGTCAGGCCGCGTCCGTTCGATGATTTCGTGCTGATCCATACCTCCCTGGCCGGCGGCGTTGAAATCGACTGCGACGGGAACAGGCTCAGTGTTCGCGAAGGACGATCTGCCGTGCTCGCGCCAACGAAGAAGATTCACATGCGCTGGTTTCCCGGCACGCAGCAGCTGATCGTTCGCGTTCCGCGCAGCCTGCTCGACGAGGTCGGCGGCGCTCCGGACGGCAAAGAGCACGTGCCGCCGGGTTATCTGATTCCGCGCGCCCTGCAGAATCAGTGGGACCTGCTGATGCAATGCATGCTGAATCTGCTGTCCGTTTCCGGGCAGCAAATCCTGAATGGCGACTGGCTGGATCAGTTCGAGCGCAACCTGATTTCGTTTGTGCTCGGGCACCAGCCTTGCGGTGCCGACACGCACGCGGGCATCGCGCTGCCGGGATGCGCTGACCGCCACGCCGGTTCCGACATGCGCAGCATCAGCGCCAGGCAGATGGACGCCCTGATCGAATACATCGAATCGCGCCTTTGTGCACCGATTGCCCTTGAGGACATGGCCCGCGCCGCCGGCGCCAGCGTGCGCAAGCTCAATGTGCTGTGCCATCGCTACCATGGTGTTTCCCCCATGGAGTTGCTGCGCAATATGCGTCTCGACGCGGTCAGATCCCGCCTGTTGATTGACCCGGGCGTTCGCGTCACGGAAATCGCGCTCTCCCATGGCTTTGGCCATATGGGCCGCTTTGCGGCCTACTACGCGGCACGCTTTTACGAGCTTCCAAGCGACACGCTGAAGCGCGATCTTCAGTAGCATCGCCGGGAACCGCCTCCACAGCGAGGATCGATGCGGGGTCGTCGGATCGCACCGCTCCACCCGCACCTGCGGGAAGTCAGGCGGCTCGTTCGCCGTCATGGGCCCGGATAAACTGGCTCACGCGGGGATAGATACTTTCTCGCCATCTCCGGCCCGAGAAGATCCCGTAGTGGCCGCACTGCTCGGCCACGTAGTGGACCTTGCGCGCTGCCGGTATCCCTTCACAAAGTGCATGCGCGGCTTCCGTCTGCCCACTGCCCGAGATATCGTCCAGTTCGCCCTCGATGGTGAAGAGCGCGGTGGTCGTGATGTCCTGCGGCCGTACCGGCACGCCATCTATTTCCCAGGTCCCCGTGGCGAGACGGAATTCCTGGAACACCTCGCGGATGGTTTGCAGGTAATAGGCGGCATCCATGTCCAGCACCGCGTTGTATTCGTCATAGAAGCGGACATGGCTGGCCGCGTCCTCGGCATCGCCGGCGACGAGGTTCAGGTAGTAGTCATAGTGCGAATTGACATGCCGGTCCGGATTCATCGCGACAAAGCCGCCATGTTGCAGAAAGCCCGGATAGACCTTGCGGCCATGGCCCGGGAAGTTCTTGGGTACGGGGTAGATCACGTTGTTCTCGAACCACTGGTAGCTCATCCGCATCGCCAGGGAGTTGACCGCGGTCGGACTTCTGCGCGCGTCGATCGGGCCGCCCATCATGGTCATCGTCCTCGGCGTCTTTTCGCCGGCGGAGGCCATCAGCGAAATGGCCGCGAGGACAGGCACTGTCGACTGGCAGACGGAGATCACATGCAGGTTGTCTGCACCGAGGTGACGAATGAATGCCTGGATATAGCCGATGTAGTCCGTCAGCGAGAACTCTCCCTCGGTGGCAGGCACCACGCGTGCATCGAGCCAGTCCGTCATGTAGACCTGATGGTCCGCCAGCAGCGCGCTTGCGGTATCGCGCAGCAAGGTGGCGTGGTGGCCCGATAGTGGCGCGCACACCAGCACCACCGGTTGTTGCGCCAGCGCCTTGATGGTCGGCACATCATCGGCATAGCGCCTGAAGCTGATCAGGTCGCAGAACGGCTTCCTGAGTACGACCTGTTCCATGACGGGCACTTCGCGGCCTGCCGCAAGGACCGAGCGGATGCCGAACTCCGGCTTCTCGTATCCCTTGCCGATGCGGTGCGCCAATTGGAATGCTGCCGCCGCCCGCTGCGCGCCGGGAACCAGCGAGAGCGGGTTGAGTGGGTTGAGCAGGGTCTGCGCCACCGCCTCGCTCCATGCCGAAAGGGGATGAAGCAGGCTGCGCTGGGTTTCGTACGAGTGATAGAGCATGAGGATTTCTGGATTCACTGCCGGGTGCAGCGGCGCTGCCCCGGCCGGGCACGGGCATGGCCTGCTCGTGCCGGACTACGGGCGTTCGCCTTTCGGCGAAGGCGGCCATGCCGTCTTCTTGTCGGTCGTGGCAATCGGCGAGTTTCTGGTTCAGCGAGTCGGCCAGCGTCGGATCAGTCGCATCGCACCTTCACGTAGCGACCGGGTGCCGGTTCCACCGGCGGATATGCCGAATTGCCCAGCTGCGTGCGAGCTGGCACGGGCTTGCCGGCATGCCGCCCCAGCCAGTCGTTCCAGTGGGTCCACCAGCTTCCGGGCGTCGGCGTGGCCTGGGCAAGCCACGCATCCGCGTCCGCACCGGGCTTGCCGCCCGTCCAGTAGCTGCGCTTGTTGCGTGAAGCAGGATTGATCACGCCGGCGATGTGGCCGCTGGCGCCCAGCACGAACTCCGACTTGCCGCTCACCAGCTGCATGGTGCGGTAGGCCGACTTCCACGGCACGATATGGTCTTCCTGCGTGGCCAGTACATAGCTGGGCATGTCGATGCGGCCGAGATCGACCGGATCGCCGCACATGCTCAGCCTGCCGGGCGTGCGCAGGTTGTTTTCCAGGTACATGTTGCGCAGGTACCAGGCGTACATCGGCCCCGGCAGGTTGGTACCGTCGGCGTTCCAGTAGAGCAGGTCGAACGCGGCCGGCGACTTGCCCTTCAGGTAGTTGTTGACGACGTATGGCCAGATCAGGTCGTTGGCGCGCAGCGTCTGGAACACGAAGCCCAGTTCACGACCGGGATAGATGCCGCCCCGTCCGATGGTCTGCTCGCGCTGCTGCACCATCTGCTCGTCGACATAGGCGCCGAGATCGCCCGGCTCCTCGAAGTCCAGCATCGTGGTCAGCAGCGTCATGCTCGCTACGCTGCGGTCGCCGCGGCCGCGCAGCAAGGCCAGCGCGGACGACAGCAGCGTGCCGCCGACACACCAGCCGACCGTGTTGACCTTGTCGGCACCGGCGACCGCGCGTGCGACCTCGATCGCCTTCATCACGCCCTGTTCGACGTAGTCGTCCCAGGTGGCGTCCTTCATGGCCTGCGCGTCATTGCACCAGGAGACCAGGAACACCGTGTAGCCCTGCTCGCAGGCAAAGCGCACGAAGGAGTTCTCGGGCTGCAGATCCAGGATGTAGAACTTGTTGATGCAGGGCGGCACGATCACCAGCGGCCGTGCTGCGACCTCGCCGGTCTGCGGCGCATACTGGATCAGCTGCATCACGCCGTTCTCGAAGATCACAGCGCCTTCCGAGGTCGCCACATTGCGCCCGACCTCGAATGCGGTTTCGTCCGTGATGGCAATACGCCCGCGGCCAAGGTCCTCCAGCAAGTTGGCAAGCCCCTGCCGCAGGCTCTCGCCGCTGGTCTCCAGCGCCAGCCCGATCGCCTCGGGATTGGTACCCGCGAAGTTGGCCGGACTCATCGCGTCGATGAACTGCTGGGTAAAGAAGCGCAGCTTGTTCCGGTCCTTGTCGTCGCACCCGACACGCTCCACCAGGTCTGCAAGCAGGCGGGCGTGGATCAGGTAGTTCTGCATCAGCAGGCTATGCCACGGGCTCTCATGCCAGGCCCGTGCGTGGAATCGCCGGTCCCCGCCTTTGCCGCCCCTGGCGGACGTGCTGCCTTCGCCTCCTGCGGCGCCAAAGGCAGGCAACGCCGTCCACAGTGCCATCTGCTCCTCCCAGTAGCGCATCTGGATCTGCACCAGCGGCAGGGCCTGCTCCTGCGCCTTCCCTGCGCGCGCGACGATGGGATCGGCATGCAAGCCGCCCAGCAACTCCAGCAGGGATTGCGCGGACTTGAGGCACCCGTGGAAGTACTCGTCGGGAATGTGAAACGGCATCGCCATGTATCTCTCCTGGGCCACAAGCAGGCCGATGTCCCTTTACCTGGGCGTCAGCATGTTCCTGATCTCTTCCATGCGCTCCGCTGCGCGCTGGCTGATATGCGCGGTCGCATCAGTCTGCGCCTTGCGCATGATTTCGGCCAGCTCCGTCATGTCTTCCAGCGCCTTCTGGAACGCTGTCCGCGCCAGTTCTGCCTGCTTGCCCGGTTCCGCAAAAGCCGGGCCAGCGGCCGCTCCGCCCGCCGCAGCCTGGAAGGCCTGCATGGTCTTCATCAGCAGTTCGGCCTGCTTGTTGACCAGGTCGCGCATGGCTGCCTGCGCGACCTGGTTGGCTTCGAGCATCGCTTCGACATCCTTGCGCCGCGACGCCATGACCGCCGACATATCGAGACCCGGCACCTTGAACTGCTCAATCATCCTGGTCAGCTCGGCGAACGAGAAATTCTGCTGGCTCATGTTCTGCTCCTTTCTGGCGTTGAGTGGACTGCGAGTGGCCTACTTCTGATGGTCCCGGGCCGAGGTCGGCATGACCATGGCGTCGCCATCGATCACGACCTTGCCGTTGACCGTGCATACGGTGGTCAGCGAAACGCGCCGCTTTTCCGGGTGCAGCTCCTTGACCGTCACGGTCGCGTGCACCGTGTCGCCGGGCTTCACGGGCGCCCGGAAGCGCACGTTCTGGCCCAGGTAGACGGTGCCCGGCCCGGGCAGCCGGCCCGCAATGGCCGCCGAGATCACACTGGCCGTCAGCATGCCGTGCGCTATGCGTCCGTTGAACTGGGTGCTCCGCGCGAACTCCTCGTTGATGTGCATGGCGTTGTTGTCGCCCGAGGCGGCCGCAAACAGCACGATGTCGGCCTCGGTGATGGTCTTCGCGAACGAAGCGCTCATGCCCGGTTCGAGGTCTTCGTAGTCGTAACCATTGAGTTGGTTCATTTTCTTCTCCTGGCAATCGTGCGGGCTGGCTCAGGCCGACATGCGTTCCTGTACGGGCTGTGGCAGCGGTTTGCGGAAGGCAGCCAGCCGCTCTGCCTGCAGCCTTGCGGCGGCGTCCATGCTCTTTTCCTTGACGTGCCCGTAGCCCCGGATCTCGTCCGGCACACTGGCCAGCGACACCGCCGCAGCGTGGTTCTGTGCGTCCAGGCCGGCAGCGATCTCGTCGGCCTGCCGGATGTAGTCCTCGATCAGCTGACGCTCGCGGCGGCGCTCCTCGGTCTTGCCGAAGATGTCGAACGGTCCGCCGCGCAAGCCCTTCAGCTTCGCCAGCAGGCGGAAGCCGTGCAGCATCCACGGTCCGTACGGACGCTTCTGCAGCTCTCCGGTGGCCGGATCACGCTTGGACAGCAGCGGCGGCGCCAGGTGGTACTGCACCTTGTAGCCGGCCTTGAACCGTGCCTCCAGGCTGGCAAGAAACGCGGGCGCGGTTTGCAGGCGTGCCACTTCGTACTCGTCCTTGTAGGCCATCAGCTTGTAGAGGTAGCGCGCCACGGCCTCGCTCAACGCGCTGCTGCCTGGCACACGCTGGCGTTCGGCGTCGAACACCCGCTTCACCACGCTTGCATAGCGCCTGGCGTAGGCCTCGTCCTGGTAGGCAACCAGTTCCGGCACGCGCACTTCAAGCAGGCGCTTGGCCTCACCGGATGCACCCACCGAATCGACGATGGTGCGGGCCAGCGGCGTCAGCACCGGCACGCGCGGCAGCTCGGCCACGGCGCTGCTACCCTTCGCAATCTCGGCCTGCACAAAGGCCCGGTCGACCACAGCCATGCGGCCCCACTTGAACGCCGCGACCCCCATCTCCACGCCCACCCCTGCCTGCCGGATCGCGGCTTCGATGGATGCGCCCGACAGCGGCAGCGCCCCGGCCTGATAGGCCACACCCACCATGAACAGGTTGGTCGCCATGCTGTCGCCGAACAGCCCCTCGGCGAGTTGCTGGCCATCGAGGAACAGGTTATCGGCCTTGCGGGTGACCCGATCGATGCCCCGGGTCAGCGCACCTGCCGCCGGGAAGATCACGTTCCGGTTGGCCACCATCTGCCCGGTCGGCGTCTGGGTCGTCGAGATCACCGCGATGGTGCGCTCGGGATGGCATTTGGCGAGGTTCTTCGGGTCTGTCGCATTGAGGATGTCGAAGCCGAGATACAGGTCGGTACAGCCATCCGAGATCTTGTTCGAGCCGTCGAACGGCTGTGCGGTGACCTTGATGTCCGAGATCACTGCCCCGCCTTTCTGCGCCAGCCCGGTCTGGTCCAGGCCGATCACATGCTTGCCCTCCAGGCGTGCCGCGTTGGCAATGGTCGCGGCCACCGTTACCGAACCGGTGCCGCCGATGCCCATGATGTGCACGCCGAAATCGCCGGTGATCTTGAAGAGCGGGTCCGGCAGCGCGCGCTCGAGCGCGGGAATGCGGCCCTTCTTCTTTTTCGCGCCATCGGCAGGCGCGGCTTCCTCGGGCGCCGTGACGGTCAGGAAGGACGGGCAGAAGCCCTTGACGCAGGAATAGTCCTTGTTGCACGAAGGCTCATGGATACGCGTCTTGCGTCCGAATTCCGTGGCCACTGGTTCCACGCTCATGCAGTTGGACTTCACGCCGCAGTCGCCGCAACCCTCGCACACCTGCTCATTGATGACCACATGCTGCGCCGGCGTCTGCGCCTTGCCGCGGCTTCGCGCCCGGCGCAGCTCGGCGGCACATTCCTGGTCGTGGATCAGCACCGTAGTGCCCTTGGTCGCAGCCAGCTCGCGCTGCGCCTCGTCGAGGCGGTCGCGGTGCCAGACCTGGGTGCCGCCCGCAAGCTGCACGCCGTCAAAGGCATCGGGCGCGTCGGTCGTCACGATGACCTTCTTCACGCCGTTGGCGAGCAGATCGGAAACCAGGTCGGCCACGGGATGCGCCCCCATGATCTCCTGCCCGCCGGTCATCGAGGTATGGGCGTTGCGCAGCAGCTTGAACGTGATGTTGGCGTTGGTCGATGCCGCGTAGCGAATGGCCAGGCTGCCCGAGTGGGCGTAGGTGCCGTCTCCCATGTTCTGGAAGATGTGCTCGGTGTCGGTGAAGGGCGCCATGCCGATCCACTGTGCACCTTCCCCGCCCATGTGCGTGCCCATCACCACATTGCGGTCCATCCACATCGCCATGGTGTGGCAGCCGATCCCCGCGGAGACGATGCTGCCTTCCACCGCCTTGGTCGAACTGTTGTGCGGGCAGCCCGAGCAGTACCACGCCGTGCGCGCAGCGGTCGGCAGCGCCGTGCGTTCGTGGATCTCGTCGAGCCGCCGGAGCCAGGCATCGGCCGACTCGATGCGCGCCTTGCGCGACACGCGCCGGACCAGCGCGCGCGCGATGATGTCGGACTCGAACTCGCCGTACGCTGGCAGCAGCTCCTTGTCTTCCTCGTCGAACTTGCCGACGATGCGCGGCGCGTTGGCGCTGCCATAGAGCACGTCCTTGGCGAACATCTCCAGGAACGGCCGCTTTTCCTCGATGACGAAGATCTCTTCGAGGCCGCGTGCGAATTCGCGCACGATGGTCGGCTCCATCGGGAACAGCATCCCCATCTTCAGGATGCGGATGCCGTAGCGGCGCAGCGCGTCGTCGTCGAAGCCGAGTTCCAGGAAGGCCTGGCGCAGGTCGTTGTAGGTCTTGCCCGCGGTGATGATGCCGAGCCACGCGTCGGCATTGCCGAACACCACGTTGTTCAACCGGTTTTCACGCGCATAGCGCTTGGCCACCTCAAGCCGGCGGGTATAGAGCGATTGCTCCATCTCCAGCGCTTCGGCACGCACGTTCATGCCGAGGTTCATGTTCGGCACGAACGGCTTGCCGTCGAACGTCAGATCCGGCGTGACGAAGTTCAGGCGCTCCGGCGAAACGTCGGCACTACCGGTACCGTCCGCGACATTGGTGACGATCTTCAGCCCGACCCACAGGCCGGACAGGCGCGACATCTGGTAGCCATGCAGCCCCAGGTCGAGAATTTCCTGCACCGTGCCCGGATACAGCGACGGCATGCCGACGTGGTACAGCATCGGTTCCGACTGGCTGCACAGCGACGACGACTTGCAGCTCGGGTCGTCGCCCACCACCGCCAGCACGCCGCCGTTCTTGCCGATGCCGGTGTAGTTCGCGTGCTTGAGCGCATCGCCGCTGCGATCCACGCCGGGCGCCTTGCCGTACCACATGCCGGTGACGCCGTCGAACTTCTGCTTGCCGACCGTATGCAGCATCTGCGTGCCCCACACCGCCGTTGCCGCAAGGTCTTCGTTGATGCCGTCGACAAAGCGGATGCTGTGTTCGAGCAGCAGCTTCTGCTGCCGGATGAAGCTGGCGTCCAGCATGCCGACTGGCGATCCGCGATAGCCGGACACGAACATGCCGGTCTTCAGTCCGCGGCGCGTATCGGTGCGCACCTGGTCGAGCGTCAACCGAACCAGTGCGTCGATGCCACCGACCTGGATGACGCCGTCCTGCTGGGTAAACAAATTGGCGGAGTCTTTTTTGGAAGCCATGTTTTGTCCTACTGTGATACGGTCAGAATCGCCGACGCGTCGCCTTCGGCAGCCATGCAGCAAGCAAAGCCGCCCGGTCCGCTACCGGCCGAGATCCTTGGCGGACTTGCCGCCTATGCCCCAGCTTTCCTTGGGCACATCGTGCAGCAGGACCCGCACGTTCTGCTCGGGCGCGCCTACTGCTTCCGCCAAGGCCTGCGTGACTTTCTCGATCACCGCACGCTTCTGCGCCTCGGATCGGCCCTCTATCAAATAGATCTGTGCGACCGGCATGCCGCTCCTCCCTGGTATCTGTCCCGCACTGGATTCAAGCGTCGTGCCGCGGTAGCCACGGGTTTTGCACCCGCGGCTGCCGCGGCATCCGCTCAGGCGAACCGCATCGACACGGTGCCGAGGTCCTGGAAACGCACGGCCACGCTGTCGCCGGCCTCAACCGCGATAGCCTCGGTGACGCCGCCTGTCATGATGAAACTGCCAGCCGGGATCTCCTGGCCGCGCGCGCCCAGGTGGTTGGCCAGCATGGCCACCGCCACCAGCGGATTACCGAGCACCGCGGCGCCGGCCGCCATCGTGACCACTTCGCCGTTCTTCTCCAGCACGACGCCGAGCGTGCGCAGGTCCAGGTCCTCCAGGCTGCGCATGCGGCCGCCGATCACGAAGCGCGATGCCGACGTGTTGTCGGCAATCACGCTCTTGAGGTCGAACTTGAAATCGCGGTAGCGCGAATCGATGACTTCCACCGCGGGCACGACGAAATCCACCGCTGCCATCACGGCCGCGATATGGCAGCCCGGGCCCTTCAGCGGCGCCTTGGTGACGACGCAGATCTCGGCCTCGACCTTCGGATGGATCAGCTCGCCCGTCCGGATCTCGCTGCCGTCGGGGCAGGACATGTAGTCGGCGACGAAGCCGAACACGGGACTGGTCACCCCCATCTGCTTCATCTTGGCAAACGAGGTCAGCCCTGCCTTCAGGCCCACGATCTTGTTGCCGCGCGCCACCTTGCGGCGACGGATCTCGTCCTGGATGGCATAGGCGTCATCCCAGTCCATGTCCGGATGGTCGTCGGTAATCTTGGTGACGTCGCGGGCCTGCAGTTCGGCAGTCTCGAGATACTCGGCGAGCGCGAGGATGGTGTTGTTGTCGAGTTTCATAGGGATTTCTCAGGGCTTCAGATGAATCGGACCGAGGTCTCGCCGAGACCCCCAACGCTGCAGCTCAGGCTGTCGCCAGCCACCACCGGCACCAGCGGCGACTGCGAACCGGACAGGATCACCTCGCCCGCCTTGATCTTGATGCCGAGGCGCCCCAGCGTATTGGCCAACCACACGACCGCGTTGACTGGCGAACCCTGCACCGCGGCCCCCGTGCTGGTGCTGATAACCTCGCCGTTCTTCTCCAGCACCATGCCGGCCAGCGCGAGGTCGAGGTCGCGCGGATGCCTGCGCTGGCTGCCCAGGGTCAGCACGCCACACGACGCGTTGTCCGCCACCGTGTCCTGAATCTTGATCTTCCAGTCCCGAATGCGCGAATCGACGATCTCGAAGCATGGAATCACGTAGTCGGTGGCGCGCAGTACGTCGGCGGCGGTCACGCCCGGCCCCTCCAGATCGTGCTTGAGCACGAAGGCCACTTCGGCCTCGGCGCGCGGGGCGATCATGGTCTTCACCGGAATCGGCTCGCCTTCGTTGAAGACCATGCCCGAGGTGATCTGGCCGAAGTCCGGCTGATTCACGCTGAGCATCTCCATCACGATCTTGCTGGTGACGCCGATCTTCCTTCCGATGATGGTCTCGCCGCGGTCGACACGGCGTTGAACCATGCGCAGCTGGATCCGGTAGGCGTCTTCGATGCTGATACCGGGCTCGCGGTCCGTCAGCGGATCGACCGGCCGGCAGTTGGTGAGCGCGCCATAGAGCTCGTCACCGTAGTGTTCGATTTTCTGTTGGTCCATGTTGCTCTCAGAACTTGATCATCACGTTGCGCAGCTCGGTATAGAACTCGAGCGAATGCACGCCGCCTTCGCGGCCGATGCCGGACTGCTTGGAGCCCCCGAACGCCGTGCGCAGGTCGCGCAGGAACCAGCTGTTGATCCAGCACAGGCCCACGTCGATCTTTGCGGCGAGCCGGTTGGCGCGGCCGATATCAGAGGTGTAGATCGACGTGGCCAGGCCGTACGGCGTGTCGTTGGCCATGCGCAGCGCCTCCTCCTCGGTATCGAAGGGCTGGATATGGCAGCACGGCCCGAAGATCTCTTCGCGCACCACTGGCGAGGATTCCGGCAGCCCGGTCCAGATGGTGGGCTGCACCCAGGCGCCGTCCTTCAGGTCCGCCGGCATGTCGGGGACGCCACCGCCCGTGACGATGTTGGCGCCCTCTTCGCGCGCCTTCTGGTAGTACGACAGCACCTTCTGGCGGTGTTCCTGGCTGACCACGGGGCCGATCTTCGTGGCGGGATCATCCGGGCGGCCCGGGATCATGGCTTCAGCCTTTTCCTTGAGCGCGTTGACGAACTTGTCGAAGATCGGACGCTCCACGTAGACGCGTTCGGTGCCCAGGCAAACCTGGCCGCAGTTCTCGAACACCGAACGCGTTACCGTATCCACTGCCACCTGGAAGTCGCAATCGGCGAACACCAGCGCCGCATTCTTGCCGCCGAGTTCCAGCGAGACCGGCCGGATGCCATCCGCGCCGGCCTTCATGATGGCCGTGCCCGTGCGGGTCTCGCCGGTGAAGGTAATGCCGTTGACATCGGGATGCGAGGTCAGGAAAGCGCCGGCCGAATCGGGCCCAAAGCCTTGCACCACGTTGTAGACGCCCTTGGGCACGCCTACCTTGTTCATCACCTCGCCGAGCAGCGCAGCCGTGCTGGGGGTCTCTTCGGACGGCTTGACCACCACCGTGTTGCCGCACGCCAGCGCGGGACCCACCTTCCACGTCATCAGCAACAGCGGCAGGTTCCACGGGCAAACCACCGCGATCACGCCGCGCGGCACGCGCAGGCCGTAGCTCAGCGCCGTGCGCCCGTCCGGCGTGGCCATCCGGAACGATTCGGTAGCAGCGTTTTTGATGGTATCGGCGAAGATCTTGAAGTTGGCCGCACCACGCGGAATATCGACATGCGATGCGAGGTGGTTCGGCTTGCCGGTATCGGCCACTTCGGCCGCAAGGAAATCGTCGAAGCGACGGTTGATTTCATTGGCCACAGCGTCCAGCAGTTCGACACGTTCGACCACGGAGATTTTTCCCCAGGGTCCTTCGAGTGCTGCCTTCGCGGAAGCCACGGCAGCATCGACTTCGGGCTTGCCCGCCTCGTACACGGTGCCGATCAGTGTGTTGTCGATCGGCGTACGCTTCTCGAAGGTCTTGCCGCTGGCGTTCCTGACGTACTCGCCGTTGATGAAGTTGAGGATGTCTTTCATGATGGTTCTCGCATACAACAGTGATTTGACTTCGCAGCGGGCCTGGCCCCGGTCCGCGCGTTCATGCGCTCAGGCCGATCGCCGTCAGCCCCGCACGCGCGCAGACTTCGTCCTCGTGCTCCGATCCGCCCGACACGCCAATGCCGCCGATGACCCTGCCGTCGTGCCGGATCGGCAGTCCCCCGCCGAAGCAGACCATGCGCGGGCGCAACGGGATGCCAGTGCGCAAGGCCGGCGAATGCGTCGCGAGCGCTTCGGTCCAGGCACCGGTCGGAAGGCCGAAGCCGGCCGCCGTATAAGCCTTGTCGATGGCAATGTCGATCGAATGCAGGAAGGCACCCGGCATGCGCAGGAAGGCGGCAAGGTTTCCGCCCGCATCGACCACGGCGATATTGACCCGCACGCCGGCCTCTTCCGCCCAGCGTGCCGCGGCCAGCACGGCGGCGCTGGCTGCCTCCCAGTGCACGACTTCTTGTGGCGTACTGATCTTCATCGTCGTCATCAGGTGAACACCGACAGGAAGGCTTCGTTCAGCTTGCGATCGTGATAGAAGATCCCCGCCCCCAGTTCCTGTTCCCACCAGGTGATGGTGGGCTTGTCGGGGTAGTAGACATAGCCGCCGCAGAAGACCTCGTTGCGATTGCCGGAGGGATCGAAGAAATAGATCGTCTCGCCGCGCGTGATGCCGTGGCGCGTCGGCCCGATGTCGATCGATGTACGCGTACGCGAAATGATGTCGCCGGCGCGCAGCACCTGTTCCCAGCTACCAAGATGGAACGAGGCGTGATGGAACTTTCCCTTGACCGGCTGGCGGATGAAGGCCACGTCGTGAGCCTTGTTCGAGCAGCTCAGGAACGCCCCGATCATCAGCGACTTGTCGGGGCCCGCCATCACCTGCTCGGCAACGCCGAAGCCCAGCACCTTCGTGAACAGCTCGACGGTGCCATCCAGGTCGTCGCCATACAGCAGGCAATGGTCGAAGCGTGACGGCGCCATGCCGCGCAGCCCGTCGGGCCAGGGGCGCGGATTGATGTCCGGACCATCCTCGCCGCAGTCATTGCCGACCTTTTCCTTCTTTGCGTAGAGCTCCATGACGTGTCCGGTCGGGATCACGAAGCGGAACCGCACACCCGTGGCCGGATGCTCGCCGGCGGGAATCCATTCGAGGTTGGTGCACAGGCCCGATTCCTTGACCGCCGCCGCTAGCGCTTCGAGCGAGCCGTGGGAATCCACCAGCCATCCCATGTAGTCCATACCGGCCTCGTCGGCCTCGCGCAGCACCACGCTGTGGTGGTCATGCTCGTCCCAGGCCTTCAGAAAGACGCGGCCTTGGTCATCGCGCGCCACCTCGATCAGCCCCAGGACCTCGGTATAGTGCTTGAGCGCGGGTCCCATTTCGAGCACGCGGATCGCCACGTGCCCAGGGCGGAGTACGCCTGTCAGTGCCACTTGATATCTCCCAGTTCCATTCAATGTCCCGTACCTGTCGCCGGATACTTATGCCGACGAGGCACACCGGCCGGCAACGATGGCGCTCGCCATCCTGCCTGCCACCTCCACCTTCATTTCGCTGCGCGGATAAGCCTTGCAGGCCAGCGCAAAGCCTTCGCGCTGCTCCTGTTCGCTCAGCACCGCGCGGCTCGCCTTTTGCTGTGTGAAGCTGCCCGACAGCACCCTGACCTTGCACACACCGCAACCGCCATTGCGGCAGCCCACCGCAATTCCCTTGCGGCCAAGCTGCTCCATGGCACGCAGGACGCTGCTGTCTTCCCCACAAGCAAAGACTTCACCCGTGTTCTCGATCGTGATCTGATGCCGCATCAAGCCCTCGCTCGCCGCGCCATGCGGCGCGGCCGGTGCTATGCCTTCACGTTGGCGCCGACGCCCTGTACACCGTGCTGGACACCCGGCGCGCCGCCTTCGGCGATATGCATCGATGCCGAGCGCTTGTGGTTGATCAGCCCCGTTGCCACTGCCGCCAGCAGCGCCGGAATGCCGATCGCCAGGAAGTTCTGCTGCAAGGGCAACTGCAGGCTGACCAGCATGCCGATCACGATCGGCGCCAGGATCGCCCCGGCGCGGCCCACGCCGAGCATCAGGCCGATGCCGGTCGAGCGGATCGACATGGGATAGAACTGGCCGGCATACGCGCTGTTGACGATCTGGGTACCGATGGTCGATGCCCCGGCGAGACCCACCAGCAGGTACAGCAGCTCGGTGGACACCTTGTATCCAAGCATCGAGATCGAGAATGCGGCGAGCACGTACATGACAACCAGCACCCACTTGATGTGGAACTTGTCGGCCAGCCAGCCGCCGCCCACTGCGCCGATCATGGCGCCGAAGTTCAGGACCAGCACGAAGGTCAGCGCCGAACCGAGGCTGTAGCCTGCGCTCGCCATCAGCTTGGTCAGCCACGAGCTGAGCGAATAGACCATGAACAGGCAGATGAAGCAGGAGATCCAGAACATCACCGTGCTGAAGCCACGGCCTTCGCCGAACAAGTGGCGGACGGGCGCACTGTCGACCTTGTCTTCGCTGGGCACGACGAAGCGATCATCCGCGCGCGGCACGTAGGTCGGGTCCATCCTGCGGGCGATCCGTTGCAGCTCGTCGCGCCGGCCGCTCTTGATCAGGAAGGGGATCGACTCGGGCATCCACTTCAGGACCAGCGGAATCAGCAGCACCGGCATGCCTGCCGCGATGAACACCGACTGCCAGCCATATTGTTCGATCAGCCCCTTGCCCAGCAGGGCCGCCAGCATGCCGCCCACCGAATAGCCGCTGAACATCAGCGTGACCATGGTGCTGCGCACGCGGCGAGGCGAGTATTCCGTCATCTGCGCAATCACGTTCGGCATGACGCCGCCGATGCCCACGCCGGCAATGAACCGTGTCACGCCGAACATGATGGGATCGGAGGTCAGGCCTGCCGCCGCGGTAAAGACGCTGAACAAGGCAATGCAGAGCGTAATCGCCCAGCGCCGCCCGATGCGGTCGGCGATGGTGCCGAGGAACACATTGCCGAACATCATGCCGAACAGCGCCGAGCTGACCATCAGGCCTGCCTTGGCCGGCTCGACACCCATTTCCTTCATGATCGAAGGCAGCGCAATGCCCGCCACGGCCAGGTCGTAGCCGTCGAAGACGATGATCAACGCACACCAGAACAGCACGGCGTAGTGAAAGCCATTGAGCTTCGCTTCGTCAGCAAGCGCGTGTAGGTCTATTTGCCGCATGGAAACCTCGTTCGTAGTTAAGGCTTGGGGTCAGACACAGGACGTCAACCGGTGTCTGCGCATTGACTGGCTTGCTGGTCCCGGTCGGCAACGCTCGTCTCCGGTATCGGGATCGCCACCGCGGGTTCACTTGTGTGTAGCCGCACGTCGCAGGGCAACACCGCGCGGGGCACGCAGCGCGCTGCCACATCGAAACCCGCACACCGGTACCAGGGATCACGCTGGTGCCGCGCCCGCCTGGCAAGGGGTGCATGCCATCGAGGTTTGTGGGGTTGGTGTGAGGCAAGTCTAGGAACGCGGCGCCGTCGCGGCTATCCGGATATTGCAGGCGCCGCCCATGGTTCCGTCCGCTTTTTGCGCAATGGCCCATGGCTGTCCGGCGTTTGCACGCACACCGTGTTGCGCTGTCCGGTTCTTGCATCGCGCGGCTCGCCCGGCGCGTGCGCGCGGGCGCACGCAAGCGCTCTGCAAGGGTTTACACCGGACGGGTTAACACCGAATGGGGGCTGTGCAGGGCGCTCTGGCGCCGATGCGGCAGGCCTGGCCGGGCTGCGGCAGTCCGTTGGTGACCACCGTGCACGGCCAGGGAGTGCGCCTTCGCGCTGTACGTGCAGGACGAAGTACGGGTTGCGCATCCTTGCGCAAGAAGCGGACGGAACTCCGTGGCCTGCGTGCAATATCCGGATAGCCGCGCAACGCTCCTGTTTCTAGACTTCGGCTTACATCTGCGCGCCCCCTCAGCGCAGCACCGAGGCTAGAGAAGAATGGAGACCAGGCAATGAGCTACAACATCGCGCTCAATTTCGAAGACGGTGTCACCCGCTTCATCAACTGCAGTGGCGCCGAATCCGTGGTGGACGCCGCGTACCGCCAGGGCATCAACATCCCGATGGACTGCCGCGAGGGAGCCTGCTCCACCTGCAAGTGCCGCGTGGAAACCGGGACCTACTCGCTCGGCGACTATATCGAGGATGCACTCAGCAAGGAGGAAGCGACCAGCGGGTACGCGCTGGCCTGCCAGATGCGGCCCAAGTCGGACTGCGTGGTGCTGATCCCCACCGGGTCCGCCGCGTGCAATACGAAGCAGGAAAGCTATGCGACCCGGATTGCCGAGGTGCGCCGGCTCTCCGACAGCACCTTCTCGCTGGTGCTCGAGGGCGATGCGTTGAAAGGGCTGGAGTTCCTGCCTGGCCAGTATGCCAACCTGCAGGTTCCCGGCGAGGAGCAGCACCACCGCGCCTATTCGTTCAGCACCATGAACGGCGGCCGCGACAGCGTGTCTTTCCTCATCCGCAATGTGCCCGGCGGCCTCATGAGCAATTTCCTGCGCGAGCGCGCCCAGCCGGGCACCGCGCTGACCATGACCGGACCGTTCGGCAGCTTCTACCTGCGCCCGCGCGTGCGTCCGATCCTGATGCTTGCCGGCGGCACCGGTCTTGCGCCGTTCCTTGCCATGCTCGACAAGATCGTCGCGGAAGGCGGCAGTCCTTATCCGATCCATCTGCTCTATGGCGTCAACACGGATCGCGACATCGTCGAAGTCGAACGACTGGAAGCATTCACGCATCTGCTCCCCAATTTCACCTTCGCGGTCTGCGTGGTCGATGCCAACAGCGCACAGCCGAAGAAAGGGTATGTCACGCACCATATCGAGCCGTCCCATCTCAACGAGGGCGAGGTCGACATCTACTTGTGCGGGCCGCCTCCGATGGTCGAAGCCGTGGCGCAGCACCTGCGCGATGTAGACGTGAAATCGGCTTCGTTCCACTTCGAGAAGTTCTCGGCCAGCATCAGCTAGCGCGCATTGCGCCACTGACAGACAACGCCCTGCCCCGAAACGCATCGCCGCGGCGGCCAGCTTCCGCCGGCGGCCCCAGGCAAGAAACACGCCGATGACTACACCCACTGGCTTCCACTGGGACGACCGCTACCTGATCGGAAATCAGGCGATCGATCACGTCCACCACGAATTCGCCGCGTTGCTTGACACGCTGCTCACCGCCGACGATGCGACATTCCCCGCGGCGCTCGATGCCTTTGCCTGTCATACCGAGGCGCATTTCGAGCTCGAACAGGACCTGATGGAGCGGTACGCCTTCCCCGCCCGCGACTGCCATGTCGAGGAGCACGACAAGGTGCTGGCCTCGATCCGGGAAGTACAGGCGCTGGTCGCCGGTGGCGATCTCGAAGTGGGCCGCGAGCTGGCCCAGGCGCTCGCTGACTGGTTTCCAGGCCACTCCGACTACCTGGATTCCGCCCTCGCCATCTGGATCGTCAAGAAGACCGCAAACGGCGCGCCGGTGGTACTGCGGCGCTCGATGCAGCGAACCTGACCTCGCGAGGCGGCGACCAGCGCCGCCGATCGCTTCACCCACATCGCCCGTCCATAGGAGACAGCATGACCACCATCGCCAGAACCGCCAAAGAGTGGCGGGATTTCGTCACAGGATGCCTGGACTTCCGTCCGGAAGAACGCGTCTATCGTGTCGCGCGGGCCATGTTCACCGAGCCCGAGCTGTTCGATCTCGAGATGGAACTGATCTTCGAGAAGAGCTGGATCTACGCCTGCCATGAAAGCGAAATCCCCAAGCCGCACGACTATGTCACCATGCAGGCCGGCCGGCAGCCGCTCATCATCACCCGCGGCGCCAACGGCGACCTCAACGCGCTGGTCAACGCCTGCGCGCACCGCGGCGCTACGCTGACGCGCGTCAGCGCCGGGCACCAGTCCACCTTCGTGTGCTCGTTCCACGCGTGGACGTTCCGCTCGGACGGCAAGCTGCTCAAGGTGAAGGCGCCTTCCGAGTACCCGGAAGGCTTCGACCTTTCCAGCCGCAACCTGAAGAAGGCGCGTATCGAAAGCTACAAGGGCTTCGTCTTCGTCAATCTCGACACCGAGGGCACCAGCTCGCTGGAAGACCAGCTCGGCGATGCCAAGGTGTTCCTGGACCTGATGGTCGCCCAATCGCCGACCGGCGAGCTCGAGGTACTGCCTGGCAAAGGCCACTACACCTACGCGGGCAACTGGAAGCTGCAGAACGAAAACGGCCTGGACGGCTACCACGTCAGCACCGTGCACTACAACTACGTAGCAACGGTGACGCACCGCATGGAGATCAATGCCAAGAAGGGTGCGGACATGAACAACACGCTGGACTACCGCAAGCTCGGTGCCGGCGACGCGGCCACCGACGACGGCTGGTTCTCGTTCCCCAATGGCCACAGCGTGCTGTTCAGCGAAATGCCCAATCCCGAGGTGCGCCCGGGCTACGCGACCATCATGCCGCGCCTCGTCGAAGAGTACGGCCAGCAGAAGGCCGAATGGATGATGAACCGGCTGCGCAACCTGAACATCTATCCGAGCCTGTTCTTCATGGACCAGATCAGCTCGCAACTGCGCATCATCCGCCCGGTCGCCTGGAACAAGACGCAGATCCTCAGCCAGTGCATCGGCGTCAAGGGCGAATCGGACAAGGACCGGGAGAACCGCATCCGCCAGTTCGAGGACTTCTTCAACGTATCCGGCATGGGTACGCCGGATGACCTGACCGAGTTCCGGGAGGCCCAGCGCGGCTTCCAGGGCCGCGTGGAGAAGTGGAACGATATCTCGCGCGGCTGCGACAAGTGGATCACGGGCACCACGCCCAACGCCGAGACGCTCGGCATCAGGCCAAGCCTGACGGGCGCCGAACTGACGCACGAAGGCTTGTACGCGAACCAGCACAGCGCCTGGCGCGATGCCCTCGTCAAGGGACTGGACGCAAAGATCAGCAATGAGGAAGGAGCGATGAAATGAGGTCAGACTTGCAACAGAGCGTGGAGCAGTTCCTGTACCGCAAGGCGGAACTGTGCGACCAGCGCCAATGGGTGGACTACCTGGAGCTGTTTGACGAGAACGCTGAATTCCACATTCCGCAGTGGGACTCCGAGCATGTCTATACCACCGACCCGAAGCGCGGCATGTCGCTGATGTACTACGCGGACCGCACGGGCCTGGAAGACCGGGTGTTCCGTATCGGCACCGGCAAGTCGGCGGCGTCGACCCCGCTGCCGCGCACGCTGCACCAGGTCAGCAACGTGACGATCCAGGAAGTGTCGGACTCGCAACTGGAAGCCCGGGCCAAGTGGGTGACCCACGTTTACCGGTTTGGACAGTCTTCCTATTTCTATGGCAATGTCACCTATCTGCTGAAACCGGTCGGCTTCAGCTGGCTGATCCTGAAGAAGCATGTGGTGCTTCTCAACGACACCATCGATTCGGTGCTCGACTTCTACCACGTGTAAGCCGCGCGTATCACACCGGGGCGGCGCGCCACATGGCCCGCCCTGTCCGCCCTTCAACCCGTGCGACGGTGCCGCACCACTACCCCGGTTGCTCGACCTGCACCGCCAGACAAAACAAGTACGACAAGTGGCAATCGCCCCCTCTTCGATCCATCGGGTCAGCAAGGGAGCATCAAAACTAAGCCACGTCAGGAGGAAACATGTCTTTGTCCCCAAAGGCGCTGGCGCTTTCCGCACTGTATCGGAACTGCCTGTTCGCATCCGATGCCCACGTGGACGCGCACGAACACGTTGCCAACGAGCTGGCCGACCATGTCTTGCGCTGGAAGCACGGCGCCCCGGATTCGGCGATGTTCAAGGGTGAACTCAATCACCTGAGAATGTATGTGCTGCGCTATGGCGCAGGCGTGGAAGTCACGCCGAGGCCGTTCGACGACTTCTCGCTGGTCCACACCTCGCTCTCGGGCGGCGTCGAGATTGAATGCGACGGCCATACGCTGAGCGTGGCAGAAGGACGCACCGCGGTGCTGGCGCCCAAGCGCCGCATTCGCCTGCGGTGGCTGCCCGGCACCCAGCAACTGATCGTGCGGGTGCCGAACGTGCTGATGGAACTCGTCGCCAGCCCGGAGCGGGCCGAGGCCGGCCTGGTGCCTGGATTCATGCTGCCGCGCAGCCTGGGCTCGCAATGGGACCTGATCGCGCAATCGCTGCTGAACATCCTGTCGATGCCGGGCGATACGCCCGCCAAGCAGGACTGGGTCGAGCATTTCGAACGCAACCTTGCCCTCTTCATCCTCGCGCACCAGCCCGACCGGCCCGAGGACACGATGAGCCTGCAGCGCCCGCCGCATCCGGTGCTGCCCGGCAACGCCGGGGCTTCCGGCGGCGGCATCAAGCAACTCGACGCCGTGCTTGAATACATGGACTCCCGCCTGTGCGCGCCGATCTCGCTGGAGGATCTGGCACGCGTGGCCGGCGTCAGCTATCGCACGCTCAATGCCCTGTGCCATCGCTACTATGGCGCCACGCCCATGGAGCTGCTGCGCAATATACGGCTCGACGCCGTGCGGGCCAGGCTGCTGGTCGACCCCACCGCGAGCATCACCGAAACCGCACTGGCATTCGGCTTCGGCCACCTGGGACGGTTCGCCAACTACTACCACCAACGATTCATGGAGTTGCCGCGCGATACGCAAAAACGGCTGGAAGGCTGATTCCGGCCGCGGCACCCGACCATACCAGACTGGAGAAGTCATGCAGCACGTCTACCGGCACATGGACCGTCCGATGCTGGACGCCGCCTACAACAACACCAAGGCCGTCCGCGATTTCCCAGGCGTCTACGCCGGCTTCCAGAGCCGCAGCGCAGCGCTCTACGCGCGACGGCCATGCCGGCGCGATCTCGCCTACGGACCGGGGCCGCGCCAGCACTTCGACTGGTTCCCCGCGGAACTTGCCGATGCGCCCGTATTCGTCTTCATCCACGGCGGATACTGGCAGAACTGCACGAAGGAAGATTTCGCCTTCGTGGCCGAAGGGCCGCTGGCGCTCGGCTTTCACGTGGTCCTGGCCGAATACACGCTGGCCCCTGAAGCCTCGATGACGCAGATCGTCGCGGAGATCGGCAGCCTCATCGACCACCTGGCTGCGGATCGTTCCGCGCTGGGCATCGCCGGCAGTCCGATCTGCCTGAGCGGACATTCCGCCGGCGGGCATCTCACCGCCATGTACCGTTCGCACCCGGCGGTCACGCACGCCATGCCAATCAGCGCGCTAGTCGATTTGGAGCCGATCAGCCTATGCTGGCTCAATGACAAGCTGCAGCTGACCGGCGAGGAGATCGAACGCTTCAGCCCGATCCGTCACATCAAGGCCGGAGTGCCCACGCTGGTCACGGTGGGTGCTGCCGAACTGCCCGAACTCGTCAGGCATTCGCGCGAATATGCCGCTGCCTGCGAGGCCTTTGGCGAATCCGTCAGGTACCTGCCCGTCGACGGTTGCGACCACTTTTCGGTGCTGGAAGAGCTTGCCTTGCCCGATGGCAGCCAGATGCACGCACTGGCCGGGCTCATCCACGCACGCTAGCGCGGCTTGCCGGCTTCACGACAACGTGAAGCCGGCGCTGTGACGAGAGGCCAGTCAACGCAAGATGCGCGGAAATTCGAAACACGCTTGTGTTTCGCCGCACGCGTGCACGAGACGCATGCCCGCCTTTCCCGCGATATGCAGCATCGCAGCGTTGCTCGACAACAGGTGCATGCGCAAGTGGCCAATGCCTGATTGGCCACCACACGCAATGGCGTGCGCCAGCAGCATGGTCGCGACACCGCGCCCGCGCGCGCCGCGCAGCACCGAGATGGCGTACTCGGCGACGCGCGCCTTCGCTGCATCCGCGACGTTCGCGAAATGTCCCACCCCGACGAGTTCCCGCTGGTCGCCGCGAACACCGAACACAGTGTCGCGGCCAAAGTCGATGCGATCCACGTAAGCTTCGATCGTAGGGTTCTTCACCGGACAGTTGAAACGCAGCAGGCGATCGTTGTCATCAAGGGCCAGGAAATGCTGCAGCAATTCTGCGCGCGCATCGGGGCCCAGTTCGACAACTGAAATAGCAGAGCCGGCTCTTTGGGATCTGGACATGGTGACGAGAAGGCCTGCCTGCGACAGGCCGATCCGCGTTTCAATCGTCAGAAGATGTGCTTGACGCCAACCATGGTGCCCAGCTGGTTGCCCCCGGGGGCGGGATTGGAGCCGGTCGCGCCGCCGCTTACCGAGACCGCGAGGTTGCCATAGTTGTTGATATAGCCGGCCGTCAGGTAGGCCGAAGTCCGCTTGGAGAAAGCGTACGTACCCCGCGCGGCATACAGCCACGCCTTGTTGTCGCTGTTGTGGTACCGGAGGCAGAAGATTTCGCCATCCACGCTGAACTGCGGCGTGACGGCATACGACACGCCGCCGAACCACAGATCGCTGCGCGGCGTCGGACTGCCGTCGTTGTCGCGCCGGATCACGCCCGCTCCGATCTTGGCAGCGCCGATCACACCGTAGCCGTTGATGGACAGACGGTCATCCTTCATCGAACTCCTGACCAGGCCGCCGAAGGCACCCGGGCCGCCACGCTGCGAGTCATAGGACACCGCCACGCCCCAGGCCTTGGCATCGTACTTGAGCAACGCCGACCATTCGCGGCAAGCGCGTGCGTCGGCCGGGTTTTCGCCGGCGCAGTTCGTTCCGGACGGGCTCGGGCCGGCATTGACCGTGTCGCGGCCAAAGCTGTAGGTCGCACCCACGGTGAAGCCGCCGAACGTACCCTTATAGGCAATCGCATTGTCGGCGCGCGCATTGGGCAGGTAGCTGTCGAGTGACGACGAACCGTAGATGTTCGGTCCGAGCATGTCGGCCTCGAGGTTCGACCAGAACAGCATGGTGTACTGCCGCCCCACGCTGACCTGACCCCAGTTGCCTGACAGGCCGACCCACGCCTGGCGGCCGAACAGCCTGCCGCCCTGGTTGGCGACGCCGCTGTCCGGCGCGAAGCCGGACTCCAGTACGAACGCGGCCTTGAGGTCGCCGCCGAGCGCTTCGGTTCCGCGCATCCCCCAACGAGACGGCACCGTGGCCGTCAGGTTCGGCAGCCGGACCAGGCTGTTTTTGGCAGCACCGACGTTGTTGACCCACTCGACACCAGTATCGACAACACCATACAGCGTCACGGATTGCGCGGACGCAAGCAAGGGGGCCGAAGCTGCGAGCGCAGCGGCCCATTGATGGACTCTCATGATTCTCCCGTTGTGATTCGACTTCGAATGTGTTGCGCAGTCGCGGCGCACACAGGGATGCGAAGCCGCGCGTCATTGCGAGGCCAAGTCTAGGAATGCGTGACGTGCGAAGCTATCCGGTATCGGCAGCGGCGCTGCATGATCTCGTCCGCTTCTTGCGGGCAGCACCAGCAATATCCGCGGATTGCACCGGCCACCATGCCCGCTGTCCGATCCTTGCGAGACGGGCGGAAGATCACCGCTGTCGTCTGTCCAGGACGTTGGCGATATGCCAAGATCTCCGACAGCACCATCGCTCGCATCTTGCTGATGTGGCGATACCGCATAGCGCAATCGGATGTCTTCACCACGGGCGGTACAAGAGGCCTATGATCGTTCGTCCCCGCCCCAGCCTGCTGCAACTGTTCTTCATTGCACGCGGGTCCATCATCGGCCAGATCCTGCCGCAGCTTGCCACGGTCTTCGCCGTGTCGGCGTGCGTGGCCTGGGTACATGACACCCATCCCGACTGGCTGCCGCGCTTCACGAGCGCGCCGTTCACGCTGCTCGGCATTGCGCTGTCGATCTTTCTTGGCTTTCGCAACAATGCGGGCTACGAGCGTTGGTGGGAGGCTCGCAAGCAATGGGGGCACCTGATCGCGATTGCGCGCCGCTTTGCCCGGCAAGGCCAGCTGCTCGCGAACGCGCCGCCTGCGGGCGACCCCGCGCTGCGCGAGTGCCTGCAGAAGCTCACCATCGCCTTTGCGCATGCGCTGGTGCTGCACCTGCGCCCGGGGCAGGATGATGCGCGGGTACGGGCATGGCTGGACCCGGAGACCCTGGCTTCCTGCGATGCAGGCAGGAACCGTCCGGAGATCCTCCTGCGCATGCTCTCATCGAAGCTCGCACAGGCCTGCAGAAACGGCACGCTCAGCGACATCCAGTATCAGCTGCTCGAGCAATCGGTCGGCGAAATGGGCGCGGTGCATACCGCCTGCGAACGGATCGCGACCACGCCGGTGCCCTTTGCCTACACGCTGCTGCTGCATCGCACCGCCTACCTGTTCTGCTTCCTGCTGCCGTTCGGCCTGATCGACGCGCTGGGCGTGGGCATGCCTGTCATGACCGTGCTGGTCGCGTACACCTTCTTCGGCCTCGATGCACTCGCCGGGGAACTCGAACAGCCTTTCGGCGAGCGGCCCAACCACCTGCCTATCGGGGCCCTGGCGACGACCATCGAGATCAATCTTCGCGAGGCGCTGGGCGAGGTCGATCTTCCGCCCATGCCCGAGCCTGCGCAGTACGTGCTGATGTAACGGTAACGCGGACCGGGAGCCCGCACAGACCGCAGTGGACGATCAGGCCACCGCGTCAGGCACAAAGCCGCGCAGTGCACGAAGCAGCGGGCCATCGACTGCTTGCAAGGCCTGCAGCACGCTGAAGTGATCGCACCCCGCCACCGGCAGATAGCGGCCGTCGTTGCCGGCGGTGGACCAGGCCTGCGCCATCTGCTGGCTCTGCCAAAGGAAATCCCCGGTTTCTTCGCCGCCGACCATGAATACGGCGGGTGGCAAGCCGGCGCGTGCGCGATACAGCGGGGAACAGGCGCGCGCCTGCGTCAGGTCGAGCCGGAGCCGCTCATTGAGCGACGTGTCGACCAGCGGCGCCAGGTCATAGATGCCGCTGATCGGCACGATGCCCCGGATTCGCTCGGCCTTCGGTGTGGCAGCGTCCTGGGCGAGTGCCAGTTCGACGCACAAGTGGGCCCCTGCCGAATGCCCCGCCGCGATGACGGGGAGATCCGGCCCGCGCAACGCCTTCAGCGCCAGCACCGCGGGCAACGCCGCCTGGACCGCCCGCGTCAGTTCTGACAGCGACACATCCGGACACAGCGGATAGTTGATCATCGCGACATGGAAGCTGGCGTCGCTAAGCGCCGGTGCCAGGAAGCGGAACTGGGCCTTGTCGCGCGACTGCCAATACCCGGCATGGAGATACAGCACGACCGCCCTGGCCGGCCCGCTGGCCGCGCAAAAATCGAAAGTCTGGCGCGCGTGCGGGCCATATGGCAGATCCAGCTGCCAGGGGTGTGAATCCAGCGCCTGCGCAGCTTGCACCTCGAATGCGCTCAGCAGCGCCGGAAAGGTCGGACGCGCCTGACCGCCGATATAGTGGAATTCGGCGTTCTGAACTTGCATGGACGGCTCCCGTTAAACGCTGTCGACGTTGGAAAGCGGGCACGCATACCGTCCCCGCCCCGCTCGCCCTCACCACTGTGGGCGAGCGGAAAGACAGTGTAAGAACGGAGCAGGCTCCTGGCTATCCGGATCCGGCATCCTCGCCGCAAGTTTCGATCCACATCTTGCCGATCATGATGATGTGGGATCTCAGTAAGGCAGCCCCACATAGTTTTCCGCCAGCGCCTTGCAGGCAGCCTCCGAGCCGACCAGGAAATCGAGCTCGGCCTGCTGGATGCGCGACGAAAACGCGTCGGCATCCGGGAAGCGGTGCAGCAGCGACGTCATCCACCATGAAAAGCGCTCGGCCTTCCAGATCCGGCGCAGGCACTTCTCCGAATAGCTGTCGAGTTCGCGCACGTCGTCCTGCTGATAGCGCGCCGTGAGCGCATCGGCCAGGTACAGCACGTCGCTGGCGGCGAGGTTCAGCCCCTTGGCGCCGGTGGGCGGCACGATATGCGCGGCATCGCCGGCCAGGAACAGGCGGCCGAAACGCATCGGCTCGCATACGAAGCTGCGCAGCGGCGCGATGCTCTTTTCGATCGACGGCCCGCTTACGAGCGACTCGGCGGCGTGAGGGTCGAGCCGGCTACGCAGTTCATCCCAGAAACGTTCATCCGACCAGTCTTCGACGCGCTCGGTCGACGGCACCTGCACGTAGTAGCGGCTGCGTGCCTTGGACCGCATGCTGCACAGCGCGAAGCCGCGTTCGTGGCTGGCGTAGATCAGCTCGTCGGCGACAGGCGGTGTGTCCGACAGGATGCCCAGCCAGCCGAACGGATAGACGCGTTCGAACAGTTGCGTCGACGTTGCCGGCACGCTCTGGCGGCTGACGCCGTGAAAGCCGTCGCAGCCGGCGATGTAGTCGCATTCGATTTCATGCGTGGCGCCGTCCTTGCGATAGCGCACGACCGGGCGCGTGCCGTCGAAGCCGTGCAGGCTCACGTCGGCGGCCTCGTAGATGGTCGTGGTGCCCTCGGCCTGGCGCGCGGCCATCAGGTCGCGCGTGACTTCGGTCTGGCCGTACACCGTCACCGTGCGCCCGGTCAGCGCTTGCAGGTCGATCCGATGGCGCTGGCCGTTGAACGACAGTTCGATGCCCGCATGCGGCAGGCCTTCGTCATGCAGCCGTGCGGCGACGCCCGCGCGTTCCAGCGCGTCGACAGTCACGCTTTCCAGGATGCCGGCGCGGATGCGGCCCAGCACGTATTCCGGACTGCGCTGCTCCACGATGATGTTGTCGATACCCGCGCGGGTGAGCAGTTGTCCGAGCAGAATACCGGCGGGGCCGGCGCCGATGATGGCTACCTGGGTGCGCATGGGGCTTGTCTCCGTATGCGTTGTTCTGATGGGAGAAAAGATAGCGGCCGGGCTGGTTTTCCGGAATGGACAGACCGAACCAAGAACAGGACAATCCGAACATTGCTGGTAAACACTGACCCGCCGTGAAATCCGTCCCGACCTACTCGCTGTACGGCACCAGTTCTTCAGAGCCGCTGCTGGATCAGCTGCATTTCGAATCGATTGCGCAGCGCAGCAAGCTGCACGGCTGGGAGATTCAGCCGCACCGGCATGAACGCTTCCTGCAAATTCTGCACATCCATGCCGGCGGCGGGGAAGCGTTGCTGGAAGGCGGTCGCGAAGCATTGCGCGGCGGCTCGCTGGTCGTTGTGCCGCCGCAGCATATTCATGGCTTCCTGTTCCGGCCCGATACCGATGGCATCGTCGTGACCATGACGGACAGCCACCTGCGCACGCTGCTGGCCGGTGTGCCGGATACGCTGCCGCTGTTCGAGCGCCCGCGCCACGACCGCGTGCGGCGCGACGACCCGCTGGCCGATGCGCTGTCGCTGTTCAGAGGAGAGATGGAAAGCGTGTCCGCGTGGCGCGGCGCCGCGCTGTCAGCGCTGCTGACCGTGGTGCTGATCGGCATTGCTCGTCTGGCGGACGCGTCGGAGCCGGCCGCGGTGCGCAGCAACAGCCGGCCTGCGCGGCACTTCCAGCAGTTCCAGCAACTGCTGGAGTCGGGCTATCGCGAGCAAAGGGAGATTGGCGACTACGCCAGCGACATCGGCATCACGGGCACGCAGCTCAACCGTATCTGCAGGCAGATGGCCGGGCAGTCCGCGCTGCAGATGATCCACGCCAGGGTGCTCGCGCAGGCGCAGCGCGACCTGCTGTTCAGCGACCTCGAGGTCAAGCACATCGCGCTGTCGCTGGGCTTTGCCGATGCGGCGTATTTCTCGCGCTTCTTCGCAAAGCAGGTCGGGCAGACGCCAACCGAGTTCCGGCAGTCGGGGCGCGCCCGGCTGCCGGCATTTGCAACGCGATAGGACGGATCAGGCCTGCGGCCGGCGGTTGGCCTCGTCGATGGCGGCGAACACTTCCTCGGCCATATGGAAGGCCGAGTTCGCAGCGGGCACGCCGCAGTAGATGGCGGTCTGCAGCAGCACTTCCTTGATCTCGTCGCGCGTCACGCCGTTGTTGGCGGCGGCGCGCAAGTGCAGCTTCAGCTCTTCGGCGCGGTTCAGCGCCACCATCATCGCGATGGTCAGCAAGCTGCGCGTGTGCCGCGGCAGCCCTTCGCGCGTCCAGATCTCGCCCCACGCATAGCGGGTGATCAGGTTCTGGAACTCCTCGTTGAGCGGTGTCAGGTGCGCGATCGAGCGATCGACGTGCGCGCTGCCGAGCACCTCGCGGCGCACCGACAGGCCCGCGTCGTAGCGGGCGTGATCATCCGTGACCGGCAGGCGGCCGACGATGAAATCGAGCAGCGCGGCGGTAAAGCGGCCCGGTTGCTCGAAGTTGGAGATATGCGCGGCGGGCAGTTCGACGAAGCGCGCACCGGGAATCGCGGCTGCCATGTCGCGGCCTTCCTGCGCTGTAGTGGACGGGTCGCCGCTGCCGGCGATCACGAGCACGGGCACGCGGATGGTCCGTACCGCTTCGCGGAAATCCGCTTCGCGCACCGCGGCGCAGTTCGCGGCATAGCCGCGCGGATCGAGCGCGGCCAGCACTGCGCGCAGCGGATCGATGGTGCGGCTTGCCGTGGCGACAAACCCCGGCGTGAACCAGCGCTCGATGGACGGCTCCACCATGATGCCCATGCCGTCGCGCAGCACGCTGTCGATGCGCGTGTTCCAGCCCTCGGCATTGCCGATCTTCGCGGCGGTGTTGGCGAGCACGATCTTCGGGAAGCGCTCGGGCGCATGCACGCCCAGCCACATGCCGGTCAGGCCGCCCATCGACACGCCGCAGAACGCCGCCTGGGCGATGCCGAGCGCATCCAGGATGGCGACGGCATCGCCGCCCAGCTGATCCATGGTGAAGGCATCGCCCGGCGCCGTGGAACGGCCATGGCCGCGCGTGTCGTAGCGCACCACGCGGAAGCGTCCGGCCAGTGCGTCGGCCTGCGGCTGCCACATGGTGTGGTCGGTGCCAAGCGAGTTGGAGAAGAGGATGGCCGGCGCGTTATCGGGGCCGTCCACGGTGTAGTAGAGCCGGGCGCCGGCATGGTCGAGATAAGGCAATGCAGTCTCCTGGGAACCTTGTGTGGGGCGTGTCGTGTTCAGCCGTGCTGCCGCTGCGCGAGCGCGGCATGCCAGGCCTGCACGGCGGCATCGGCGAACGTGGCGGACTGGCCGGCGTAGTTGGCCGGATCAGCCAGGCGGTCGAGCGCGGCATCGTCGAGCAGGCTGGCGTGCGCCGGATTCTCGGCAAGCGTCTGTGCCAGCGCTTCACGCAACGTAGTGCCTTGCGCCACCGCGCGGCGCGAAGCGTGCTCGACCACATGGTGCGCTTCGAGCCGGCCGATGCGGCCGCCGAGTTCCAGCATGGCCGCCTCGCCGAGGATCAGGCCATGCGTCATGTCGAGATTGGCGCGCATGCGCGCGGCGTCGACCTGCAGGCCCGAGACCACCTCGCCCATCTGGCGCAAGGCGCCGGCGGCAAGCGCGACGATCTGCGGCAGCGTGTCCCACTCCGCCTGCCAGCCGCCAAGCGCGCGCTCGTGTTCCTGCACCATGCCCGACAGCATCGTCGCGACCAGCGGCGGCACGCGCACCGCTGCGGTCAGCACGGCGGCGCATCCAACCGGGTTGCGCTTGTGGGGCATGGTGCTTGAGCCACCGCGGCCGGGGCCGGATGGCTCGGCCACTTCCGCGACCTCGGTCTGCATCATCAGCGAAATATCGCGCGCCATCTTGCCGAGCGTGCCAGTGAGCATGCCCAGCGCTGCCGCGACTTCAACAAGCCGGTCGCGATGCGCATGCCAGGGCAGTGCGGGCATCTCCAGCTTCAGTTCACTGGCCAGCGCACGCGCCACCGCCGGCGCGGACGAGCCGAGGCTCGCGAGCGTGCCGGCCGCGCCGCCGAACTGCAGCGCATGGCCATGATCGCGTGCGGCATCGAGACGGCGCAGGTCACGGCGCAGCGCATCGAGCCAGCCCGCGGCTTTCAGGCCAAACGTGGTGGGCAGCGCGTGCTGGAGCCAGGTGCGGCCGACCATCGGCGTGTCGCGATGCGAAGTGGCCAGGCCGGCGCAGGCATTGCCGAGCGCAAGCAGTGCCGCCTGCAACTGCGGCAGGGCCTCGCCAAGCTGCAGCACCAGCGCGGTGTCGATGATGTCCTGGCTGGTGGCGCCCCAGTGCACGAAGCGCGCGGCCTCGGCATCGCGCGCCGCCACGGCGGCGGTGAGTTGCTTCACAAAGGGAATGGCGAGATTGCCTGCCGAGACGGCGGCCTGCGCCAGCGCATCGAGATCGATTGTCGAGACGTCCGAGCAGACCTCGGAGATGACGGTGGCCGCGGCGACGGGAATGACACCGCAGTGCGACTCGGAGCGGGCCAGTGCGGCTTCGACGGCAAGCATGCAGCGCACGGTGCCGGTATCGGAGAAAATCTCCAGCACGGCCGGGCTGCCGAACATGGGATCGGTAAGGCGGGTCGAGCTTGGCATTGGGGGGCGTAGTGGGTGTGCCGTCACGACGTTGGCGACGGCACGATTATGCGTGAAGCGTCAGATGTCGAAGAACACCGTCTCAGCCGGCCCCTGCAGCACCACGTCCCAACGCAGCGTGCCATTGCCTTGCGCGGTAGCGATCAGCGTGCCGCGGCGCTCCGCCGGCACCAGTGCCAGCACGCCGTCGGCGGCATTGGCAGCGGTCTCGTCCGGGAAGTAGACGCGCGTGGCCACGTGCTTGACCAGGCCGCGCATGAACACCGACACCATGATGTGCGGCGCCTGCGGCTTGCCGTCCGCGCCCGGTACCACGCCCGGCTTCACGGTGACGAAGCGGAACGAGCCGTCCTCGGCGGTCGGCACGCGGCCGAAGCCGGTGAAGCCGGCGACCAGCGGCAGTTCGCGCGTGTCTTCGGCATGGCGGTAGCGGCCGGCCGGGTTGGCCTGCCAGATCTCGACCATGCCATCTGGCACGGGCGCGCCGGTGCCGTCGATGACGCGACCTTCGATGACGATGCGCTGGCCGGCCAGTTCCGGTGCGTCAGCGGTGAGGTCGGCGCAGTTCAGGCCGGTCAGGCCGATATGCAGGTAAGGGCCGACAGTTTGCGAGGCGGTGGCGTACAGCATGCTCTTACTCCATCGGCGTGGCATCGCGGCCACGCAGGACGATATCGAAACGGTAACCGAGCGCGTACTCGGGCTGCGTGGTTTCCCAGTCAAAGGTCGAGATCAGCCGGTTGCGGGCTTTCTCGTCGGGCACGCAATTGAAGATCGGGTCGAACGCCAGCAGCGGGTCGCCGGGGAAGTACATCTGCGTGACCAGGCGCGTCGCGTAAGCGTTGCCGAACAGCGAGAAGTGGATATGCTGCGGCCGCCAGGCGTTGTGGTGATTGCGCCAGGGATAGGCACCGGGCTTGATGGTCTTGAACTGGTAGCGGCCGTTGGCATCGGTGACGGTGCGGCCTTCGCCCGAGAAATGCGGGTCGAGCGGCGCGTCATGCTGGTCGCGCTTGTGCGTGTAGCGGCCCGATGCGTTGGCCTGCCAGACCTCGATCAGTGCGTTCGGCACCGGGCGGCCATTCTCGTCCAGCACGCGGCCCGTGACCAGGATGCGCTCGCCGAGCGGTTCGCCGCCATTGCCAATGGTCAGGTCGTTGTCGCCGGCGCGCACGAACTCGGCGCCAAACGTGGGGCCGGTCACTTCGGACAGCGACTGCGGAATCTGCACCAGCGGCTGCGCGGGCGAGCGCAGCACCGTGGAACCATAAGGGTCGAAACGGTACTCGGGTTGGGTGTCCCAATAGGGGCGACGGTACTGGGCGAGGCGCTGCATGCTTCGTCTCCGTGTTGTAAGGGGGTGGAATGACTTTAAGACACACCCAAAGTCATGTAAATTGAGTTATTGACCGATTACGATGAATTTTCGATATGGAACGGCAAGAGCAGGCCGCGCAGGACATCTTCCGTAACCGGGTGCGACTGCGACATCTCTATTGCTTCGTCGCGGTGTCGCAAACCCAGCACCTGGGGCGCGCCGCGGATCGCCTCGGGCTGACCCAGCCGGCAGTTTCCAAGACCCTGAGCGAACTCGAAGAACTCGCCGGCACGCGGCTGCTGGTGCGGCAACGCGCTGGCACCGAGCTGACCACTGCGGGCACGCGTTTCCTGCAGCACGCGCTGCGCATCCTGGCTGATATCGACGCCGCCGCCGGCAGCGTCACGGGCGAAGCCGCGCAGACGCATGAACGTATCCGCCTCGGCGCGTTGCCGAGCGTGGTGCCGGCCGTGCTGACCGATGCCGTGCTGCGCTTTCGCGCCACGTATCCGGAGGTCGGCCTGGATGTGCGCACCGGCATGAACCGCAACCTGATCGACCAGCTCAAGGCCGACGTGCTCGACCTCGTGATCGGCCGCATGGACGACCCCGTCGCAATGGAAAGCCTGTGGTTCGAGTCGCTGGGGCCCGATTCGCTGGTGCTGGCGGTGCGGCCCGGGCATGCGCTGACGAAGGACTCGCGCCCGACGCTGATCGATTGCCTCGCATGGCCGCTGGTCATTGCCGCCGCGGGGTCGATTCCGCGGCACAACACCGAAAGCCTGCTGGCCCGCCACGGCCTGCGCCTGCCGGATGGCTGCGTGGAGACTTCCGATGCGTATCTGGGGCGCCTGCTGGCGGAACAGAGCGACTGCGTCTGGGCCGCGCCGATGTCGGCCACGCGCCGCGCGATGGATGAAGGCGGGCTGGTGGCGCTGCCCATCGACACGCTCGGCACCGAGGAGCCGGTCGGCCTGCTGCGGCACAAGGACCGCACCCTGACGCCGATGGCCGAGGCGCTGGCCGACTGCATCCGGGCGGCGGCGCATCCCGATGCTCCGCGGCGCGGACAGTCGCTCCCGTCTCAGTGAGTGGCCACGGGCCGGCCGCCCGCCTCGGTGGCCTGTGCCGGACGGCCGCCGAAGTGCTTCACCATCACCGCAATGGCGGCCAGGAACGCCGGCACCGCGAGCAGCGTGAAGATCATGTCGAAGCCGAGCTGCAGGCGCAGCAATTCCGCACCGAGCAGCGCGCCGGTGATCCCGCCGAAGCGGCCGATACCAAGCATCCACGCCACGCCGGTGGCACGGCCCTGCGTCGGGTAGAAGGCCGCGGCGAGCGACGGCATCGATGACTGGGCACCATTCATTGCGGTGCCGGCCAGGAAGATCAGTACGCCGAGCAGCACCTGGCTGCCGGTGCCCTGGCCGACCGCGTAGATCAGCACGCCGGTCGCGGCGTAGGTCAGCGCGATGACCTTGTTCGGATTGAAGCGGTCCATGAACCAGCCCGCGGCGATGGTGCCGATGCCGCCGCCGAGCGGGAACAGCGCGGTCAGGAACGAGGCACGCTCGATCGTGAAGCCCGCGTCCTTCATCAGCGTGGGCATCCAGCTCGTCAGCAGGTAGAAGATGACGAGACCCATGAAGTAAGTGCTCCACAGCATCGCCGAGCCCAGGCGATAGCCCGGCGACAGCACCGTGCCGATGGGCGAGCGCGTGGCCGGGGCCTGCTCGCCAATGACATACCCGCTTGCCGTGGCGCTCGCGCCCGTGACCCGCTGCAGCACCTTGCCGATCTGTTCGACGGGGTAGCTGCGCAGCACCATGTAGCGCACCGATTCCGGCAGCAGGAACACCAGCAGCACGGCCAGCACGACCGGCAGCACGCCGCCCAGCAGCAGCACGCTGTGCCAGCCGTAGTGCGGGATCATGGCCGCCGCGACGAACCCGCCCACCGCGGAGCCGAGCGGAAAGCCGCAGAACATGGTGTTGACCAGCACCGCGCGGCGGCGCTGTGGCGCGAATTCGGAAGTCAGCGTGACGGCGTTCGGCATGGCGGCGCCGAGCCCGAGACCGGTCAGGAAACGCAGCGCCGTCAGCCAGCCGAGGGTCGGCGCAAACGCCGTGGCCACGCTGCACAGGCCAAAGAAGAAGACGGAAAACACAAGCACGCGCTTGCGGCCCACGCGGTCAGCCATCGGGCCGGCGAAGATGGCCCCGAAGGCCAGGCCGAACAGCGCGGCGCTCATCACGGGGCCGAGTTCGGACTTCTGGATCCCCCAGTCCTGCACGAGCGCCGGCGCGATATAGCCAATGGCTGCGGTATCAAAGCCATCGACCGCGACGATCAGAAAGCACAGGATCAGGATCAGCCACTGGTAGCCGGTGAACGGCCGTTCGTCGATCAGGGTCTGGACGTCGATGACGCCGCCCTTGGCGGGTTGGGACTGGGGCACGGTTGTCTCCGTTTGATTCAGGAAATCGGCTCGGCTGCTGTCTCGGCAGGTCGCCATTTGTTCTTATAGCGAACCGAGGTTCTCTAATGGAACCGATCTTAGGTGTGGGGGCTAGAGAGCAAGAATCCGGGTTAACCCCTCGCGCAGACGTGCCGCGAGTGACGCTGGAGGGAGTGGATTACGCTGACGTGGAGGTAGATTGCGAGGAAAACTTGCGCGCACTGAGCGCGGCCCCTCAGAAGCGCGGCAGAAATACCGGACACGCGCAATTTCTCACCATCGCGCGTTCACCACATACCCCATACATGCGAAAATTTCATGGAAATAACGTCAGATGTTATTTTCCATGCCCTGACGTATTGCTTAGGATGAGCTAGGCAAGGGTTCATGCGACCGCAGCCCGCCAAGGGCAGCATCAGGCTCGGCCGGCCCGGGAACGGCCTCCGCAGCCGGACCGTCTCACTCCCCCTCCAACGATTCCAGCACTGCCAGGTTGCCCTCGCCGAAACCATGGTGCCCGTCGCGCTGGACGATCTCGAAGAAGAACTCGCCCGCCTCGCGCTTCGCGAACGCCTGGAGAAAGCGATCCTGCCTGCCGTCCGCGCGCACGGTGCCGTCCACGAGGATGCCGTAGCGCTGCAGTGTGGCAGCGTCCAGTCCATGGCCCGGCAGGCGCGCATCGAGCGTGCCGTAGTAGGCGGCCGGCGGCTGCACGAACTGCACGCCATTGGCGGCCAGGGCCGCGGCGCTAGTGGCCAGGTCGTCGGTGGCCAGCGCAATATGCTGGATGCCCTCGCCATGCGGGTCGGACAGGTATTGGCGCATGCGGTCGTGGCGCGGCGTCCCTTTCTCGTACAGCGGAATGCGGATCTGCCCGCACGGCGACAGCAGCACGCAGGCGTCGCTGGCCACCTGCCAGTCGGGATGGACTTCGTGGATTTCCCGAAAGCCAAGCACCTTGCGATAGAAGTCGCTCCATTCCTCAAGATGGCTGGGCTCGACCGCCTGCGTCAGGTGATCGACACGGACGAGGCCCGCATCGGGCGGGCGATTGCCCTGCGGCAAGGGGCGGAAATCCACGTCGTAGATCGAGATATCCCCGACGTCGCCGGGCCGTCCTTCCTTGCCGCGCCAGCGGTCGATGAAATAGATGACCGACTGGCCGATGCCCTGGATGGCCGGGATGTTCAGTTCCATCGGCCCCACCGTGCCGCCTTCGAACGGCCAAGCGCCGGCGTCGAGCGCGCGCGCGTAGGCTGCGGCGGCGTCGTTCACGCGAATGCCGACGGCGCAGATCGACAAGCCGTACTCGGCCGCGTAGCGCGTCGCGAAGGAATCGGGCTCCGCGTCCACGATGAAATTCATCTCGCCCTGGCGGTAGAGCCTGACCGCCTTGTGGCGGTGCTCGGCAATGGCCGCAAAGCCAAAACGCTCGAAGGTGCGGCCGAGCGCGGCGGGATCCGGCGAGGCGAATTCGATGAACTCGTAACCCTGGATGCCCAGCGGGTTGTCCCAGGCTTCAGCGGCGCTCATGTCGGGGCTCCTGTGATGGTGGGGCTGTGTGGCAGGCCGCCCGGACAATCAATGCGACAGGGCCGGCGGCAAGGTCGTCCGATCATAGCAATGTGCCTGCCGCCTGCTGCATCGCGCATGGCAACCACCGCCCTCCGTAGAAACCCGCACTGCGTTTCCTGATCGCCCACATGCGTTCGCTAATCGCGCCTTATGCGGACTACGTCGCTTGGTTCCCGGCTCACGGGCCACTAATCTCCGGTCATCGAGACATTCCCCGCCAAGCGCGGACCACGCATCCACGCCGACCCGGATTCCTCCGCCCCCAGGAACATCATGATCAACGGCAAGACCACCCTCATTGCGCACCTTGGCTTCCCCACGGAGTCATTCAAGGCGCCCATGATCTACAACCCCTGGTTCGAACAGCAGGACATCGACGCCGTCGTGGTGCCGATGGGCGTGAAGCCCGACGACTACCCCGTGTTCTTCCGCTCGCTGTTCCGCCTGAGCAATATCCGCGGTGCGCTGGTCACCATGCCGCACAAGGTCACCACCATCGAACTGGTCGACGAACTCACGCCGACCGCGCGCATCGCCGGTGCCTGCAACGCCGTGCTGCTGCGCGATGACGGAAAGCTGGTCGGCGACCAGTTCGACGGCGCGGGCTTTGTGCGCGGCATCCAGCGCAAGGGCTGCCGGCTCGAAGGCGCGCGCGCCATGGTGTCGGGCAGCGGCGGCGTAGGCAGCGCGATCGCTGCTTCGCTGGCCGCGGCGGGCGTGGCCGAACTGGCACTGTTCGATACACGCGAGGCTTCCTCGCTCGCACTGCGTGACCGCCTGCTCGCGCACTACCCGGCGCTGCGCGTCACCACCGGTTCGGCCGACCCGGCCGGCTACGACGTAGTGGTCAACGCCACCCCGCTCGGCATGAACCCCGGCGATGCGCTGCCGTTCGACGTGACCCGCATCGATGCGGGCGCGATGGTCGGCGAAGTGGTGATGAAGTCCGAATACACGCCGTTCCTGGAAGCCGCCATCGCGCGCGGCTGCAAGGTCCAAGTCGGCACAGACATGCTGTTCGAGATGATTCCCGCCTACCTGGAGTTTTTCGGCTTCGGCACCGCCACGCCGGAAGCGCTGCGCGCCGTGGCTCGCCTTAAATACTGATAGACAGCGCGGGAAGACGCGACGGCCCCGCGCCTGCGCACTCCCGCCACGAACAAGACCGGTTGCCAGCCTGTCCAGGCGCTACAGGGCATACTGGAAAGCACATTGCATCCAATGGTGGAGACAAACAAATGACCACGATTCACAAGGAGATCCCGGCCACCGCCGTGCCCGGCCACTCCCTGGCTGACAAGATCCGCGCCGGGTTCGCGCTCGGCAAGGTGCGCTGGGGCATGCTCGCGCTGGTGTTCTTCGCGACCACGCTCAACTACGTCGACCGCGCCGCGCTGGGCGTGCTGCAGCCGGTGCTGGCCAAGGCCATGGCCTGGACCGCCCAGGACTACGCCAACATCAACTTCTGGTTCCAGGTCGGCTACGCCATCGGCTTTGCGCTGCAGGGCCGCTTCATCGACATGGTCGGCGTCAAGCGCGCCTTCGCGCTGGCCGTGCTGCTGTGGAGCATCGCCTGCGGTGCGCACGCCTTCGCGGCCTCGGCGGTCGGCTTCATGATCTGCCGCTTCTTCCTCGGCCTGACCGAAGCCGCCAACTACCCCGCCTGCGTCAAGACCACGCGCACGTGGTTCCCGGCCAGCGAACGTGCCGTGGCGACTGGCATCTTCAATGCCGGCACCAATGTCGGCGCCATGCTCACGCCGATCATGTTGCCGCTGATCCTGCAGGTCTGGGGCTGGCAGGCCGCGTTCCTGATCGTCGGTGCGATGGGCGCGCTCTGGCTCGTGTTCTGGCTCATCAAGTACTACAACCCCGACGAGCATCCCACGGTCACGCAAGCGGAACTCGCACACGTCAGCCGCGATGTCGAGCCGGCGCCGCAACGCATCCCGTACTCGAAGATCCTGCGCATGCGCGGCACCTGGGCCTTCGCCTTCGCCTATGCCATCACCGCCCCGGTGTTCTGGTTCTACCTGTACTGGCTGCCGCCGTTCCTGAACCAGCAGTACCAGCTTGGTATCAGCGTCACGCAGATGGGTATCCCGCTGATCGTCATCTACCTGTGCGCCGACATCGGCAGCGTGGGCGGCGGCGCGCTGTCGTCCTGGCTCATCAGCCACGGCATGCCGGCGGTCCGTGCACGGCTGCTGTCGATGCTGATCTTCGCGGTCTGCATCACTTCGATCGTATTCGCCGCCGGCGCCAGCAGCCTGTGGACGGCCGTCGCCGCGATCTCGGTCGCCATCGGCGCGCACCAGGCCTGGACCGCCAATATCTGGAGCATGGTGATGGACTACACGCCCAAGCACGTGGTCAGTTCGGTGTTCGGCTTCGGCGGCATGATCGGCGCGGTCGGCGGCATGTTCATGACCCAGCTCGTGGGCTATGTCCTGACGGCCACGCACAACAACTACGCCGTGCTCTTCACGATGATCCCCTGCGCGTACTTCATCGCGCTGACCTGGATGTTCCTGACTGCGCCGCGCAAGGTGCCCGAGCACTGAGCCACACGCCAGCCTCCGACAACTCGCAACACGCCTGACGACAAGAAGGCATTCGAGCCAAACCGCAGCAGGACTTCCACCACATCATGAACAAGCAACTCATCACGTTGCTCGCGCTCGGCGCGGGCAGCGCGGGGGCAATCGCCCAGACCACCCCCGTCACCACCGGCCTCACCCTCTACGGCCTGATCGACACCACCATCCGCTACAGCACCAACGAAGATGCCGCGGGCCACGGCAGGGTCCAGATGACCGACGGCGTCCTGACCGGCAGCCGCTGGGGCCTGCGTGGCACCGAGGATCTCGGCAGCGGGCTGAAGTCGTGGTTCATTCTCGAATCCGGCTTCAGTCCCGATACCGGCACCAGCCAGCAGGGCGGCCGCCTGTTCGGCCGCACGGCGGCGATCGGGCTCGAGGGCGACTTCGGCAAGCTGGCGCTGGGCCGCCAGTACACGCTCGCGCATGAGGTGCTGTCGTCGTACGAAGCGATGGCCTTCGCCAACAACTCGATCGTCGGCTACCAGGGCGGCAACTACACCGGCCTGCGGTATGACAACACCGTCAAGTACATCAAGAGCTTCGGGGGCCTGCAGATTGCAGGTGCCTACACGTTCGGCGAGGTAGCGGGTAGCGTGAAGAACAGCTCGGCCGCGGCCGGATCGCTGGTCTATAGCTCCGGGCCGATCGAAGTCGGTGCGGTGTATCAGCAGACCTACAACGTATCGTCGGCGTTTTTCGGCGCCGTGCCTGCGGCGCAGGCCAGCAAGCAGACGGTGTGGGGGCTTGGTGGCACGTACAAGGCTGGGAGGTCGCAGTATTACCTCGGCTATACCAACAACCATCTGGATGTGGCGGACTATCGGAACAACGTTGGCTATGTGGGTACGCGGTTTGCGTTTAACGATGCGCTCGCATTCATCGGCACGCTTCAGTACGACTGGCTGCGCCACGCCGGGCAGAGCGGCAAGCGGCTGACTACGGCGGGGATGCTGGATTACAGCTTCAGCAAGCGGACGGATATCTACCTGGAAGTCGACTACACGCATCTGCAGGGCGCGTGGGTCGCGCTTAACAGTTCACCCGCGTTTAATAACAGTGGGAATACGTATGGGAATGGGAGTCGGCTGGGGGTGATGGCGGGGGTCAGGCATAAGTTTTGATGTTGCTGGGCGTCTGTCGGGATCGGGGTTTCGTTCTTGGCCAGCGGGCCTCTGGATGGGGGCGGGTTATCGCTCTTGGCATGCGCAGCTGTTTCGCCGGCGTAGCCGGCGACCTACTCTTTTGTCCGAGCGACAAAAGAGTAGGCAGAAAAGCGCGTCGTTGCCGCTGGCCATCAATTCCACGGCGGCAGGGGTTCAAACGGCTTTGGACGCCTGCGATGGTGGTCAGCCGTTCCAACCTGCTAACGCTATGTGAGTCAGAACCTGTGCCTTGCGCGGCACGGCTTTTGGACGATCCCCAAGACGGACTCGGGTACAGCGTTCCAACACGGTCAGTGGTGGGACGCCTTCGGCTGCGCTGCGCGCGCGTCATAGTCTGGATGCGAGCTCATCAACCTCGCGGACGCCCGAGGTCCATTACCTCTCTTTAGTTCGCGCATGTCATGGGGGGGCATCGTCACCGAGGCGTGGTTTGCCCTGGGCCTGTGTGCTCAGACTAGGGCTCTGCGCGTAGCGCAGCCGAAGGCGATCACACGATATCGCTCACAGCAGGGTCCACAGACGCTTGCAGGGCTCGTTCAATCAGCGCTGTAATTCTGACCACGGCCGTGCCCCACGCGGCAGGCAGCGTAACTCACTCTGAAGCCCATACCCGTACAACACCCTCAGCACACTACGATAAAAATTCGCCCCTTTGGGGCAACCAAAACGCGTTTTTGGTTACTTTTGTCGCTCGGACAAAAGTGACTCGCCGGCTACGCCGGCGAAACAGCAGCGCCTGCCAAGAACAACACCCTCGCCCTGACCAGAAGCCCCGTCGGCTACGCCGGCAAAACAGCGGCGCATGCCAAGCACGCGCCCTAAAAATCATCAATCCCCCACCATCCCAGCCAACGCCAAAACCGCCACCCCATACCCCCGAACCCCAAACCCCGCCATCACCCCCCGCGCCACCGGCGAAATCCACGATTGATGCCGAAACGCCTCCCGCGCATGCACATTCGAAATGTGATACTCGATCACCGGCACCCCAGCCCCTTTGATCGCATCATGCAGCGCAATCGAGGTATGCGTCAGCGCCCCCGCATTGAGCACCACGCCAATCATTTCCCCTTGCGCACAGGCCCGCCCGGCTTCGTGGATCCATTCGATGAGCTGGCCTTCGTAGTTAGTCTGCCGGCAATCGGCACGCAGTCCGAGCCCTTGCGCGGCTTCCGCGCAGATACGCTCCACGTCGGCCAGCGTTTCGCTGCCATATACCGCCGGCTCGCGCGTGCCGAGCAGGTTGAGATTGGGGCCATTGAGCACCAGTACTGTCTTCATGTCGTCTCCTGAAATGAACGCGGCCGCGCCTCTGGCGCGGCCCTCGTCGATAGCCTATCGTTAAGCCTGCGAATAACAATCCGGCAATATGGAAACTCAGAATGCGCTGTCAGCGAACAATGACCCGTTCCTGCGGGACTTGCGGCTGTTCTGCACCGTAGCGCAGCGTTCCAGCTTCATTGCCGCCGCGCATGAGATGGGCATCTCGCCCGCGCATGTCAGCAAGCGCATCGCCATGCTGGAGGCGATGCTCGGCACCCGGCTCTTTCATCGCACGACGCGACGCGTCAGCGTGACGGCGGAAGGCGAGAACGCGTTCGCGTGGGCCCGCAAGATCCTGGAGGACGTGGATGGCATGCTCGAAGCCGTCGGCGGTGCGGGCAAGGCGGACAGCGAGCCACGCGGGCTGCTGCGCATTGCTACCAGCCTGCGGCTCGGGCGGCGCTTCGTGGCGCCGGTGCTGGCGCTGCTGCGGCAACAGCATCCGGGGCTGGAGGTATGGCTGGAGCTGCTGGACCGTCGCGTGGACCTGATCGGCGAGAACTTCGATCTCGATATCCGCATCGGCGAAGTCGAGGAGCCGCATCTGATCGCGAGCCGCATCGCCAGCGGCAGCCGCGTGCTGTGCGCGGCGCCGGCCTACCTGGCACGGCGCGGCACGCCGCGCCATCTGGCCGAGCTTGCGCAGCATGATTGCCTGCTCCACCGTGAACGCGATCAGGCCTTTGGCGTGTGGCGGCTGCAAGGGCCCGCCGGCATGGAGATGGTCAAGGTGACCGGCCCGATGGCTTCCAACCACAGCGACGTCACGCGCCAGTGGGCCCACGAAGGCTACGGCATCATCATGGCGTCGGTCTGGGATGTGGCCGACAGCATCCGCGAAGGCGAACTCGTGCAGGTGCTGCCGGCCTGGCAGCAGCCGGCGGACGTCTGGGCCGTGACCAGCGCGCGCGCATCGTCGTCGGCGCGGATGCGCGTGTGCATCGACTTCCTCAAGGACCGCCTGTCGCAGGGGCCGTTCGCGCTGGCGAGTTCACTGCACAAGTAAGCCACTGCACGCTCAGCTAACGACAGAGGCCTGCAAACTACAGCGTACGCATGATCGACAGCGCGGTGTCCTGCAGCACCTGCAGCACGCGCGCGCATGCCGCTTCCGCGCTCTCCTCGCCGATCTGCATATTGACCGACAGCGCCGCGATCACCTTGCCGTGGCGATCACGCAGCGGCACCGCCACGCCACGCACGCCGATCTGCAACTGCTGCTCCACCACGGCATAGCCCTGCGCGCCCGCCTTGCGGATTTCCTGCAGCAACCGGTCGTGCTGGAGGATGGTGTATGGCGTATAGGGCGTCAGCACGCACTGGTCCAGCCACTCCCGCACCGTGTCTTCCGGCTGCGACGCCAGCATCATCACGCCGGCCGAGGCCAGCGGCGCCGGCACGCGCGCGCCGAGCACGAAGCCCGTGCTCATCACGCGGCTGGTGCTGGTGCGGGAGATGAACACCAGCTCCCAGCCATCGAGCACGCTCAGGTAAGCGGCCTCGCCCAGTTGGGCCGTGATCTGCTGCAGGAACGGCTGCACCAGCCGCGGCAGCCGCGCCGAATCGAAGTAGGACCAGCCGACCTTGAGCACGCGCGGCGTCAGGCTGAACAGCGTGCCGTCGCTGGTGGTGTAGCCCAGGTGCTCGAGCGTGAGCAGGTAGCGCCGCGCGGCGGTGCGGGTCAGGCCCGTCAGCTGCGCTGCCTGGCTCGGCGTCAGCCGCGGATGGTCGTTGTCGAAGGCCTCCAGGATAGCGAGGCCCTTCTCCAGCCCGGCGATCCAGTCACGCCGGTTCAGCGGTTCTTTTTCCATGGTTAACCCGAGTAATGCACGACAGTCGCGCGCCATCGCGCGATTATCGCTCGTTCGTGCGCGAATTGCGATTGTTTGGCGCCCGGTTGGCTCCTAACCTTGCGGCATGCCCTCCCCCGCCGACCGTGCCATGCCCGCAGCCCTTCCCCTCAAGCCGCTCCCCAAATCCATCGCCACCGTCTCGCTGTCCGGCACGCTGCCGGAGAAGCTCGAAGCCGCCGCGGCGGCCGGGTTCGACGGCGTGGAAATCTTCGAGAACGACCTGCTCAACTTCGACGGCTCGCCCGCCGAGGTGTGCCGCATGGCGACCGACCTCGGGCTGCGCATCATGCTCTACCAGCCGCTGCGCGATTTCGAGGCGATGCCGGCGGAACTGTTCGCACGAAACATGGCGCGCGCCGAGCGCAAGTTCGACGTGATGGAACAGCTTGGCGCCGATACGGTACTGGTCTGCAGCAACGTGCTGGACATCGCCATCGACGATCCCGCGCGCGCCGCCGCCGATCTGCGCCAGATGGCCGAGGCCGCCGCGCGGCGCGGCCTGCGCGTCGGCTTCGAAGCGCTGGCATGGGGCCGCCACACGCGCACCTGGCGCCAGGCATGGGACCTCGTGCAGCGCGCGGACCACCCGGCGCTCGGGCTGGTGCTGGACAGCTTCCATACGCTGGCGCTGGGCGACGACCTGTCGGGGCTCGATGCCGTGCCGGCGGACAAGATCTTCTTTGTGCAGCTTGCCGACGCCCCGCGCATGTCGATGGACGTGCTGGGCTGGAGCCGGCATTACCGCAACTTTCCGGGCCAGGGCGATCTGCCCGTCACCGCATTCGCGCGCGCCGTGCTGCAGGCCGGCTATACGGGCCCGCTGTCGCTGGAAATCTTCAACGACGAGTTCCGTGCCGCACCGGCGCGGCAGACCGCGCTGGATGGGCTGCGCTCGCTGATCTGGCTCGAGTCCGAGGCGGGCGGACATGCGCTGCCGGCACCGCCGGTTTTCGACGGGGTGGATTTCATCGAATTTGCCGTCGACTATGTGGCCGGCCGCGAACTGGCCCAGCGGCTGGAATCGCTTGGCTTCGTGCATGCCGGACACCATCGTTCCAAGGCGGTCGACCTGTACCGGCAGGGTGGCATCAACCTGATCCTCAATGCCGAGCAGGACAGCGCCGCCGCCGAGCACTTCCAGCTCCACGGTCCCTCCGTATGCGCGATCGGCCTCAAGGTGGACGACGCCGGCCGCGCCATCTCGCGCGCCCGTGCGCTGCTGTGCAAGGAGTGGCGCGAACCGGTAGGCCCCGACGAACGCGTAATTCCCGCGCTGCGCTCGCCAGACGGCATGCTGTTCCACCTGATCGATGATCTCGACGCCGCACGCAGCATCTACGAGAGCGATTTCGATCTGCGCGTCCCAGCGCAGGCCGACTCTGCAGGTGCGGGACTAACGGCGATCGACCACATTGCGCAGGCCCTGCCCGCGCACAAGCTCGACACCTTCGTGCTGTTCTACCGCTCGGTGTTCGGCATGCAGGCCGAAAGCGTGCACGAGATCGCGGACCCGTACGGGCTGGTCAAGAGCCGCGCCATGGTCAGCGCCGACCAGCGCGTGCGCATCCCGCTCAATGTGTCGGAGAGCGGCCGCACCGCCACGGGCCGATTTGTCGCCGCCTATGCGGGATCGGGTGTGCACCACATCGCCTTCCGCTCCGCAGAACTCACGCAGACGGTGGAGCAGATCGACCGCAGCCGTTCCGCGATGCTGCACGTGCCGGACAACTACTACGACGACCTCGCCGCCCGGCTCGCGCTCGACGACACGCTGCTGGCCCGCCTGCAACGCCTTGGCCTGCTGTACGACCGCGACGGCCATGGCGAATTCCTGCACACCTATACCGAGCCGTTCCACGAGCGCTTCTTTTTCGAGCTTGTGCAGCGCAGCGGCTACCTGGGCTATGGCGCGGCCAATGCCTCCGTACGCATGGCGGCACAGGCGAAGCTGCGCCAGGGCTGAAGCGACTCCCCGGAACCATCACCTCCCGACTTCCACGACATCCCCTAATGGAGACATCCATGCAAGACCCCTGCATCATCTCGGTTGCCATCACCGGTTCCGTGCCGCGCAAGAAGGACAACGCCGCCGTGCCGGTCACGGTGGCCGAACAGATCGAAAGCACCCACGCCAGCTTCGAGGCCGGCGCCACGCTGGTCCACCTGCATGTCCGCGACGACGAGCAGAACCCCAGTTCCGATCCGGAACGCTTCGCGACCTTGCAGGAAGGCATCCGCAAGCATTGCCCGGGCATGATCGTGCAGTTCTCCACCGGCGGACGCGGTCGCGAGGCCAGCCAGCGTGGCGCCATGCTGAACCTGTGCCCGGACATGGCCTCGCTGGCCACCGGATCGGTCAACTTCCCGTCCAGCGTCTACGAGAACTCGCCATCTCTGATCCGCGAGCTGGCAGGCAGCATGCGCGAGTACAACGTCAAGCCGGAGATCGAGATCTTCGATGTGTCGATGATCTACAGCACGGCCGACCTGGTCGAGGAAGGGCTGATCGCGCCGCAGCCGCATGTGCAGTTCGTGTTCGGCATCCGCAATGCGATGCCGGCGCGCCGTGAAGTGCTGGAGTTCGAGGTAGCGCAACTGCACAAGGTCCTGCCAGGCGCCACGTGGACGGCGGCGGGTATCGGGCGGCACCAGCTCGAGGTCAATCACTGGACCCTGGAGCTGGGCGGCCATTGCCGGACCGGCCTCGAAGACAATGTCCGCTGGGACAAGGACACGCTGGCGCGCAGCAACGCGCAGCTGGTGGAACGCGTGGCGCAACTGTGCGGCGAGTATGGCCGCGCCGTGGCGACGCCCACGCAGGCGAGAGCGCTGCTCGGCCTGGCCGCAGTTGCCGAGGTGGCCTAACCTGAATCCGATGTTATGCCGGTGCGTTCACCGCGCGCCGGCCACGTTCGCGCGCCGCGGCAGCGGTCCCGCCCACGCCGCTGGCGGCGATCATCGCGACGCCCATCAGCGACCACGCGTCCGGCACGTGCGAGAACACCATCCAGCCCCCGAGCATCGCGAACGCGATCTGCAGGTAGAGGTAAGGCGTCAGCACGCCAACCGGTGCGCGCGCATAGGCAAAGACCAGGCACAGGTGGCCGGCACAACCGGCCAGCGCCATGCCGGCAAGCAGGAGCCAGTGCAGCGCGCTCACGTGCCAGACCCAGGCGAACGGCAATGCCGCGGTCAGCAGCAGCGTGGCGACGCATCCCGTGTAGAAATGCGTCGTACCGACCCCGTCGGCACGGGTCAGCGCGCCGGTCAGCAACTGGTAGCCCGCATTGGACAGCACCACGCCCAGCGGCAGCAGCATGGCCGGCTGGAATTCGGGGCCGGGCCGTATCACCATCAGCGCGCCGGCAAGTCCCAGCAGCAGGAACAGCCAGCGAACGGGCGAGACATGCTCGCCCATCAGCGCGGCGGCGGCCAGCGTGATCGCCAGCGGCGTCAGCATGGCCACGGCGGTGAAATCCCCGACCGGCAGGACCTTCAGACTGAAGAACGCGCACAGGCTCGATGTCAGCATCAGCACGGCGCGCAGGCTCTGGAGCACCGGCCGGCGCGTATGCAGCAGCGTCCGCCCCCGCGCCGGCAGTAGCACCGCGCCTGTCAGCGCGGTCTGCGCGAGATAGCGCACCCATAGCGCCATCACCACCGGCACGGCGCTGCCGACAATCTTGGTCAGCGTGTCGAGCATGGCAAAGCAGGCGACCGCCGCGATCATCAGCGCAATGCCTTGCGGCGTGTGGTTGTCCTTCATTGGGGGCCTGGCCTGCTCGTTGCGCCGCTCGAGGTGCGTGGCGCGGCGTGAATGGGGGGATGGGAGCAGGTTACCGTTGCCGGAAGGAAAAACAATCAGCCTGGACGGAAAGTCAGAATGCGCTGGAAGCGAATAATCGATACAGCAAGCCGGGCGCAATCTGTGCTTGATGCTGCGCCCGGGTATCGCGCACGTCGTACTACGCCTGTGCCAGCAGTTCCCGCAGCTTCGCCTTGGCCACTTTCTCGAGCGTGGCGCGCGGCAGGCTGTCCATCAGGCGCACTTCGTGCGGACGCTTGAAATCGGCGAGCTGTGCCGCACACGCGGCAAGGATCCGTTTTGTCAGACCTTCGTCAGCCCCAGGTGCGGGAATGACGAAGGCCACCGGTACTTCATCGAGCATCGGGTGTTTCTTCGCCACGACAGCGGCTTCCGCCACGCCGGGCACGAGCGCGATCACGCGCTCGATCTCTGACGCCGCCACGTTTTCGCCGCCGACCTTCAGCATGTCCTTGGCCCGGTCGGCGAAGTACAACGCACCATCCTCGCCGAGCCGCACGCGGTCGCCAGTGATGAACAGGCCATCTTCGCGGAACGCCGCGGCCGTGGCGGCGGGATCGTTGAAGTACTCAAGGAACAGCGACACCCCGCGCTGTCCGCGCACGTAGAGATCGCCGGTCTGGCCCGGCGCCACCGGCCGGCCATCCGCATCGAGCACATGGATTTCATACCCCGGCGACGGCCGCCCCATCGACATCGGCGCATTGGCGCGATGCGGCGAGCCCACCGTGCCGTGCGAGACGGTCTCGGTCATGCCCCACCAGCCGATGGTCTTCACGCCGAAGTGGGCGTCGGTCGGCGGCTCGCAGACGCCGCTGCCCCAGTGGCGATAGCTGTGATGCTCGGGCCGCGGCTGGGCCATCAGCGCGCGCACGCAGAACGGCACCACCGACGTCCAGGTGCAGCCATGCCGCAGCGACACCGGCCAGAAGCGCGATACCGAGAACTTCGGCAGCAGCACCACGGTCGCGCCGACCCACAGCGAAGCTGCCACCGAATACACCTGCGCGTTGGTGTGGAACAGCGGCAGGTGAACAAGGTGGACATCGTCCGCGCGCAGGTCTTCGTGCCGCGCGCAAAGCTGGGCGCCCCACAGCGCGTTGGCATGGCTCCACAGCACCGCCTTCGGCCGCGACGTGGTGCCCGAGGTGTACTGGATGCCGAACGGCGCCATCGGGTCGTGCGGGCGGCTGGCCAGCGTGGCCGGATCGGCATCGATGGCCGCGAACGGTGTGAAGCCGGCCACATCCGCTTCCGCCGGCGCACCGTTGTCGGTCGCCGTGACGGCCACCCAGGCCAGCGACGGGGCAGCCGCGCGCACCATGGCCGCGAAGCGCGGCTGCGTGATGCCGGCCACGGCGCCGCTGTGGCGCGCGAAGTAGGCCAGTTCGTCGGCGCTGGAGCGCGTATTCGTGGTCACGGGCACCGCGCCCGCATACGCGCAGCCCAGCCAGGCGATGACCGATTCCGGGCAGTTGTCCAGATGCACGAGCACGCGCTCGCCGGCCTTTACGCCGCGTGCCTGCAGACCGGCGGCAAAACGTCGAACCGCATCGCCGAACTGCGCGTAGGACCACGTGGCGCCCTCGCCGTCAAAAGGCTCCCACACCAGGAATGGATGGCTGCCGCGCCGGGCGGCCTGTTCATCGATCAGGGTGCGGATGTCGGTGGCTTCAAACGGCGTCAGGGCGGCAGGAGTCATGGGGGCGGGTCCGCGGCAACAGACAGGAGTCAAGGGTGCCGACGAGTATCGCGAAGCGGCGCGCGGCGGCAACTCGTCCAAAGCGACGAATCTGCCCCGTCATGGCGTGCGCGGGCGCTGCGGACCGGGACGCCGGTCCCACGCCCGGGGCGGCGTTCTGTCCTATATTGGAAAGCCTGCGGTATGTGGGAACACACCCGAGGAGACGCGCCATGGCCACCTGGAAGCCGGATCCGAGCTTTTACCCATCCCCCCGCCTGGCAGCCAAGGCGCCTCCGGAGACCATTGCCTACGTGGCGATGTTCGATCCCGAGCGCAAGCAGCCCGACGCCATCGCCGTGGTCGACGTGGACCCGGCGTCACCGCGCTACGCGAGCATCGTCGGCCAGGTCGCCATGCCGCATGCTGGCGACGAGCTGCACCACTTCGGCTGGAATGCGTGTTCCTCGTGCCTGTGCCCGAACGCGCCGCATCCGCATATGGAGCGCCGCTATCTGGTGGTGCCCGGGCTGCGCTCGTCGCGCATCTATATCCTCGACACCAAGCCCGATCCGCTCAAGCCCTTCCTGGCCAAGGTGATCGAACCCGAGACGCTGGCCGAGCGCACCGGCTACAGCCGCCCGCATACCGTGCACTGCGGCCCGGGCGGCATTTACGTGACCGCGCTCGGCAATGCCGAGGGCAAGGGCCCCGGCGGCATCGCCATGCTCGACGCGCAGAGCTTCGAGCCGCTCGGCCGGTGGGAGGTGGAGCGCGGTCCGCAGTACTTCGCCTATGACGGCTGGTGGCATCTGGGCTACGACACGCTGGTCACGAGCGAATGGGGCACGCCCGACATGGTCGAGGACGGCCTGGTGCCCGACATCCTGCTCGGCGCGCGCTATGGCCGCCGCCTGCACTTCTGGGACTTCACGCGGCGCAGGCACCTGCAGGAAATCGACTTCGGCGAGGAACACCAGCTCGTGTTCGAGCTGCGCCCGGCGCATGACCCGACCAAGGCCTACGGTTTCGTCAACTGCGTGATCAGCCTGAAGGACCTCTCGTCGTCGATCTGGACCTGGTATCGCGACAAGGACAAGTGGGCCGTGCGCAAGGTCATCGAAATCCCGGCCGAAGCCGCCGACCCTGACCAGCTGCCGCCCGTGCTCAAGGGCTTCAAGGCCGTGCCGCCGCTGGTCACGGACATCGACCTGTCGATGGACGACCGCTTCCTCTACGTGTCGTGCTGGGGGACGGGGGACCTGCTGCAATACGATGTCTCCGACCCGTTCGCACCGAAGCTCACGGGCAAGGTGCGCATCGGCGGCATCGTCTCGCGCGCCACGCATCCGGGCGCGAAGAACGGCGCGCTCAATGGCGGGCCGCAGATGGTCGAGATCAGCCGCGACGGCCGCCGCGTCTACTTCACCAACTCGCTCTACGGCGCGGTGGATCCGCAGTTCTATCCCGAAGGCATCGACGGCTGGATGGTGAAGCTCGACGCCGGGCCCGAAGGCGGCCTCGATTTCGATCCGAAATTCTTCCTTGCATGGCCGAAGGGGCATCGCCCGCACCAGGTGCGGCTGCAGGGCGGCGACTGTTCGTCGGATTCGTACTGCTATCCGTGATGGACTCGTCCGCCGCGCTGACAACCGCATCGGCGCAGTGGGCGTCCTGGTGGCCATGGCTGTTGATTGCGGCACTGGGCCTGTTCCACGGCATCAACCCCGCCATGGGTTGGCTGTTCGCCGTGGCGCTCGGCCTGCACCGCCACAAGCGCAGCGTGGTAATGCTGTCGCTGCTGCCAATCGCGCTCGGCCATGCGCTCGCGGTCGCGGTGTTCGTGGCGGTGGCGCTATGGCTAGGCAGCGTGATCGACACGCGCGTGTTCGCACGCGTCGGCGGGCTTATCCTGATCGGCTGGGCAGCATGGCATGTGCTGCGCGGCCATCGCGGCCGGCCGCGCGTGGGCATGCAGGCCGGCATGGCCGGGCTGGCATGCTGGTCGTTCCTGATGGCGGGCGTGCATGGTGCGGGGCTCATGCTGGTGCCGGTGCTGATGCCGCTGTGCGCCTCGCCACTGTCCGGCCAGATCAGCCGCGACAGCGCCGTGGCACCTGCCGTGCTGGCGCTGGGCCTGCATACCGGCGCGATGCTGGTGGCCATCTGCGCCGTGGCGCTGCTGGTCTACGACCGCATTGGCGTGGCTTTCCTGCGTACGGGGTGGATCAACCTGGACCTCGTGTGGAGCGCCGCGCTGGTCCTGTGCGGCGTGGCGTTGCTGCTGCGTTGACAAAGCCCGACCTGTCGGCGCCGGCAGTCAACGCATCTCGAACAGCACATCGATGACGCGTCGGCCATAGTGGATCGCTGCCTGCTCGGCTGCGGCACGCGTGTAGTAGTCCTGCCTGTCGAGCTCGCGGTCGTACTGGATATCGTTGGTCGGTGCATCCGTGTATCCGACACCGAGCAGATAGCCCCACTTGGCACCGGGCGAAGTCTCGTCCCTTGTCGCGTCCACGCGTTCGAATGCCATCGCGTGGATGAACATGCCGCGATATTGTTCGCTTATCCATCTCAGACGTTCCGTCATCTTTGCCTCCACGTCGGCCTGGCGCGAGCGCCGGCGTCGGCGAATCAGAATATCAATTCCTTCTTGATCGACACGCAGCCCTGTCCGGCCGGCATCAGGAACACGCGCAGGTTGCCGCGCCCTTCCAGCGTCTGAATGTTGCGCAGCAGCGGCCCGGCAAACGTCAGCTCGGGAAACGCCTTGGCTGCGACATCGCTGCAGCTTGCCGGCCAGTAGGTGACCGCTTCGTACATCGCGCCGCAGCCGTTGCCCGTGGGCGCGAAACTGGACGACGTGTATGACAGCGAATCCTTGCCAAGACTCTCCGCCGACAGCGAGAACAGTTTCTTGTTCGCATCCGCCGGCGGGTTGAACAGGAAGAGGCCCATGTCGACGCCCTGGCCCAGGAAACTGCTGACCTCCTGCACACGGCCCAGGCATGTCTTGACGCCGCGCTGCGCGGCAGCTCGTGCTGCTGGATTCAACACAGGCGCCTTGGCTGGCGGCTTTTCCGCTGCCGCGGTGTGTGCCGGGTTCCAGAGAAGAAGTGCGGCGGCTGCGACGGCGCCGATGGATTTCTTGAAAACTTGCATTGCTGAGGTCCTGCAGCGCATGACAGCATCACCGCCAACCGAACAGCCCGAGGACTGTCCGGGCTGGCGGATTCGCGTGTCAGCGCAAAGTCGATTGCCTTACCACGCGTACATCGCGCCAACGCTGTAGGCGCTGTCGCCACCGCTGGCGCCGACCGAGACGTTCGCACGGACGACGGCATCGCGCGTCACACGGTATTGCGCACCCAACGCCACGGCCTGTTCGCCCTTGAAGCCGCCGACGCCAACCCCAAGACCAAAGGTTTTGCTGGTGTCGAGACCGGCAATCGCATTCATCGCCGCAGTTCCGGCCACGCCGCGATAGGCGGCACGCATCTGGCGGTAGTTGACGGCGTCAAAGTCGTTGCGGCCGTCAGCGACGCCGGTCACACGTACGGGCGCGCCGGTCTGTGCGTTCGAAAACGTCGCGCCACGGTCATCGAGCACCATATTGGTCGAGTGCACGCCGCCCGACAGCACTGTCTGCGACTCCTGCACCACGATACCGTGCGTATTGCCCACGCCGTTGGTCAGCGTCAGCGACGCGGACGACTGCTCCGCCACGCCGCTTGCCATCGAGATGGTGCCGTTGGCATCGGCCGTGGCATACGTGGCCGCCTGCCCGCGGTTGACGATGGACGTGCCGCCGCTGGTCGTGCCGTTCGAGGACAGCACGCTCGCGCCCGACGACACCGTCGTGGTGGCCGACGAGTTCGACACATAGTTCAGCGTGCCGTTGATGTACATATTGCCGTCGACCAGCGTATTGCCGCTGATCTTGTTGACGTAGCGCGCACCGCTGAGCTGGTTGTTGATCGTCGTGTTGTTGGCAACGGCCTGCGCGGTGTTGTACGTGGCAATCCCGCCCGCGCCATTCACGCCCGCATTGAGGCTGGTGGCGTTGGTGCCATTGGTCGCCAGCGTGCCGCTGCCGCCGGCACGGATCACGGCCGACGCTGCATCCGCCGCAAAGCTGCCGCCGCCGCTCACGCCGATCGCCGCCGAGCCATTGGCCAGCGCCACGCCGGCGTTCCCTGCAGTGGCGTTGACGATCGTGGCCGCATGGGCGTTGCCGATCGTATTGGTGCTGGCGTAGCTCGCATCGGCGCCAATGCGGTTGGTCGCGCTGTTCAGCGCAGTGGTGTTGCTCGCATTGCCGATCGTGACATTGCCCGTGGCGTTGCCGGCATTGATCGCGGTCGCGGCATTGCCGGAGCCGTTGATCATGGTCTGCCCAGTCACGGTAGTCGCGCCGACGATGGCGTTGCCCGTGTCATTGACGGCAACGCTGCCGTTGCCGTTGTTGCTGACCATGCGCACGGATGCGCTGTCGGTGACGAGGCTGTTGCCGGCACCATCCCCCGCGCGAAGGACCGCGCCGCCGTTGACGGTCTGTCCGTTGTTCACGGTCTGCCCGCCATTGATGGTCTGTCCGCCACTGACAAGCTGGCCATTGTTGACGGTCTGGCCGCCGTTCATCTGCGCCGCGCCCTGCACCGTCAGTCCACCACCGACATTCGCGCTGCCAGTGGCCTGGAAGGTGGTGCCGCTGACCGTCCCGGTCGCACCATCGAGCATCGCCTGCCCGGCCTGCACGGTCGCGCCGCTCACCGTGCCGGTTGCCGTGACGCTGCCGGCGTTGATGGTCGTCGCACCGCTGATTGCGCCGGCATTGGTGATGCCGCTGCCGTTGTTGTTGATGCCACCGGAGTTCGTCAGCGTGCCGGTGTTGGTCAGGCTGCCGAAGTTGGTCAAGCCCCCGCTGTTGGTGAGCCCGCCGCTTACCGACGCTCCGCCCGACAGCACGGCCTGATTGTCGATGTAGGTCGTACCGCCCCCGGTCACCTGGAAAATGCCGCCGCCCGTGTCGACCACCACGCCGCCCGCCACCGGACCGCCGCTCACCCCGGATGTCCCGTCAGCCATATAAGAGGTGCCGGTGTTCGTCGTTTCGATGACGAACACCGTACCCGCCGCATGACCCGCGGCAGGTGCCAGCGCACCCGCGAGCGCCAGCGCCATGACCGATTTCTTGAGTTGCTCTTGTACCTTCACGTTGTTGCCTTCCCCTGCGTTGTGCGTCGCCGCGCGAGGGACACGCCGTCCCGCCCGGCGGCCCGCGCCGCAAGGTGTGTTTCTTGTCTTGTGGAAAAAAAGACCCGTGCCCCTTACCGGGCACGGGGGGCCGTAACGGACAGGGAACACTGCCCGACGGTACGGGAGGATACGCACCGCCGCGACACGATATATTGGAAATGAAACCTAAACAACGCAAAAAGTACACCTAAAACGCGTTGTGCTGGGGAAGGAACAAAAGAACGAAGGCCGGCAGGCGCCAGTCGCAGCGCCTGCGTGATACAAGTTATTGATTTAATGGAATATCCCGAACATTTCCGCAAATCTGGCGAACACACCGTGATGTGGAAAAAATGATACTCCACGTAACTCACGTAACAAAATGTTGCAGATATGCGATTTTGCGGTTAGATGAGCGCTCAGAAAGCGTCACCTATGAGAGGTGACCGCCGCAGGCACCTGGCGGGCTTTCGTTCGGGAAAGGAAATGCGGCGCTTGACGTCCGGGGAAGCAGCGCGCGGAAACTCAGGCGGCCGCGGCTTCCTGGCCGGCAGGCAGCTTGAGCAGCAGTTCGATCGTTTCGGGAAGTGCCAGCACGCCTTGAGGCTTGCGCAGCACGGTGACCGCAGCGGGCAGGCCGCCGTGCGCGGAGATTTCCTCGTCCGTCAGGCCCGTCATGACGACGGTGCCGATTTCGCAGTAGTGAGGAATCCTGCCAAGGGCGTGAATCAGCCGGAATCCGTCCATCCCCGGCATCATCAGGTCGAGCACGATCAGGTCGGGATTGACCTTGCCGATCATGAGCAGCCCTTCAAATCCGTTCTGCGCCACTTCCAGCCGCACGGCCGGCAGCCTTGCAGAAATTACACGCTGGTAGAGGTCCAGCATGTACGGGTCGTCATCGATCAGGATGATGGTGGGGGGCCGCGACGACGCGGCGCGTGCCTGATCCTGCTCCATCGCAAGCATTTCCACCGCAGTGCGCGGGATGCGCCGATGGCCGCCGTCGGTCTTCCAGGCGGGCAGGCGTCCGCTCTCCACCCATACCTGGATGGAGCGCAGCGACACACCTAGCCGCCTGGCTGCCTCGCGGGTGGAGTAGAAGTCGGATTGTTCTGCCATGGAGCCTGCTCAGGGTCTTGCTCCGCAGGGCGCGTGAGCCAGATGCCGCCGCCCAACCATACATGGCGAAAGCGGCGAGGATGGAAATGATACAACGCCCGACTCCCTTTTTTTCAATTTCGGCCTGAGCAGGGACTCCAATCCCTGCTCAGGCGCTCCGGCGGCAACATATCAGGCCGGCTAGGACATCACAGTTCTGTGCTAGCATGCGCGAAAATGTCATTTATGCGTTAGTTAAGTTTCACTTAAATCATATTAGCGCTCGACCGCTAGCGATCCCACACCGACGCCAAACGCCCGCTTCCTATGTCAACGTCCGAAGAGACGCACGTCCCGGCCCGCCATGGCGACGACGTCACTGCCCGAACGCAGGCGGCAGACCACCGCGACCCGTTGCTGGAACTGTCGCTGGACCTCATCTGCGAGGCCTCCGGCGACGGCTATTTCACGCGCGTCAATCCCGCCTTCACGAGCGTGCTGGGCTGGTGCGCGGACGAACTGCTCGCGCGTCCGTTCCTCGAATTCGTCGCACCCGAGGACCGGGCGCGTACGCAGGAGCTCGTCCGGACCCATGTCAAAGGCCATCCGATCGAGGATTTCCAGAACCGCTATCTCTGCAAGGACGGTTCCGTGCGCTGGCTGTCCTGGCGGGCCGTGCTGCGCGACGACGGCACGCTCTACGCCACCGCGCGTGACGTGACGCAGAGCCGCATCGCCCAGCTTGAAATCGAACGGGCCCGGCAGGAGGCCGAGGCGGCGTCGCGCGCCAAGAGCGCCTTCCTCGCGACGATGAGCCACGAGATCCGCACGCCGATGAACGGCGTCATCGGCATGATCGAAGTGCTCACGCGCACGACGCTCTCGGCAGACCAGCGCGAGATGGTGGCGACCGCGCGCGAATCGGCTGCCGCACTGCTGACCATCATCGACGACATCCTCGATTTCTCGAAAATCGAGGCAGACAAGATGCGCATCGAATGCGTGCCGCTGTCGATCGAGCATACCGTCGAGACGCTGTGCGCGTCGCTGGTGCTGCTCGCCGAGCGCAATAACGTGGCGCTCTATCTCGACATCGATCCGGGGCTCCCTGCACAAGTGCTGGGCGACGATCTGCGGCTGAGGCAGGTGCTCTACAACCTGATCGGCAACGCGATCAAGTTCTCCGGCGGCGCGCTGCCCGGCGGCCGGATCTACCTGCGCATCGCCCCCGCCGGGGGTGATGTGGTCCGGTTCGAGATCGAAGACAACGGCATCGGCATGCCCCCCGATGCAATGGCGACGCTGTTCCAGCCGTTCGTCCAGGCCGAGACCACGACCACGCGGCGCTTCGGCGGCACGGGCCTGGGCCTGGCGATCTGCCGCCGGCTCACCGAACTGATGGGCGGTTCGATCGCGGCGGCAAGCCAGCCCGGCGCTGGCGCCACCTTCACCGTCTGCCTGCCGCTGCGCGCCGCCGGAGACCCGCTCCCCAGGCCGTCGCTGATCGGCGGCGTGCACTGCGCGATCATCGGCATTGCCGAGCCGCAACGCGACACTGTCGCACGTTACCTGCGCCATGCGGGCGCTGTCGTGACGATGCACGACGACTTGCCAGCACGCATTGCTCCTATGGCCGATCGCACCGAGGCCGTGGTGCTGCTGCACGGCGACGATGCAAATCCCGCTGCGATCTCCGCGCTCATCGCGCAGATGCCCACGGGCGCCGGGCGTGTGCGGCTGCGTGCGGGCTACAGTCCCGGCCCGGCATCAGAGGCCGGCCACGCAGTTTCCATTGGCCGGCATGCATTGCGCCGGCGCACGCTGGAAGATGCCGTGGCACTGGCCGCGAAGCGCCTGCCGCCAGCGGCCTCACCGCTAGTCGAGTTTGCGGAGTTTGCCGAACCCGAGATTGCGCAGGCCGGTACCTCGGCATCCGCTCACGGCTATCGCCTGCTCGTAGCGGAGGACGACGAGATCAACCGCCGTGTCATGTCGCGCCAGCTCCAGTTGCTCGGCTACCGCGCAGACTTCGCCGCCGATGGCGCCGACGCGCTGGACCGGTGGCGCCGCGGCAGCTATGCGCTGCTGCTGACCGACCTGCATATGCCGCGGCTCGATGGCTATGCACTGTGCGACCAGATCCGCGCCGAAGAAGCACAAGCCGGGCGGGCACGCATGCCCGTCATCGCGCTGACCGCCAACGCCATCAAAGGTGAAGCGTTGCAGGCGCGGGATGTCGGCATGGACGACTACCTGACCAAGCCACTGACGCTATCCGCGCTGCAGCAAACCCTTGCGCACTGGCTGCCGCCGCCATCACCAGCGCTGGCGGAGCCGATGCCCACGGCCGGCTCGCATGCACTGCCCGTCTTCGATGCGGAAGCGCTCAGGGCCTTTGTCGGCGACGACGCCGCTTCGATTCGCGAACTGCTGAACGAATATGAACGGGCCGCTCAGACGCTTGCCGCCGGCATCCGGCGCGATATCGCCGCGCAGCGCCCGGACGGCGTTGCGCATGGCGCGCACCGGTTGAAGTCGTCGTCGCGCGCCGTGGGCGCGTTTGCGCTGGGGGAGGTCTGCCATCGCATGGAAGCGGCGGCACGGCACGGAAACCTGACCGCACTCGGCCCGCTCGGCGAGGAATTCGACGCCTCCTTTGCACGGCTGGGCATGGCCATTCGTGCCCGGCTCGAACTGCGTGGATGACATCTCACCCCAGCAGGAATGGCAGCACCGTCTCCAGCAGCAGCGCCGGCGCCTCCTCGGCAATGTAGTGGCCGCACGGCAGGCTGTAGCCGCTGACGCGAGTCGCCACCTTGCGCCACTCGTCCAGCGGCCGGAAGCACTGCCCCACTGCGCCCTGCTCGCCCCATAGCGCCAGCATCTCGCACTCGACCTTGCGTCCGTCGGCAAGGTCGGCGCGGTCGTGTTCCAGGTCGATGCCCGCGCTCGCGCGGTAGTCCTCGCACAGGCCATGGGCGGCGCCGGGACTTTGCAGGCAGCGCAGGTATTCGGCCATGGCCGCATCGGTGAACGGTGCCAGACCGGCGCTGCGTGCGCCCATGGTGCTGCGCAGGTACAGTGCCGGGTCGGCCTCGATCAGCGTCTCGGGAAACGGCGCGGGACGGATCAGGAAGAACCAGTGCCAGTACGCCGTGGCAAACGCCAGGCCGGTCTGTTCGTACATTGCCAGCGTGGGCGCAATGTCGAGCGTGACCAGGCGCTCGACACGCCCGGCGTGGTCCAGCGCCATGCGGTGCGCCACACGCGCGCCGCGATCATGCGCCATGACGCGGAAGCGCTCGAAGCCAAGCGCTCCCATCAGATCGACCTGGTCGCGCGCCATGGTGCGCTTGCTGTAGTTGCTGTGATCGGGCAGGCCAAGGGGCTTGTCGCTGTCGCCATAGCCGCGCAGGTCGGCCGCCACGACGGTGAAGTGCTGCGCCAGCGTCGCGGCCACCTTGTGCCAGATCGCGTAGGTCTGCGGATGGCCATGCAACAGCAGTAGTGCAGGACCTTGCCCGCCGATGACTGCGTGAATGCTGGCGTCCGTGCACTGCACTTGGCGATGTTCAAATCCTTCGAAGCCTTCGAGCACGGTCTGTCTCCTCTTCTGTTCAATGTCCGGCAAGGCGCGCCATGGTCTTGGCCGCCATTTCGTGCAGCCACGGCTGCGCGCTGTGATGGCGGCGCGCGAAGTCGTCGATCTGCGCCTGCTGCGTCAGCGTCAGGCCGATCACATCGAGCCCCTGCACGAACATGCGGCGATGCCGCTCGCTCAGTTCGAATGCTGCGCTGAACTTGCCGGCGCTAACGGTCATGCTCTGCAAGTCGATGGCGATGCGCGGGGGCGCCTCGCACGATACCGCGTCCATCAGCCGGTCCACTTCCGCCTGCGGCAGCACCACCAACAGCAGCCGGTTGTTGATCGCGTTCGAATAGAAGATCTCGCCGAAGCTTGCCGCGATCACCGCGCGGATGCCGTACTGCTGCAAACCCCAGACCGCATGCTCGCGGCTGGAACCGCAGCCGAAGTTCGGCCCCGCCACGAGGATACCGGCTTCCCGGTACGCGGGCTGGTTGAGCACGAAGCCGGGCCGGGGCTCGCCCGTCTCGTCGAAGCGCAGGTCATGGAACAGTCCCCGGTCGAGCCCGGCCTTGTCGATGATGCGCAGGAACTGCTTCGGCATGATCTGGTCGGTGTCGAGATTGGGCATCGGCAGCGGCGCGCCGATTGCGTCGATGCGCGCGAGCGTGGTGTCAGGCATGGGTCGGCTCCGGTTCCTGTTTGCGTACGTCGGTGATGCAGCCGGCCAGCGCGGCGGCTGCGGCCATGGCGGGGCTCATCAGGTGCGTGCGGCCGGCACGGCCCTGGCGGCCTTCGAAGTTGCGGTTGGTGGTGGAGGCGCAGCGTTCGCCGGGCGCCAGCACATCGTCGTTCATCGCCAGGCACATCGAACAGCCGGGCTGGCGCCATTCGAAGCCGGCATCCGTCAGAATCTGTGCCACACCCTCCGCCTCCGCCTGCTGGCGCACGGCGCCCGACCCCGGCACCACCATGGCCCTCACGCCTGGTGCGACGCGCCGCCCGCGCACCACGTCCGCGACCGCGCGCAGGTCTTCGATGCGCCCGTTGGTACAGGAGCCAATGAACACGCGCTGCACCGGCAAGCCCAGCAGCGAAGCGCCGGCGTCGATGCCGATATAGTCGAGCGCCCGCTGCGCCGCGGCACGTGCGAGCGGATCGTCCAGTTCGTCCGGCCGCGGCACGCACGCATCGATCGGAACCGCCTGGTCGGGACTGGTGCCCCAGGTGACATACGGCGCAACGGCACTGGCATCGAACACGAGCTCCTGCGCGAACGCCGCATCGGCATCCGAGTGCAGCGACTGCCAGGCCACGCGTGCGCGTTCCGCCATGGCCGCGTCGATGTCCGGCGCGCGCTGCAGCACGTAGTCGATGGCTGCGGCATCGGGCGCTATCAGCGCGCCGCGCGCGCCCGCTTCCACCGCCATGTTGCACAAGGTCATGCGAGCCTCCATCGACAGGGAATGGATCGCTGCGCCCGCGAATTCGACCACATACCCGCGCGCGCCCTGCGCGCTGATGCGGCCGATGATGTGAAGGATCAGATCCTTGGCCGATGTCCCCGGCGGCAGCGCGCCGTCCACGCGGATGCGCATGTCGCCCGCCACGCGATAGACCAGCGTCTGCGTGGCCAGCACATGCTCGACCTCCGACGTGCCGATGCCAAACCCTAGTGCACCGAAGGCGCCGTAGGTCGTGGTGTGGCTGTCGCCGCAGAGCACCACCATGCCGGGCCGGATCATGCCGTGCTCGGGCGCAATCACGTGCTCGATGCCCTGCAGCGGATCGTTGGTATCGAACAGTGGAATTCCATGCTGCTCGCAATTGCGCCGCAGGTTGCGCGCCTGCAGCGCCGAAGCCGGGTCGCGGATCACGCGCGGAGACTCCGCATGGGTGGGGATGATGTGGTCCACCACCGCCAGATTCTGTCCCGACGCCGCCACGCGGCGCGCTTGGGCGGCCAGCCCCGCGAACGCCTGCGGACTGGTGTACTCGTTCATGATGTGCAGGTCTGCGTACAGCAGCACGTGCTCGGCGTCGAGCGCGGCCACGGTGTGCGCATCGACGAGCTTGCGGTAAAGGGTGCGACCAGCCATGGGATTGCCTGCAGATCGTTGAGGGTGAAGGCAGTGTAACTACGGAATCGATCGCTATAATTTCCGACAACGACCTTCATTAGTTCCTGCCATTCACGAATGGACGCCTTCTCCGATCTCGCCTTCTTTGTGCTGCTGGTCAAGCGCGGCAGCCTGGCCGGCGCGGCCCAGCAGATCGGCATCACACCATCGGCGGCCAGCAAGCGGCTCGCCGCGCTGGAGTCGCGGCTGGGCGTGCGCCTGCTCCACCGCACTACGCGGCGGCTCAGCGTCACGCAGGAGGGAGAGGCTTATCTCGCGCAAGGCGGACGTATCCTCGCCGAGCTGGAGGAACTGGAGCAAGGTCTGGCGGGCAGCCGAGTCACGCCGCAGGGGCTCCTGCGCGTCAATGCGACGCTGGGCTTCGGACGCCGGCATCTGGCGCCGGCCGTCGCCGCATTCCTGCGCAAGCATCCGCAGGTAGAAGTTCAACTGGAACTGAGCGACCGCCCGCTCAATCTTGCCGAGCAGGGTTTCGACATCGGTGTGCGCGTGGGCGGCTTGCCCGATACGCGGTTGAGCGCGCGGCGGCTGGCCGGCAACCGGCGGCTGCTATGCGCGTCGCCGCAGTATCTCGCTGCGCATGGCATGCCCGCTTCCCCGCGCGAACTCGCGCAGCACCGCTGCATCGTGATCCGCGAAAGCGATGAAACGTACGGCACGTGGCAACTGTATGCGGGCACGCGGCAGGAGACCGTCAAGGTGCGCGGCCCCGCCACCACCAACGATGGCGAGACCGCGGTCGGCTGGGCGCTCGAAGGGCTCGGTGTACTGCTGCGCTCGGAATGGGATGTCGCACCGCTGTTGCGCACGGGCCGCTTGCAACCCGTGCTGCCCGAGTGGAGCGCAGCACCGGCCGACATCTTCGCGGTCTACCTGAGCCGCGATCACCTGTCCGCGCGGGTGCGCGCCTTTATCGACTTCCTGGCCGAGCGCTTCGCCACCGCACCCGCGCAACCGTACAACGGCTGGTAACGCGAGCGCCCGACCGCGTCAGACCACGTTGAAGAAATGCGTGCCGTCCCGGTCGAGTTGCGCGATCAGCCCAAACTCCCAGTCGAGGTAAGCCTGCATCGCCGCGGCCGCATTGTCGGTGCCTTCGTACGGGCGACGATAGCGATCCGTGCGCGGCACGGCCAGGTGCGTCTCGCCGCTTTCGACCGGCAGGCCGGCCGCGATCCACGCGAGCGTGCCGCCGTCCAGCACGTAGATTTCCGCCTGCGTGAGCGCACGCAGATCCGCGGCGGCAAAGCGCGCTAGCTGGCTGGTGCCGCAGGTCAGCACATAGCGCTGCGCCGTCGGAATGCGCTTCAGCGCATCGGCAAGCTGCGCGCGGATGACGAACCACGCGCCGGGGATATGGCGCTTCACGTAGTTGGCGCTGGCCGTGACATCGAGCACGACGGTCTGTCCGTCCTGCGCCTGCAGCCACGATGCGAGCGTGGCCGGCGACACGGCCGCTACTGGCGCCGCGTCGGGCGCAGGCACGCGCGGCACGCCGGCTTCACTGCGCAGCGCCGCATCGACCGACTCGACCACGCGGACATCCCAGCCCATCTGCGCGAGCCAGGACGCGCTCATGTCCGCACGCACGCCATCATCATCGGCCAGCACGATGCGCGCGCCGCGCACGGGCGCGCTGTGGTCGGTCTCCTGCACGAGCTGCCCGCCCGGTGCGTTGACGAAGCCCGGCAAGTGGCCATCGGCATATTCCTCGGGCGTGCGCACGTCGAACCGGTAGACCGTGCGACCCGGTGCTTCCAGCGACGCCAGCGCGTCGTAGGCAATGCGCGGCACGCCCGCGCGCGCGGCGATATCGCGCGCGCCGCGGCGTGCGTGCTCGCGGTTGGCTTCTGGGATTTCCAGCGGCGCGCGACGGCTCGCGCCGTGGTCCAGCGTCTGCCCCGCCAGCGTCCAGCCGATGGTGCCGTTGCGCAGCGCCGCGACCGGGTTAGGAATGCCAGCGTTGATCAGCGACTGCGTGCCGATGATGCTGCGCGTACGGCCCGCGCAATTGACGATGACCTGCGTCGCCGGGTTCGGCGCGAGCTCGCGCACGCGCAGCACCAGTTCGGCACCCGGCACGCTTGTGGCAGTGGGGATGCTCATGGTCTGGTACTCGTCGAACCGCCGCGCGTCCACCACGACCACGTCGGCACCGCTATCGATCAGCGCCTTGACCTCCGGCGCGGGCAGCGATGGCGTGTGGCGCTTCGCTTCCACGACCTCACCGAACGACTTGCTCGGCACGTTGACGTCGCGGAACACTTCGCCGCCGGCGGCAATCCATGCATCGAGGCCACCGTCGAGCAGGCTCACGTCGGAATAGCCGAGCCCGCGCAGCACGTTCGCCGCGCGCGGCGCGAGGTCGGTGCCTTCATGCTCGCCATAGACCACGATGCGCGTATCGCGGCGCGGAATGCGCGGCCACGCTTCGAGTTCGAGCTTGGACAGCGGGAAGTTCGCGGCCCACAGCGGATGCGACTGCGCAAACGGATCTTCCTCGCGCACGTCGATCAGTGCAATTTCCTTGCGGTCGAGCAGCGCCTGGCGCACGGCCTGGCTGGTGATCAGCGGAAACGGTTGTGCAGAAACGGTCATGATGCGGCGGAATCCTTCGAGCGGTCCCACGGATTGGGCAGGTAAGGGTTGGAGTAGCCGGAGATGAACGGCTTGCGTTCGCCGGCTTCGGTATAGACGCTGCGGCGTACGCCGCCGATATTGGCACCGTACACGTGGATGCTGATCGAGACGCGGTCGTCGTACGCGTTGTGCACGCGGTGGATATCGCCAACGGTCGGCGACACCGCCTCCACATGGCCCGGCTCGATCCGTGTCGGCTCGCCATGCAGAACCGGCCGGCCCGATGCGTCGAGCTTGAACGGCTGCGAATACTCGGCGCCGCGCAGCATGCCGATCAGGCCCCACACCGTGTGGTCATGGATCGGCGTGCGCTGGCCCGGTCCCCACACGAAACTGACGATCGAAAAGCGCTCGGCCGAATCGCAGTGCAGCAGCATCTGCTGGTAGTACTCGGGATGCGGCTGCGCGAACGCATCGGGCAGCCAGTCATCGCGTGCGATCAGGCGCGCCAGCAGCGCGCCGCCTTCGCGCAGGATGCGCGGCTCGTCGGGCTGCTCGTCGAGCAGCGCCGACAGGCCGGTGATGAAATCGCGCAGCGGCGCGAGCGAAGCGCGGCTGGCGGTGGGGGACTCACTCATCCCGTGTCTCCTGATATGTCATTGTCCGAGCGCCACGCGGCCCGCTGCCACCAGGATCGAATCGTTCTGCGGCGTATGGATGCGGCTGCACAGCACGTCGCGGTAATGGCGCTCCAGCGGGTTGTTGCGGCTCAGGCCGTGGTTGCCCGACAGCTGCAGCGCCAGCTCCACCGCGCGGATCGCATTGCCCGTCACCGTGAACTTTAACAGTCCGCTGTCGGTCGGTGTCGGCGGCGTGCCGGCGTCGGTGCGCGCCGCGGCATCTTCGAGCAGCGCCTGGCTGGCATGCAGCAGCGCCGCTATCTCGCCGATCGCTTCCTGCACGCGTGGCAGCGTCGCGAGCGGCGCGCCAAGGCTACCGGGTGTCCGCTCCCGCACAAAGGCGCGAATCCAGTTGAAGCCCGCACGCGCCACGGCGTCATAGAGGCTGCCGAGCAGCACCACCATCCAGGCCTGCTGGTCGGCATTGGCATCGACATCGGCCTGGCTCGCACCTGCCGGCGCCCACGCCGAAGGCTCGCGGATGTCGACGGCGTTTTCGGGCGGAATCCACACATTGTCGAGCACGGTTTCATGGCTGCCCGACGCGCGCAGGCCCATGTGGTTCCAGTTCTCCACGATGCGGATCCCCGCCGTGTCCCTCACGGGCCGGGGCACGAGGAACACCCCCACGCGCGGCTGTGGCTCGTCGGTGCGTGCCCAGACCGACAGCCAGCGCAATGCCGGAATGCCGGTGCTGTACAGCTTGCGGCCGCTAAGCCGCCATCCGTTCGCCACGCGCGTGGCAACGGTGCCGGGCAAGCCACCGCGTGCAGGCGAGCCAAGGTCCGGCTCGACGCGCAGCGAATTGATCAGTCCGCCGTCTTCGACCGCACTCGCGAACACCTGTCGGCGTACCGCTTCGGTCCAGTGCGTATCGGCACGGCCGATCGCGCGATGCTGCAGATAGGTCATGGTCAGCACCAGCGCGGTGGCAGGATCGCCGCCGGCGACCGCGCCGATGATGCGGCGCGCCTCGGCCAGCCCGGCTCCGCCGCCGCCATGCGCGCGCGGCACTACCTGAGAAATCAAACCGTACTGGTGCAGCAGCGCGAAGTTCTCGTGCGGAAAGCTCGCGGCGGCGTCGTGCTGCGCGGCGGTCGCCGCAAGGCGCGGCGTCAACTGCGCGAGCACATCGCCGAGCAGCGCCTCGCTGCTTGGCAGCCGGCGCAAGGAAGACAGGGACATGGTGGATTCCTGGCAAGGGGCGGTGCGCGAGCGCGCATCGCCTTTGAATGCCACATAGCGTACCGCCACCGCGCCATTTCGATAACGACGCATCCTGCATATGGTCTGTCGTTTTTATTCGTTCGGCCGCGCGGCGTTTGGGCGTACGTTGTGGCCCTGTCCCTTTGTCGTCTCTTCCTTTGCACATCGCCTTGCGCCGTCTGCGCAAGCGCTACGTTGTGCCCTTCCATTCAGGAGAAATTCGCATGAGCGTCGATATCATCGGCATGATCCAGAGCCAGAAGCAGTCCGAAATCCACAGCCCCACGGGCCCGGTGATCGACCGAGACTACGTACGTGCATTCGCGCAGGCCCATGAACAGGCCGGCTTCGACCGCATCCTGGTGCCGCACCATTCCACCGGCCCGTCGGCGACGCTGACGATCTCCTATGCGGCCACGGTCACCGAACGCATCCACTTCATGCTGGCCCATCGCCCGGGCTTCACCGCGCCGACGCTGGCCGCGCGCCAGATCGCCACGCTCGACCAGTTCAGCGGCGGCCGGCTCGGCGTGCATTTCATCTCGGGTGGCTCCGACGACGAACAGAAGCGCGATGGTGACTACCTGAACCACGACGAACGCTACGCGCGCACCGACGAGTACCTCGGCATCCTGCGCCGCATCTGGACCGAGGACAAGCCGTTCGACCACGAAGGCAAGTACTACCGCTTCAGCAATGGCTTCTCCGAGGTCAAGCCGGCACAGAAGCCGCATGTGCCGATCTATTTCGGCGGCGCATCCGAGGCGGCGCTGAAGGTCGCCGGCAAGCATGCCGACGTGTATGCGCTGTGGGGCGAATCGCTCGACCAGGTGCGCGATCTGACCACACGTGTGCGCGCCGAAGCCGCGAAGCATGGCCGCGAGGTGCGCTTTTCGGTGTCGTTCCGTCCGGTACTGGCCGAGACCGAGGAGAAGGCCTGGGCCCGCGCCGACAGCATTCTCGAGCGCACCCGCGCGCTGCGCGTGCAGCAGGGCTACAGCCGCGGCGGCCCGCAGCAAAGCGAAGGCGCGCGCCGCCTGCTCGCGGCGGCAGAACAGGGCGACCGCGTCGACCAGCGCCTGTGGACCGCGATCGCGCGCGAGACTGGCGGACGTTCGAACTCTACGGGCCTCGTCGGTACGCCCGAGCAAGTGGCCGAAGCGCTGCTGGAGTACTACGACCTCGGCGTCACGACCTTCCTGATCCGCGGCTTCGATCCGCTTGAAGACGTCGTCGACTACGGCCGCGAACTGATTCCGCGCGTGCGTGAGCTGGTCGCGCAGCGCGATGCGCAGCAGCAGCGAAATCGCAAAGCCGCCTGAGCGCGAGCCGTCGTCACTGACCCGCCGGACTGACCCAACCACAACGACACAACGAAAACGGGGAGCCGAATCCATGAGCCAGAACCGCATCCTTACCCAACCCGCCGGCGGCGTAAGCCGCCGCCGCGTGCTGCGCGCCGCCGGTGCCGCGGCCATCGCCGCGCCCGCGCTGATCCTCGGCCGGCAGGCCTGGTCCGCGCCGCGCAAGCTGACCTTCGCGTGGAACCAGAACTCGTTCTGCCTGACGCCCGTCGTGGTCGCGCAGGAACGCGGGTTCTTCGAGAAGAACGGCCTGCAGGTCGATCTGATCAACTACAGCGGCTCGACTGACCAGCTGCTCGAATCGATCGCGACCGGCAAGGCCGATGCCGCGATCGGCATGATCCACCGCTGGCTCAAGCCGCTCGAAGCAGGCTTCGACGTCAAGATCATCGGCAGCTCGCACGGCGGTTGCGTGCGGCTGGTCGGAGCGAAGGCGGCCGGCGTCACCAACCTCCAGCAGCTAAAGGGCAAGACCGTCGGCGTGAGCGACCTGGCCGCGCCGGGCAAGCACTTCTTCACGATCCTGCTCGCCAAGCATGGCATCGATCCGGACAAGGACATCACGTGGCGCCAGTACCCGGCCGACCTGCTTGGCGTGGCGGTGGACAAGGGCGAGATCCAGGCGATTGCTGACGGCGATCCCAACCTCTACCTGCTGGAAAAACGCACCAACGGTGCCTACGTCGAACTCGCCACCAACCTGACCGGCGAATACGCGCGCAAGGTCTGCTGCGTGGTCGGTGCGCGCGGCGAACTGGTGCGCAATGACCGCCCCGCGGCGGCATCGCTCGCGCGTGCGATCGTGCAGGCCACGGAGTTCGTCAACGAAAACCCGAACGAGGCCGCCAGGATCTTCGCCAAGTACTCGCCCAAGATCAACCCCGATGACCTGCGCAAACTCTATGCGACGCTGACCTACACGCACCACCCGACCGGCGTGGACCTGCAGGAAGAGATCGCGTTCTACGCCGACGATTTCCGCCGCATCGGCGTGCTCAAGAAGTCGACCGATGCCAAACGACTGGCGCAGCATGTCTACGCCAATGTCCTGGGGTAACAGCATGAGCACAAGCCAATCCGCACTGGCGCCGGCGCTCGCGCGCGGTGCTGCCACGCCGGAGTCGCGCACCACATGGCGGCCGTGGCCGACCGGCATCGCTGCCGCCATCGCATGGGCCGCGTTCGGCGCCATCACGTGGCGCTGGCCGAACAAGGTCGCGGGCTTCTCCGACTGGGCCTACACCGAAGAACTCGGCATCGCCGCGCTGGCCGCCGCCGCGCTGCTGGCACTGATCGCGCTTGCGGGACCGCGCGCGCCGCTGCCGCGCGGCACGCTCGCGAAGCTGCACGCGGCCGGACCATGGCTGATTGCACTGGCCGTGGTGCTGTCCGGGTGGGAGATCCTGACTGCCAAGACAGGGACTCTGCCCACGCCATTCTTCGCGCCGCCGCAGGCGCTGATCGAGGTCTATGTCGACGACTGGCCCCGGCTCGGCGACAGCGCGCTCAACACGCTCAGGCTGCTCGGTCTCGGTGTGGCTTATGGCGGCGTTGCGGGCTTCCTGATCGGCGTGTCGATCGGCTGGTCGCGCCGTATCGGCTACTGGGTGCATCCTGTGCTGCGCGTGCTCGGCCCGTTGCCGTCCACCGCACTGTTGCCGCTGACGTTCTACTTCTTCCCGTCGAGCTACTCGGCAGCCGTATTCCTGATCGCGCTGGCCACGGCCTTTCCGGTCGCGGTGCTGAGCTGGTCCGGCGTCGCGAGTGTCAGCAAGAGCTACTACGACGTCGCACGAACGATGGGCGCATCGGGCTGGTTCCTGGTGCTGCGCGTGGCGATCCCCGCTGCACTCCCGCAAGTGTTCGTGGGCTTGTTCATGGGCCTCGGGGCATCGTTCTCCGTGCTGGTGACGGCCGAGATGATGGGCGTGAAATCTGGCCTCGGCTGGTATCTCACGTGGGCACAGGGCTGGGCCTCGTACGTCAACATGTATGCCGCGCTGATCGTAATGGCGCTGCTCTTCTCCGGCGTCATCACGCTGCTGTTCACCGTGCGCGACCGTGCGCTGTCGTGGCAGAAAGGAACCGTCAAATGGTAGCCGTTGCTGAACGCCCCGTTTCCGCGCCCGACCATGCCGCGACGGGCACCGGCGCGCGCATCGATATCCGCAACGTCAGCCACTGGTTCGGCAGCGGCGAAAGCCGCCTTCAGGTACTCGACAGCGTGGACCTTGCGGTCGAGCCCGGCGAATTCGTCGCGCTGCTGGGCCCAAGCGGCTGCGGCAAGTCCACGCTGCTACGCCTCGTCGCGGGCCTTGACACGCCCGTCAGCGGCGAGCTGCTGCAGGACGGCGTGCCCATCACCGACCCCGATCCGTCGCGCATCGTCGTGTTCCAGGACCCGACGCTGTACCCGTGGCGCCGCGTGTGGGACAACGTCGCGCTCGGGCTGCAGGCACGCGGCATTCTCAAACAGGAACGCCATCGCGTCGATGCCGCGCTCAAGCGCGTTGGCCTCGAATCGTTCGACCGCGCGTTTCCGCACCAGCTCTCGGGTGGCATGGCACAGCGCGTGGCGCTGGCGCGCGCGCTCGTCAATGATCCGCGCCTGCTCGTGCTCGACGAACCGCTCGGCAAGCTTGACTCGCTGACGCGGCTCGCCATGCAGAGCGATCTCGTCGAACTGTGGCAACGCTCCGGCTTCTCGGCACTGCTCGTCACGCATGACGTGGAAGAAGCGCTGTTCCTGGCACAACGCGTGATCATCTTCAGCGACCGCCCGGCGAAGATCCGCGCCGAGCTGACCGTCGACCTGCCCTACCCGCGCCATCGCGGCGACCCGCGCCTGACGGCACTGCGGCACGAAGCGCTTCGGCATCTGGGACTGGACGCAAGCTGGTAATGATGTCGCAGTTTGAAGGGCGGGCGCGCCCATGAACGGCCTGCCCGCGCAGGCGTGGCTCAATACCCTGCTTGTCCTGCTACAGGATGCCCAGCTCGCACTGCTGCAGCTCTGGCACGCGCTGGGTCTGACCGGCGACAGCCACGGCCAGCCCGCCTGGCCGTGGGCGCGGCGCATCGCCGGGGAAACGCTGCTGATCGATCTCGGCCTGGCGCGCCAGCTTGCCTGGTCGCTTGGTGTGTTGGCCGTGACCCTGGTGCTGGTAGTCCTTGCGGTGGCATGGCGCCGACATCGTGGCGTACTGCTGGCCGTGGCCGCACTCGCATTGATCCTCGCCCCGTGGCCATCGCCTTCGCTTTTGCTCAGCGCCGCAGCGCCGACCAGCTTCCACACGAGTCCGACCGGATTCTCGGTCAATGCGATTGCGCGTGGTGCCGAGGTCTACGCGCATCACTGCGCCGCCTGCCACGGCGAGGATGGGCGCGGTGAAGGGCCGCTGGCGGCATCACTCTCGCGGTGGCCGCCGACGCTGGTGAGCCCCTTGCTCGCCCGCCGGGCGGATGGCGATTTGTTCTGGCATGTCGTGGATGGCATGCGGGATGCTCGGGGGCAGGCAACCATGCCAGCGTTTGGTGGCGCAATCAGCGATGCCGATACCTGGGCGGTGCTCGACTACATGAAGGCACTGGCAGCTGGCACTGGGGCGGTTGCCAACGGCAGTTGGCCGACGCCGCTGTTGTTGCCGGATACGCCAGTACGGTGTGGAGACGACGCGCCGCTTACGCTGGCACAGTGGCGTGGTGGTCAGCGTGTACGCGTAGTTGCCTTTGATGGCGATCCGCAATCGCTGCCGGGGCTGGATCCCCGGTTCCAGACGTTGCTGCTTACGCGTGACGGCACCGTGCCACGAGACATTCCTCAGCTTCGCGCCGACTGCGTGGCCGCGTCCTCGCAAGCGTGGGGCGCATTTGCGCGGATCGCCGGGGTGTCGATCGACAAGCTGGGCGGAACGGAGCTATTGGCGGATCGCGATGGCTGGCTGCGAGCGCGCGGGGCGCCCGGGGAACGGGGATGGTCAGAGGCGGATATGGTCTGTAAATCAGGGACGCCTGCGCGGGAGAGCCGTGGGCTGGCGGGCCTGGATGGGCTGACGGCGTTGTTGTTGAAGATGGATGCGGAGCGGGTCAGGTTTGTTAAGGGGGGATTTGTGCATTAGGGGTTCTTGTTCTTGGCCGGCGGTGGTGTTTCAACGGCGTAGCCGGCGGGGGCTTGTCGTTCGGGCTTGGTTATCGCTCTTGGCATGCGCTGCTGTTTCGCCGGCGTAGCCGGCGACCTCCTTTTGTCCGAGCGACAAAAGGAGGCAAAAGCGCGTTTACGTGGTCAATCGAGAGCCCAATGCCATTGTTGCATCAGAGGACCGCTGGACTGCCTGCCGCGTAGATGATTAGGATGGGACAGCGCGTACGAGCGAACCCGGATTACGGAGTGGTCCCTTCTAATCAGGACATCACGGGGACGCCTACGGCTGCGCTACGCGCGGCTGGGAGTAAGACTGCGAAGGTCTGACCCGAACGGCGCCTCGGTGACGAAGCCTTGGGCGCATTGCATGCGCGTAGAGGCAGGACATCGGGAACTGGAACTGAAATCGGGACTCGGGCGCCAGCCACGTTGATGAATTCGCCTCCCGACGACGCCGTGCGCGCAGCGCAGCCGAAGGCGTCCTACCACTGATCCAATTGAAACGCTGTACCCGAGTCCGTCTTGGGGATCGTCCAAACGCCGTGCCGCGTAAGGCACAGGTTCTGACTCACATAGCGTAGCAGGGTCGAACCACTGACCACCGTAGCAGGCGTCCAAAGCCGTTTGAACCCCTGCCGCCGTGGAATTGATGGCCAGCGGCAACGACGCGCTTTTTGGTTACTTTTTGTCGCTCGGACAAAAAGTGACTCGCCGGCTACGCCGGCGAAACCGCGGCGCCAGCCAAGAGCGACAACCCAAGCCTAGTCCCAGCCCCCCTCCTCCACTCCCCCGCACTACACCCAAACATCATCCGAAACCAGTGACTAAAACAGCTTTGCGCAGAAAATCCAAGCAATGCCGAGACCTCGCCCACCGGCAGGTCACTTTCCTGCAGATGGCGTATCACCAACTCCGCCCGCACTTCATTGAGCAACTCTGAGAACGTCACCCCTTCCGCATTGAGATACCGGTATAGCGTGCGACGATCGACGCGCAGATGGTGCGCCAGCAGCTGCGCAGTACATCGCCCACCCGGCAGCAGCGCCAGAATCAACTCCCGGCACGATTCGCGAATCCCTTCACCACGCTGTCGCAGCGCTGTCTCCAGATAGTCGCGAGCAAAGCGCGCCGCGCCGGGGTTCTCCGTGGTTCGTGCCACCTGCAAGTCCACAGCCGCACAGACCAACCCATTGAACGACTGGTTGAACATCGGCTTGCAACCGAAGAAGGCACGATGCGCCGATACATCGAGCGGGGCACGATGCGTGAAACACACCTCGACAGGCCGCCACCGCGGCCCGATCAGCTCGCGCAGGATGCGAAACTTGACGCCCACGGCGAGTTCCATCGCCTGCCGCGTGGCAAGCCCCGGGCTCGGCAGGAGTTCCTCGCGGACGATCACGGTGTTGCCGCTGTCCTCGATACGCGTGATCAGCGACGCGCTGAGCAGCTTGAGGTAGCGGCACAGCGTTTCGAGCGCCTGCCGCGGCGTCGGCTCTTCCTTCAGCACCAGACTGATCGGCCCGAGGTTCGAGAACGTGCGCCGGCCCGCGAGCCGCAGTGCGAAGTCTTCCACGCCGGTGGCGCCCGCCGTGACTTCGAGCAGTTCGCGAACGGCATGGCTCGGAATCAGCCGTTCCGGGTCTTCCAGCAGCCGCGCCGACAATCCGACTCCGCGCAGGAACGCGTAGGCGTCCAGCCCGAGCGACTCCACCAGTTCGATGTAGCCGTTCAGGCTCGCGCTGCGGATCAGCTTGCCGACGCTGGGCGTCTGCACGATCACTCCGGCTTGAAGTCGATCGAGCGCAGCAGCTTGCCCTGGCGTTCGTAGGATTCGCGCACGTCCTTGACCAGCTCCTCGGTGGTGGCCGCCGAACCGACCTCCATGCCAAGGTCCTCAATCTTCTTCCTGACATCCGGCGATTGCATCGCCTTGAGCAGCGCCTCGCGCACCTTCGTGACGATCGCAGACGGTACGCCCGGCGCGGACCACAGGCCCATCCAGCTCACTTCCTTGAGATCGGGGTATCCCAGCTCGGTGAACGTCGGGACATCGGGCAGCGCGGCGATGCGCTTCGGGTAGGCAATGGCGAACGCCTTCAGCTGGCCTGATTTGATGAACGGCAGCGACGTGGCCGGGCCGTCGAACATCAGCGGCACATGGCCGCCCATGACGTCCTGCAATGCGGGCGGCGATCCCTTGTAGCTCACCGCGCCTGTGGTCAGTCCCGCCAGTCGGTTGAACTGCACGCCAATGGTCTGCCCGCGCAAGCCAGCGCCGTAGTTCGCGTAGTCGATCTTGCCCGGGTTCGCCTTGATATAGGCGATCAGTTCAGCGAGGTTCTTCGCCGGCAGGCCCGGCTTGCCGACCAGCACAAGGCCCTGGCGGGTCAGCTGCGCGATCGGGATCAGATCCTTGAAGGGATCGAACGACACCTTCATGACGTGCGGCACTTCCGCGGCAATGCCCTTCTGGATCAGCAGGAAGGTGTACCCGTCGCGCGGCGCGGACAGCAGGCCGTGTACGCCGATGGTTCCCGCTGCGCCGGCCTTGTAGTCGACGATCACAGGCTGTCCGAGCGGACGCTGCAGTTCATGCGCGAAGAGGCGCGCCACAATGTCGGCGGTCCCGCCGGGGGGCGCCCCGACGAGGATCCGCACGGGCTTGGTTGGCCAGTCCGCGGCCTTGGCCGGCTGTGCGGCCGGCAGCAGCGAAACGGTGGCAGTCATCAACGCCAGCGTATGGCGCGCAATCCTGGTGAACGGCTTCATGGCAATTCCTTGGGGGTCTCTTGTTCCTGCGCCCGGCATCTCCGATGCCGTGGCGTGGCGCTGAAATGGCCTTGCAGCGCATTCTGCGGGGCCGATTCCGCCCGCGCTTGGCATCGCGCGACAGATTTGTGCCGATGGTGACAAGTCTGTCCGGCTGGCATGCCCGGCCTGCGCCGCCCCAAAAAAGCAAACGATTGTCCCGGATAAGCAAGTCCGGGCGGGTCGATGAATCCGATACTCGACGCACCGGATCGAAGCCGGGAACAGGAGACACACGCTGCACGCCATGCGAGGCGGCAACTCCTGGCAACGACAGCAGCCCTTCCCCCCTGGAGACCACCATGAACTTTCTCGACGGCCATCTTTTCCCGGAAAACCAGCAACCGCTGATCATCACCGCCGCACCGTATGCGCCGGGCTGGCTGCCTTCCGATTTCCCCGAGGACATCCCGGTCACGATGGAAGCGCAGATCCAGAAGGCAGTCGATTGCTACAACGCGGGCGCCACCGTGCTGCACCTGCATGTACGCGAACTCGATGGCAAGGGCAGCAAGCGCCTGTCCAAGTTCAACGAGCTGGTCGCCGGCGTGCGCAAGGCGGTGCCGGAAATGATCATCCAGGTGGGCGGCTCGATCTCGTTCGCACCGGAGAACGAGGGCCAGGCCGCCAAATGGCTGTCCGACGACACCCGGCACATGCTGGCCGACCTGGAGCCCACGCCGGATCAGGTGACGGTCACGGTCAACACCTCGCAGATGAACGTCACCGACCATGCCGAGGATGCCGACTTCGAGGGCACCTCGCGCGAGAACCCGGCCATCTTCCACGCCTACAAGGAAATGACAGTGCCCGCGCAGCCTGGCTGGGTCGAGGAACACGTCCGCCGCCTGACGGCCAAGGGCATCCAGAGCGCGTTCCAGTGCTACAACACGAACAGCTTCGAGTCGGTGGAACGCCTGATGCGGCGCGGCTTCTACAAGGGCCCGCTGGTGATGAACTGGGTCGCCATCGGCGGCGGCATGGACACACCCAACGTCTACAGCCTCGGCAATTTCATGCGCGGCGTGCCCGACGGCGCGGTGGTGACCGTGGAGAGCAATGTGCGCAACGTGCTGCCGGTCAACATGATGGGCATTGCCATGGGCTTGCATGTGCGTTGCGGGACCGAGGACGTGCTGTGGAACCAGAAGCGCACAGCGAAGATGAGCACCGTGAAGCAGATCGAGCAACTCGTGCGCATCTCGCACGAGTTCGGCCGCGAGATCGCTACGGCCAAAGAGGCGCGCGAGATCAGCAGGATCGGCGTGTTCTACGACACCGTGGAAGAGTCGCTGCAGGCCAATGGCTTTGCGCCGAACCGCAACGGGGGCACACAGGGCTATCTGCGCAAGACGCGCTAAGCCCGTCCAGTGTGATGGCTAGGTGTTTACGATAGCTCCGGAGTGCTGAAGGTTGACACGCCCCGGGTGCCTGAATACCTTGAGTGACGGCACCGCGGCGTCGCAACGGCGCGCCGCAAGCCACGGAATCGTCCCCTGAGCCATCACATGAGCACCCTGATTCGCAGCGCCCTACTGGTCAAGTTCTCCGAGATCGCACGCACGCTCAGCGTCGACCCGGAGCGCATGATCCGTCATGTCGGGGCGGACCGCTCCTGCATCGTTTCGCCGGACCTCCATGTTCCGGAACCCTGGCTGGCGAATGTACTCGATGCCTCCGAGCAGGCGTCCAGCGGCGCGGCGGTCGGATTGCTGATGGCCGAGTCGTGGCGCCTGTCCGATTTCGGCCCGATCAGCCTGCTGCTGCAGCACCAGCCGACTTTGCGCCACGCACTTGGCCAGCTCGAGACGTACCGCCACCTGCTGAGCGAGTCCGTGCTCGTCCATGTCGAGGAAGCCGATGCTGTCGCCATCGTCCGGCTGCAGTTGATCACCGACCGCCCGACTCCCGGGCGCCAGCCGGTCGAGCTGTCGATCGGCGCGATGCTGTGCCTGATGAAATCGATGCTCGGCGGAAAGTGGAAGCCGCGCAGCGTGCATTTCTCGCATGGCGCGCCCGCGAACCTGCACGTGCATCGCCGGCTGTTCGGCACGAACGTCGAGTTCGGCAGCGACTTCGATGGCATCGTGCTGGATCGGCACGATCTCGATCGTCCCAATCCGCTTGGCGATGTAAATCTCGCGCGCTACGCCAGGGAGTTCCTCGACCAGCACCCGCGCGGCCGCAAGATTTCCACGGCATCCAATGTCCGCCGTTCGGTGCATATGCTGCTGCCGCGCGGACAAGGCAGCATCGAGCAGGTCGGCCAGCAGCTCGGCATGAGCGCGCGGACCCTGCAACGCCGACTCGGACAGGAAGGGCAAGAGTTCTCTTCGCTCGTCAACGAAGTCCGGCGCGGGCTGGCCAGCCGCTATCTCGCGGATAGCCGCTACCCCGTCTCCCAGGTGGCGATGCTGGTTGGCTTCGCGGAAGTCAGCACCTTCTCGCGCTGGTTCAGTTCCCAGTTCGGCATGCCGCCGACGCGCTGGCGTGCCGGCACGGATCACTGATCGCGCCACCCGTCCCGATACATCCCTTCTTTGCGCCGTCGGCCTGACGGCGCCCCGCTCCCGCTTTGCTTCCCGGCGCCCGCGTGCGCCAGAGCTTTGTACGCACGGTCCGCACGCCTGACGCGATAGGCCAAGTTGTGGCGCCGCCCGTCAAGCGATGAATGCCCGCCCTGCCGACAATCCAGCCAACGCCCTGCCATGCAGGGGAAAGCAAAGGAGAAGGCATGAAAGCGGCACAAGTCATAGCCGGCGCCGACGGTGGTCGGCTTGAGGTGCGGGATATCCCCGTTCCTCGGCCCGGCGCCAACGAGGTCCTGGTCCGCGTTCGCGCGTCCGGCCTCAACTACGGCGAGATCAAGTACATGCGCGAGCATCGGAGCGGTAACCCGATGACCGCCGGTGTCGAATTCGCGGGAGAGGTCGTGCGCGTCGGCGAACAGGTGAGCCAATGGCGTGAAGGCGACCGCGTCATGGGCCATGGCCGCGGCTGCCATGCGCAATATGTGGTCGCGGCCCCGCTGGCGCTGATGGCCGTGCCCGACGATGTGTCATGGGTCGATGCCGCCGCATTTCCCAATGTCTTCATCACCGCCCACGATGCGCTGGTCAGCAACGGCGAACTGAAGGCCGGCGAATCGGTGTTCGTCAACGGCGCCTCGGGCGGCGTGGGCATGGCCGCAATCATGATCGCGGCAACGATGCGCGCGCGGCCCGTGATCGCATCGTCGCGATCCGCCGCAAAGCTCGAACGCCTGGCGGACTTCGGCGTCAACGTCGGCGTCAATGCGTCCACGGACTCCCAGGTGGACGCCATCATGTCAGCCACCGACAGGCGCGGCGTGGACATCATCATCGACACGGTCGGCGGCACGGTCTTCGAAGACCATGTCAGGAGCCTTGCGGTGAAAGGGAGGCTCGTCAACCTCGCCCGCCTTGGTGGCGCCAGCACCGCGCAACTCGACCTGAACCTGCTGTGGCAGAACCGCCTGAAGCTGATCGGCGCAACCTTCCGCACGCGCACCGAGCAGGAACGCCTCGATTGCATCCAGGCCTGCGCACGCGACCTGCTGCCGTTCTTCCGCGGAGGCAGGCTGCGCCTGCCGATCGACAAGACCTTCCCGATGGCTTCGATTGGCGAAGCCTATGCCTATATCGCGAGCAGCCAGCACATGGGCAAGATCGTGCTCACGGCTGACTAGCCGCTGACTGACTGCTGACATTCAGACCTTCAACGAGTAGCCACCATGCAAGTCAACCCCCTTACCTGTTCGATCGGCGCCGAACTGACCGGCGTGAGTCTCGCCGATGTCGCGCGCGACGATTCCCTGTACGCGGAGATCAAGGCTCTGTTGCTCAAGCACCGCGTGCTGTTCTTTCGCGACCAGGAAATCACGCGCGATGATCATGTCGCGTTCGCGAAGCGCTTCGGCGACCTCGAGGACCACCCCGTCGCCAATACGGTTCCAGGCTATCCGGGTCTTATCGAGATCGTCAAAAGCGAGAAGCGGGACCATTTCGAGAACACCTATCACAGCGATGCCTCGTGGCGCGCGAATCCTCCCAGGGGTGCGGTGTTGCGTTGCATCTCCTGCCCGGATGTTGGCGGCGACACGATCTGGGTGAACATGGTCGACGCGTACAAGAACCTGCCCGAAGAGATCAAGCAGAAGATCGAAGGGCTGCGCGCCAAGCACGGCATCGAGCATTCGTTTGGCGCGATCATGTCGACCGAGGAGCGCGAGGAACTGGTGCGCAAGCATCCGCTGGTCGATCATCCGGTGGTCAGGACGCATCCGGACACCGGCGAGAAAATCTTGTATGTGACGCCGTTCTCGACGCACTTCATCAACTACCACACGCCGGAGAACGTGCGCTTCGGACAGGACAAGACGCCTGGCGCGAGCCTGCTGCTGAACTACCTGCTGAGCCAGGCAGCGATTCCGGAGTACCAGGTGCGTTTCCGCTGGCGGCCGAACAGCGTGGCGATCTGGGACAACATGGCCACGCAGCACTATGCGGTTAGTGATTACTGGCCGGCACCGAGGAGGATGGAGCGGGCGACGATTATGGGGGAGAGGCCGTTTTGAATGAGCGTGGGTTGTCGCTCTTGGCTGGCGCCGCTGGTTCGCCGGCGTAGCCGGCGGGGGCTTTGTGGTTGGGGTTGATGTGTCGCTCTTGGCTGGCGCCGCGGTTTCGCCGGCGTAGCCGGCGAGTCACTTTTTGTCCGAGCGACAAAAAGTAACCAAAAAGCGCGTCGTTGCCGCTGGCCATCAATTCCACGGCGGCAGTCGTTCAAACGGCTTTGGACGCCAGCGATGGTGGTCGGCCGTTCGACCCTGCTACGCCATGTGAGTCAGAACCTGTGCCTGGCGCGGCACGGCTTTTGGACGATCCCCAAGACGGACTCGGGTACAGCGTTTCAACACGGTCAGTGGTGGGACGCCTTCGGCTGCGCTGCGCGCACGTCGTCGTCGTCGGGAGGCGAGCTCATTAACGTCGCTGGCGCCCAGGTTCGTCCAAGGTCCTTTCTCTACTTCGGCATGCCATGCGCGGGCGTCGTCCCCGAGGCGTGGTTTGCCCTGGGCCTGCGTGCTCAGACTAGGGCTCTGCGCGCAGCGCAGCCAAAGGCGATCACACGATATCGCTCGCAGCAGGGTCCACAGACGCTTGCAGGGCTCGTTCAATCAGCGCTGTAATTCTGACCACGGTGGTGCCCCACGCGGCAGGCAGCGTAAATCACTCTGAAGCCCATACCCGTACAACACCCTCAGCACACTACGATAAAGATTCGCCCCTTTGGGGCAACCAAAACGCGTTTTTGGTTACTTTTGTCGCTCGGACAAAAGTGACTCGCCGGCTACGCCGGCGAAACAGCAGCGCCAGCGAAGAGCGATAACCAAGCCCAAACGACAAGCCCCGGCCGGCTACGCCGGCGATACACCGGCGCTGGCCAAGACCAAAACCCCACCCCTCACCTCCCAGCCACCTCCAACCCCACCGCCCGCGCATCCGCCACGACCGTCCGGTTAGCCAGCCCCAACACCACCTGCAGCGCAAACGACACGGCTCCAACAATAAACACCACATCACCGAACGTCCGCACCCAACGTAATGTCTGCAGGATCGGCTGCTGCATGAACGCTTCGCTGCGCGCATACCATGTCCCGTATTCCACGCTCGCCAGGAACTGGATGATGCCGACGGGCAGCAGGCTGGTGCCGATCATCAGCACGAGGCCCGCGTTCATGCCCCAGAACGCGGTCTTCATCAGCGCCGGGCTCAGGCGGTAGGCCGGCCGCACATAGCGCAGCACCAGCAGCGTGAAGCCCAGGGCCAGGAAGCCATAGACCCCGAACAGTGCAGCGTGCGCGTGTACCGGCGTGGTGTTCTGGCCCTGCACGTAGTACAGCGAGATCGGCGGGTTGATCATGAAACCGAATACGCCGGCGCCAAGCATGTTCCAGAACGCCACCGCCACGAAGCACATCAGCGGCCACTTCAGGTCGGCCATCCACGGCGCACGATCCTTTAGGCGCCAGTTGTCCCAGGCTTCATGGCCAAGCACGATCAAAGGCACTACTTCCAGCGCGCTGAACGCGGCACCGACCGCCATCACCGGCGTGGTGGTGCCGGCAAAGTACAGGTGGTGGAACGTGCCCGGGATACCGCCCAGCATGAACAGCGATGCAGAGGCCAGGCTGGCAGCCGTCGCCATCGGGCGCGATACCAGGCCGAGCGTGCAGAACACGAACGCCAGCGCCGTCGTAGCAAACACTTCGAAGAAGCCCTCGACCCAAAGGTGGACCACCCACCAACGCCAGTACTCCATCACCGTCAGGCTGGTGCGCTCGCCGTAGGCCAGGCCGGCGCCATAGAACAACCCGATCGCGACGACTGACGAGGTCAGCAGCGCAAGCAGGTTCTTGTCGCCGCCGCGCGTACGCAGCGCCGGCCAGATGCCGCGCATCATCAGCACGAGCCAGATCAGGATGCCCGCGAACTTGCCGATCTGCCACAGGCGGCCCAGGTCCACATACTCATAACCTTGATGGCCCAGCCAGAAGTTCAGGTTTGCCGGCAGGATCTGCGCGATCGCCAGGTAGTTGCCCGTGAACGAGCCGACCACCACGACGACAAGCGCCCAGAACAGGACATTCACGCCGAGGCGCTGGAACTTCGGGTCCTTGCCGCCGTTGATCAGCGGCGCGAGGAACAGCCCCGCGGCCAGGAAGCCTGTGGCGATCCAGAACAGCGCGCTCTGGATGTGCCACGTGCGCACCAGCGAGTACGGGAACCACTGCGAGACATCGAGCCCGTAGAACTTCTGGCCCTCGACCGTGTAGTGCGCGGTGAAGCCGCCCAGGAATACCTGGAACACGAACAGTGCGACGACGAGGAACAGGTACTTGCCCAGCGCGCGTTGCGACGGCGTGAGCGGCACGGCGAGCAGCGGATCGCGCGTCGGCGCTTGCGGCAGGTTCTCTTCCTGCCCGCGCAGGAACGCCCATGCCCACACCAGCAGGCCAACGCCAGCCAGCAACACCACTACACTGACCACCGACCACACCACGTTTTCGCTGGTTGGTTGATTGCCGATCAGCGGCTCATGCGGCCAGTTGTTGGTGTAGGTCGCTTCGTGCCCCGGACGCGACGTGGATGCGGCCCATGCCGTCCAGAAGAAGAAGTGCGTGAGCTGCACGCGGCGTTCGGCGCTCGGCAGCGTGTTCTCCTTCATCGCGAAGTGCTCGCGGCTCGTGTGCAGGTCGGGCGAGTCGGAGAACAGGCGGTCATAGTAGCTGGCGGTCTGCGCCATGGCTTGCGCGCGCAGCGGCGAGACGGTCAGTACGCCGGTCTGTGCGTCGGCATGGTTACCGCGGTACTCGGCGCGCAGTTGCTCGCGCAAGCCGGCTTGCGTCGGCCCGTCGAGCTTCGCGTAAGGCCGGCTGTACTGCTTCTGCGCCGCCAGGTCCAGCCACGCGGTCAGCTCGCGATGCAGCCAGTCGGCGGTCCAGTCCGGCGCCTGGTAGGCGCCGTGGCCCCAGATGGAGCCGAGCTGCATGCCGCCGACCGATTGCCAGGCGGTCTGGCCATCGAGGATATCGTCGCCGGTGAACAGCGCGCGGCCATCGCTGGCCACGACCTTCGCCGGTATCGGCGGCGCTTGCCGGTAGACCTCGACACCGTAGTAGCCGAGCAGGGAGAACGTGACCGCCAGCACGGCGATCAGCAGGAACCAGAGTCTGCGATAGGGACCCATGATGAGGCTCGCTTATTGGTAAGTTTCCTGGGGGATGTGTCCGGGGGACTCAGTCGTTCGCGGCGACCGCGGCGGCCGGCTCGAACAGGATGTTGTTTTCCAGGTGGATGTGTTCCATCAGGTCTTCGCGCAGCGTGCGCAGGCCCAGGTACAGCGCGCGCCAGGTGTTGCAGGCCGCGCGCGGCAGCGTGATGTCGTTGGTCAGCGAGGCCAGGCGCTGCAGCGCTTCACCGTGATCGTCATGCTCCATGCGCATCACCCGGATCGGCGCCGTGGCGGCCACTTGCAGCCCGCGCGCGAGCATCGGGAACAGGATCTGCTCTTCCTTCTGCATATGGGCTTCCAGTTCGCTGCGCATCGCCACCAGGTGGTCGGCCAGGCCGACCGGGCAATCCGGCCGGTCGCCGTGCACATGCTCGACGCGGCGAGCCAGGCGGATCAGTTCCGGAAGCTGCTCGCGATGGCGCTCGTGGAAACGCGTCAGGATGTGGGCAATCAGCGACGCCGGCGGCACCGTGCCCCAGTCGGTCTGCGCGGGCTCGCTGTCGCGCTGCAAGGTCTGCAGGCGTGTTTCGATGGCATCGGCGTCGAGTCCCTTGGCGAACGCGGCATCGCGCAGCGTCTGCTTGCCCCCGCAGCAGAAGTCGAGGTCATAGTCGTGGAAGATGCCGGTGGCACCAGGAATCCGGCGGGCCAGTTGGCCCAGAGGCTGGTCTTGCAAGCGCATGATGTGCTCCTTCTCAAATGTGTCGCAGATCACTACGCGAGTACCGTGCCAGATTTTCTTCCAATAAAATCATTAGGTTAGATTAGTCAAGGTATAATTCACCCGGTTAAAGTTGTGGTGCAATTTACCCATCAAGGTATTTATGACCCTAATCCGGCGTGGTATCTATTCGGAACTCCTGGCGGACCTGGCAGCCGACCTGCCGCACGCGGTTCGCCTGCAGCGGCTGGTGAGCGCGCTGCGCGCGTGTTTCCGTTGCGGTGCCGTGGCACTCCTGCGGCTGGAAGAGGAGCACTTGCGGCCCGTGGCAGTGGACGGGCTCGTCCGCGACGCGCTGGGGCGCCGCTTTGCGGTGGGACTGCATCCGCGGCTCGGCGCCATCCTCGCGCGGCGCGGTGTCACTTGCTTCCACCATGACAGCGTGTTGCCCGATCCCTACGACGGTCTCATCGACGAACATGTGGGCGAGCCTCTGCCCGTGCATGACTGCATGGGCATCCGCCTTGAGCTTGAGGGTCGCGCCTGGGGCGTGCTCACGCTGGATGCCCTGCAGGTCGGCACCTTCGACGATGCCGCACAGGCCGAGCTGGACGGACTGACGCTGCTGGTCGAGGCCGCCATCCGCACCACGCGGCTGGAGGCGGACATCCGCGCGCTGCAACTGTCGCGCGGCAAGACACCCGACAATGAGTTGCCGCCGGACGAGGGCGAGATCATCGGCCAGAGCGAGGCCATCACAGGGCTGCTGCATGAACTGGATGTGGTGGCCGATTCGGAACTGCCGGTGCTGCTGCTTGGGGAGACCGGTGTCGGCAAGGAGCTGTTCGCACACAGGCTGCATCGCCTGTCGCGCCGGCGCGACCGTCCGCTGGTCCACGTGAACTGCGCCGCGCTGCCGGAGTCGCTCGCCGAGAGCGAGCTGTTCGGCCACGTCAAAGGCGCGTTCTCGGGCGCCACCGGCGAGCGTCCGGGCCGCTTCGAGGCTGCTGACGGCGGCACGCTATTCCTCGATGAGGTCGGTGAACTGCCGTTGGCGATCCAGGCCAAGCTGCTGCGCACGCTGCAGAACGGCGAGATCCAGCGGCTGGGCTCCGACAAGCCGCGCCGCGTGGACGTGCGCGTGATCGCCGCGACAAACCGTAACCTGCGCGAGCATGTACGGGACGGCTCGTTCCGCGCCGACCTGTATCACCGGCTGTCGGTCTATCCGATCCCCATTCCGCCGCTGCGCGAACGTGACAACGACGTGCTGCTACTGGCCGGCCGCTTCCTCGAACTGAACCGCGCACGGCTCGGCATGCGCAGCCTGCGCCTGTCGCCGGGCGCGCAGGACGCGCTGCGCCGGTACCGCTGGCCCGGCAATGTGAGAGAGCTGGAGCATGTGGTGAGCCGTGCGGCGCTGCGGTCAGTGAGCCGGGGGGCCAACCGGAATGACATCGTGACGCTGGAGGCGGATCTGCTTGACCTGGATAGTCCGGCACTGCCATCGGAAGCGTCCGTCGTAGACGTGGAGAGCGCGCCGTCAGCGGTGCATACCCGTGCGACGCTGGCCGCAGGCGTCACGTTGCGCGATGCCGTAGAGCAGACTCAGCGGGAATGCATCGAGCATGCGCTAAGGGTTCATGGGCGGAATTGGGCGCGGGCTGCGCGGGAACTGGGGGTGGATGCTAGTAATTTGCATAAGTTGGCTAAGAGGTTGGGGTGTAAGTAAGGGGGGTTGTTGTTCTTGGCTGGCGCCTCTGGTTTGGCGGTGTAGCCAGCGGGGCGTCTGGTTTAGGCTGGGGTGTCGCTCTTGGCATGCGCCGCTGTTTCGCCGGCGTAGCCGGCGACCTACTCTTTTGTCCGAGCGACAAAAGAGTAGGCAGAAAAGCGCGTCGTTGCCGCTGGCCATCAATTCCACGGCGGCAGGGGTTCAAACGGCTTTGGACGCCTGCCACGGTGGTCAGCCGTTCGACCCTGCTACGCCATGTGAGTCAGAACCTGTGCCTGGCGCGGCACGGCTTTTGGACGATCCCCAAGACGGACTCGGGTACAGCGTTCCAATCAGGTCAATGGTGGGACGCCTTCGGCTGCGCTGCGCGCACGGCGTCGTCGGGTGGCGAGCTCATCAACGTCGCTGGCGCCCAGGTTCGTCCAAGGTCCTTTCTCTACTTCGGCATGCCATGCGCGGGGCACCGTCCCCGAGGCGTGGATTGCCCTGGGCCTGTGTGCTCAGACTAGGGCCCTGCGCGCAGCGCAGCCGAAGGCGATCACACGATATCACTCGCAGCAGGGGCCACAGACGCTTGCAGGGCTCGTTCAATCAGCGCTGTATTTCCACTCACGGTGGTGCCCCACGCGGCAGGCAGCGTAAATCACTCTGAAGCCCATACCCGTACAACACCCCTGGCACACTACGATAAAAATTCGCCCCTTTGGGGCAACCAAAACGCGTTTTTGGTTACTTTTGTCGCTCGGACAAAAGTGACTCGCCGGCTACGCCGGCGAAACAGCGGCGCCAGCGAAGAGCGACAACCCAGCCCAAACGAGAAGCCCCCGCCGGCTACGCCGCCAAACCAGCAGCGCATGCCAAGATCGCCAACTCAACCTCCCCCCCCACCCCCAAACCCCGCCGCCAGCCGCCGAGCAACCGACCCAAGCCACGCCGGCCGAGGCGCCGCATCCAGCCAGTATTTCACCTCCAACCCCAACGCCGTATCCCCACTGATCACCAGCCTGCGCTGAAAAAAGAGCGTATCGGTATCACACTGCCCCGCCAGCAGCCGCAGGTAATCCGGCACGCACGCGCGCAGCGTCAGCTCCGGCGTGCCACTGCCACCGCCCATCCGAAACCGCCCATTCTCGCAACGGAAAGGCACATCAAGCCCGAGGTCCGTCACCGTCAACAAGAAGGTATGCCCGTCGAGCGCCTCAGGCGGCTCCAACCATCCGGCACGACGTGCCAGTTCCAACGCCGACACCAGCGGCAACGCGCGCGCACGGCCTGGCAAACGGCGATGCACACGGGCCAGCAGCAATTGCAGTGCGCTCATGGCCGCTCCTCCCACGCAATGCCCGGGCGCCCGTGCCAGTACCCGTTGCAGGGCTCGGCGCCGGCCGGCACCACGCCGCTGGGGGCGGGCGAGCATGTGCCCGAACGGATCGCCGCAAGCGCAGCCACCGCTTCCAGCGTGCCAGTCGACTGCGGGCTGACGCGCAGCATATCGATGCCCACATGCGCCATGGACAACGCCTGATCGCATAGATCCAGGCACGTGGCCGACTGCGTCTGGATGCCGTTGAGCGTGAAGAAGGCCTGACCTTCGCCAGTGGCAGCCACGAGCCCATCCGGATAGTCGAGACAACGGAATTCACACGCATCCTTGCGCAGACGATGGTGACGCGCGGTGAAGCAGCGCGCCGAGAACGCCAGCGGCATGCGGCCCCAGGCGAGCACTTCCTGCGCCACGCCGGCGCAGCGCCCGGCCGATAGCGCGGCCAGCGTGGGGCCGTCCATCTCCACCGGCATCACGCAGCCCCTGGCGCCGAGGCTGGCCAGCCACGCCAGCGTATCGGCGTGATAGACGTTGAGATGCGGGCCGCCGACAAACGGGCGACCGCCCATGCAGCGAACGGCGCCAACGTCGTTGGCTTCGACGAGGTAGTCGTCCTGCTCGCAGACACGGCGCATGCGGGCGATATCGGAATCGGACTCGACCAGCACCGGCGTGGACAGGACCACCTCCTTGCCGGCGTCGCGCAGCATCTGCGCGATCTCGATCCAGTGGGCATGGCGCAGTTCGTGGCGGCGCGTGCAGACGGTCTCGCCCAGGTAGACGCGATCGACGGCCGATTCCGCCACGTCGGCGTAGAACTGCATCACCGTCGCGCGCGGCCAGTAGTACAGCAGTGGTCCCAGCGCAATGCCGAAGCTGGCCGCGCCGGGGGTAGAGGTATTCCGCATCAATGGCTCCGAGGTTGAGAGGTTGCCGCGCTCATCGCCACGGCCTGTCGTAGGCGCCCTGCGTGACCTGATCGCCTTCGGCATGGCGGCCCAGCGTGCCCTGCCATTCCTGGCGCGGCGTGAAGCGCGCCGGCTCGGCGCAGGCTGCATCGATGGCGGCGCGCAGCACGCCGACCACGTCCGCCACATAGCGCGGGCTGCGCTGACGGCCTTCGATCTTGATGGCGGCGATGCCCATGTCGATCAGCGCTGGCAACAAAGAGAGTGCGTTGAGGCTTGTAGGCTCTTCCAGCACGTAGCCGCGCTCGCCTTCCACCTCGAAACGCCCCTTGCACAGCGTCGGATAACCCGCAGGCTCGCCGGGCGCGTAGCTGTCGATCAGGATGCCCGACAGGCGCGCGTGCATGGTGCCGTCCTGCTCGGTCCAGCGCACCGCATGCGCGGGCGAGCAGACGCCCTTGTTGTTGGGTGAATCGCCGGTCGCATACGAGGACAGCAGGCAACGGCCCTCCGCCATCACGCACAGGCTGCCGAAGCCGAAGACTTCAAGCTCCACGCTGGTCTGCCGCGCAAGCTTGCCGATCTGCGCGAGCGACAGCACGCGCGGCAGCACCACGCGCTTGATGTTGAAGCGCTCGCGCATCAGTTCGATGGCATCGGCATGCGTCGCCGAGCCCTGCACCGACAAGTGCAGCCGCAGTTGCGGGTGACGCTCGGATGCATAGGCCATGAGTCCCGCATCGGCCATGATGACCGCGTCGGCGCCGAGATCCGCCGCTGCATCGACGGCGCGGTGCCACTTTGCCACTTCGCCCATCTGCGGGAAGGTGTTGATCGCGAACAGTACCTCGGCATCGCGTGCATGGGCTTCGGCCACGCCGGTGCGGATGTCGGCCTCGGTGAAGTTGAGGCCGCCGAAGTTGCGCGCGTTGGTGGCGTCTCGCAAGCCGAGGTACACGGCATCGGCGCCGTGCTCGAGCGCCGCGCGCAGCGCGGTAAGCGAGCCGGCGGGCGCCACCAGTTGCGGGTGGCGCGCCCGCATGGAAGAGGAAGTTGTCATGTCACAGGCACCGCGTAGGCGGCGCGGGAATTCGGCCAGCGCAGATGCTAGCCAGCCACCCGGCGTGCGGACTTGACCACGCGCAAACCAGTCCGTAACGCGGGGCGGCATAGACCGGTCGGCCTACGCCATTGGTGCAGTGCCCGCGCCCCATTGACCTGCGGCAAACGCTCGCGCCATCCGCTGTGCCACGCTTGGCCGTTCGTGCGCGGCCCGATACCGCGGGCCGCGCGCAGTTCCCAGATAGTGAGACCATCATGACAGAACACTGGCTGAAGCTGGCCGGGCGCCGGCTGCTGCCGATCGTCCAGGGCGGCATGGGCATCGGCATTTCCGCACACCGCCTGGCGGGCACCGTGGCCGCGCACAACGGTGTGGGCACCATTGCCAGCATCGATCTGCGCCACCACCATCCCGACCTGATGGCGCAGACCAGCGGCACGCGCGACAAGGCGCGCATCGAGGCCGCCAACCTCGTGGCGCTGGACCGCGAGATCCGCGGCGCGCGCGACCTCTCCGGCGGGCGCGGCCTCGTTGCCGTCAATGTGATGAAGGCCGTCGGTTCGCACGCGCAACTGGTGCGCCAGGCGTGCGAAAGCGGCGCCGATGCCATCGTCATGGGTGCCGGCCTGCCGCTTGACCTGCCCGAGCTGACCGCAGACCACCCGAAGGTCGCGCTGATCCCGATCCTGTCGGAAGCGCGCGGCATCGGACTGGTGCTGCGCAAGTGGATGAAGAAGGGACGGCTGCCGGACGCGATCGTGGTCGAACATCCCGCCCACGCGGGCGGCCACCTCGGCGCGCCCGCCATCCAGGACCTCGGCGAAGCGCGCTTCTCCTTTGCGCGCGTGCTCACCGAATGCCGCGAGTTGTTCCAGACGCTGGGGCTCGCGTGGGACAGCATCCCGCTGATCCTGGCGGGCGGCATCAACAGCCATGCGAAGGTGCGCCACTGGCTCGGCGAAGGCGCCGCCGCCGTGCAGCTTGGCACCGCGTTCGCGGTCACCGAGGAATGCGACGCGCATCCGGCCTTCAAGCAGGTGCTGGCCACCGCGAGCCCGGAAGACTTGTGCGAGTTCACCAGCGTGGCGGGCCTGCCGGCACGCGCCGTGCTCACGCCATGGCTATCGCGTTACCTGTCGAGCGAAAGCCGGCTGCAGCGCCGGGCCAAGGCGCGCGACTGCCTGGAAGGATTCGACTGCCTGCATGCCTGCGGCCTGCGCGACGGCGTGGCGCGCATCGGCCAGTTCTGCATCGACCTGAAACTGGCGCAGGCCGTGCGCGGCGATGTGGAGCGCGGGTTGTTCTTCCGCGGCAAGGGCTCGCTGCCGTTCGGCGAAGCGATTCGCCCCGTGGCGGACCTGCTCCACTACCTGCTGACCGGCGAAAAACCTGCTGTCATGCCGATGCCTGCCACCGTCGCGGCATGAGCGACGGCTGGGGCGTCAGCGCATAAGCCGTCAGCCGCCAGGCGCCCCAGCCCTTCGGCATCGAGCACGAAGATCTTGCCGCGTTCGAGCCGCACCAGGTTCTCGGCGCAGAACCGGCTGACCACGCGCGACAGGGTTTCGGGCGTGATGCCAAGCTTGGAAGCGATCACGCGCTGCGTGCAGGCCAGCCACGTGCATCGCCCGGCGTGCGCCTCGTCGCGCAGGAAGCCCGCGACGCGCTGCAACGCGTTCTGCAGGCCGGTGGCCTCGATATCGCGCATCAGCGCATGGAGCCGGCTCGACAGATTGCGCAGCAGCCGCGCGGACAACAGCGGGTCTCGTTCCAGTGTTTCCCACAGCACCGAACTGTCGATGCATAGCACCGTGGTGCGCATCATCGCCTGACAATCAACCGGCTGTAGCGCGTCCGCGAACAGCACATCTTCGCCAAACACCGCACCGGGACCGAACACCTCGACCGCACGTTCCAGGCCTTTGATGCTGCATGGCGTGGCAGGCAAGGCCAGCTTGACCAGCCCGTCCAGCACGACGATCAATCCGCTGCAGGCATCGCCGCGACGGAACAGGAATTCTCCCTTCGACAGGCGCTGCGTCGTGGCCTTGGCAGCAATCGCGCCGAGCACGCGGGCATCGACGCCACGGAACAACTGCAGTCTTTCAAGCATCGCGGTCTCAACCATGGTGTGTTTTTCCTGCCTGCGCCGTCTCCACGAACGGCTTCCTCGGCGGCAATCCGCCCCGTGCACGCATGGCGCGCATGCAATGCAGCGCCTTCAGCAATTGCAGGCCAAGCCAGCCATTGGCCAGCGCCAATGCGAGTCCGCCCGCACGCGCGAGCCATGCTGGCGCCAGCGGCAAAGCGAGCAGCATCGCGAAGGCGGCAAGCAGCAGCCACGCCTGGCGCCGCTGCGCATCCGGGCTGATGATGGCCTGCATGGCGGGCACGCGTGCGCGTGGCGGCAGCAGCCTGCGCAGGTGCAGCCAGACGAGGAAGGGAACGATCTTGCCGAGCATCGCCGTCATGGGAAGCACGCCGCCGCCGATCAGCGCGAGCGTGCCGACCCACCAGGACAGCGTCGCCTGCCAATCGGCCGATGCGTGCGGCAGGGCCACTGCCAGCAGCGCCGCGGCGAGCATGCTTGCGGCGGCCACCGGCCATAGCAGCCAGACGGGATCATGGCGGCGTCGCGCGCGCAGCATGCCGGCCAGCATGAAGCCGGCCGTCACGGCAGCGAACGCCAGCCAGGCCAACAAGGCCCAGCGTGTGATCTTGCCTTCTGGCTGCACCACGACCAGCGCACTGAATCCCAGCAACGGCACCCAATGACCCCATGGCAGGCAGCGTTCCAGCCAGCGCGGCAGGCGCGGGGCCTGCCAGAACATCGGCAGCACCGTGGTCGCTATGCCGGTCACCAACGCGGCCAGCCAGCCGCCCAGGCCCCAGGCGACGTGCAATGCCAGCAACGGTGACGGTGACGCACTCCACAGGCCGCCGAACAAACCCGCCAGCGCCGCGCCGAGCAGTCCGGTCAGCGCCAGCGGCGCGCCGATGCCGGCCAGCGTGCGTGTGGTGGCATCGACCATCGCAACACGTCGGCCGGCCAACAGCAGCAAGCCGCCCGCCAGCGGCAGCAACAGGCCGCCTGCCAGCGCGGCAAGGCGGAACGGCATGGTGCCGCCGTCGAGAAAGCCAGCGGCCAGCGCGCCGGCCGCAATGCCGGCGGTCAGCGCCACCAGCGGCGCGACACGCCCCGATCCCGGCACCGCCACGCCTGCCACCACCGGCATCATCTGGAACAGCGCGCCAAGCATGACCGGCAGCAGCATGCCGAGCGCCAGCACATGCACGGCCGCCAACGCCAGCGGCGCGAACCTGTCCGGCAGCCCGGCCACGGGGCCGAGCGCCAGCAGCACGCCCGCCGCGGCACCGAGCCACGGCGCCGGCAACAGGCAGCCGAATACCACGCCGGGACGCGGCGCGCGTTCGTAATCGAGACCGATGGCTTTCAAGGCTGGCTTCCTCTCTCGCTCAGCCGGCGTTCGCCAGCAAGGTGTCAAGGTCCGGCACATGCGCGCGGCACATCGGGAACAGCACGTTTTCTTCCTTGATGTTGTGCTGCTGCAGCAGCACAACCAGCGTGTCGAGCTCGGCTGCGAGCGCGTTGGCGTCGCGTAGCTGCAGCCATTCGCCGGCGTTGCCGAGCAACGCGCGCACTTCGTCGTGCTCACGCCGCATCACCGCGGTCGGGCCGCTGGCGGAGCCGGCAACCTGTTCAAAGGCCGGAAACAGGCGGTCTTCCTCGGCCGAGAAATTGCCTTGCAGCGCCACTTCCAGGCGCGCGAAGGCGCTCGCGGCCTTGTCCCAGTCGGGACTGCGCAGGCAGGCTTCAAGATCTTCCAGTGCCTGGTCGCAGTCGCGGTGCTGGCGGACCAGGATCTCAATGGCGCTCGACATGGTGGTTCTCCGGGATCAGACGCGATCGATCCTAGGACCCGTCTTGCTGGCGGGACTTGATCGCGAATAAGTCCGGGCGAGATTCGCGGACAAGACCCGTCACGCCTCAGGGTCTATCCGGAATCGAGCGAACGGTCCATTCAATTCCATCACGCCGTGATATTTCATGGTCCCGCCGGGAAGACTCTCCTCACAAGTCGGACGCCGCCCGGAAAGAGAGCAAAGCATCACAAAAGCGCACAAGGAATCCACGCTTTATTGATCTGGCGCATGCCGGATCGGGGGCACCACGCGGAGAATCGCCCGTGAGGTTGACCGCCCCCAGTCCACAGACCTTGTTCCCATGCCAGATTCCGACACCGACACCGCGCCCGCCGCGGACAGCAGCCAGTTTCCCGATGCCGCCGGCCTGACGCCGCCGCGTCACCGCTTGTCCACGCGCATCATCCTGCTGTCGCTGGCTTCACTGCTGGTGGTGCTCACCATGATCGCCGGCACGTTGTGGCTGTCCTGGAAGCTCGAGGGCGCCGGCGCTGCCATCAACGATGCCGGCAGCCTGCGCATGCGCGCCAACCGCGTGGCGATCGAGCTGGGACTGGCCAATGCCGGCCAGCCCGGTGCCCGCGATGCGCAGATCCAGGCGCTGGATGCCACGCTTGCCCAGCTACGCAAGGGCAATCCGGTCCGTCCGCTGTTCCTGCCCGACGAACCCGCCATCCATGAGCAGCTCGACCATGTCGCATATGACTGGCAGCACGAGCTCAGGCCGCTTGCGCAGGCGGGCAACGGGGTTGCGTATGTGCAGGCGCTGCCCGCATTCGTGGCCGAGGCCGACCGGCTAGTGATGCTGATCGAGCATGACAGTGCGCGCAAGACCGACCTGCTGCGCCTGTCGCAAGCCGGACTGGCGGCCATTGCCTGCGTGGGCACGGTGGCCGTCATCTATTTGCTCTACCTGTGGATCATCCTGCCCGTGCTGCGGCTGCAGGACGGCCTGCGCCGCATGGCCGCGCGCGAATTCACGCTGCGGCTGCCCGTGGAAACACGCGACGAATTCGGCACGCTCAACGAAGGATTCAACCGCATGGCGGCAGAATTGCAGGACCTGTACCAGGACCTGGCTGCGCGCGTGGCCAGCAAGACGGCGGAGCTGGAGCGCCAGAACCGCGACCTCGAGACGCTCTACGACATGGCCGCGTTCCTCAACCAGGCGCGCGATGCCGAAGCCATGGCGCGCGGTTTCCTGCAGCGCGTAATGCGGCAATTCGATGCCGATGGCGGTTCCGTACGGGTCATGGATGCGCAGCACGGCAAGCTGCACCTGCTGGCGTCCGCGGGCCTGCCTGCCGCACTGGCCGAGTCCGGCAATTGCATGACCGTCGATGCCTGCCACTGTGGCGATGCCACACGTGAAGGCGTTGTCGCCATTGCCGACCTGCGCAAGACCGCGCGCCGCCCGCTGCTGCCGCAGCCGTCGCCTTGCACGCGCGAAGGCTTTACGGCCATCGCGGCATTCCGCATCGAAAGCCAGCGTGGCGCCATCGGCACCTTTGCGCTGCACTTTCGCGCACCGCGCGAGTTGCCCGCGTCGGACCGCCAATTGCTCGAGACACTGGCGCAGCATCTCGGCATTGCGCTGGAGCACCTGCGGCTGTCCGCAAGCGCGCGCCAGCTCGCCGTGGTCGAGGAGCGCAACCTGGTCGCGCAGGGGCTGCACGACAGCATTGCGCAGGGCCTCAACTTCTTGAACCTGCAGGTGCAGCTTCTCGGCGACGCGGTGGATCGCGACGACCTGGCCGAAACCCGCGAGATCGTGCCGATGCTGCGCCACGGTGTCGAAGAGAGCTACCAGGACGTGCGCGAGCTGCTGAACAACTTCCGCTCGCGCCTGACCCCCGGCGAGCTGCGGCCCGCGGTGGAAGAGACCGTCGAGCGCTTCCGGCGGCAGTGCCGGACCGAAGCCACGCTGGTCATCGACGACCACGGCAACAGCCTGCCGTTGCAGCCCGAGCAGCAGCTGCAGGTGCTGTTCATTCTGCAGGAAGCGCTGTCCAACGTGCGCAAGCATGCGATGGCCGCGCACGTGACCGTGTCGCTGAGCCATGGCCATGATTTCCGGCTTGTGGTCGAGGACGACGGCGAGGGCTTCGACCCGGCCGACTTCGGTCATGACGGCGATGCCCATGTGGGCCTGAATATCATGCGCGAGCGCGCCGCACGGCTGCACGCGCGCCTTGCCATCGACGCCCGGCCGGGCCGCGGCGTGCGCATCGAACTGGTGCTGCCGCGCGGCGACCAGGCTGCCGGGTCCGAACGCCAATCCACCGCGGGGCAAGCGATGCCGCGCCTATTCCAGGAGTCCCTGCCATGACCATCCGCATCCTGCTGATCGACGACCACACGCTGTTCCGCTCGGGCATCCGCGCACTGCTCCAGCGTCAGGCCGACTTCGAGATCGTCGATGAAGCGGCCGACGGCGTGGAGGGCATCAAGCGCGCCAAGCAGCATCGGCCCGATGTCATCCTGCTGGACCTGAACATGCCGGGACTGTCAGGGCTTGAAGCGCTGCAGCTGCTGGTCGAAGACCTGCCCGACTCCGCGGTGATCGTGCTGACCGTTTCGGAAGAGGCCGAGGAACTGGCCACCGCGCTGCGCAGCGGCGCGCGCGGCTACCTGCTGAAGAATATCGAGACCGAAGCGCTGACGAGCGCCATCCGCCGCGCGGCCGCCGGCGAGCCCGTGATCTCCGAAGCCATGACCGCGAAGCTCGTGCAGCAGTTTCGAGCGCCCGCGCCGGCCCCGGTGCGGCACGACGACACTGCGAAGCTCACTGCGCGCGAGCGCGAGATCGTGCACGGTCTGACGCGCGGCGAGAGCAACAAGGAAATCGCACGCGACCTGGGTGTCGCCGAAAGCACCGTGAAGATCCACGTGCAGAACATCCTGAAAAAGCTCAATCTCGCCAGCCGCGTGCAAGTGGCGGTCTATGCCGTGGAGCGTGGCCTGACCGAGGCCGGCTAAGCCTCGGATGCCCGGCCAGCGCCGGGTCGTCGTCCGATTCCTACATGGTTTTCAGCCGCGTTCCGGAGGGATGCGGCAACGCCCTCGGCTACGCTGAAACTGCGTGGCGAAGCCGGTTCATGGCCCATTCAACACTCCGGCACACCGACCGGCCGCGCCCTGATGACAAGCGTGGCCTCGTGGCCCAAAAACCGGAGCGCGATATGGGAATCGGCACCATTCTTCTGATCCTACTCATCCTGTTGCTCGTCGGCGCCTTGCCGGCATGGCCTTACAGCACTGGCTGGGGATACTGGCCAAGCGGCGGGCTCGGCCTGATTGTCCTGATCGTGGCTCTGCTGGTCGTGCTGGGCCGAATATAGACAGGCAGAAATGTGCACTGCATCGTGCACGCATGCGCTGCTGTCCGGCCTTCGTTCCTTCGCCGGGCGCAGCGCCCTGAAGGAAGGAGGTTAGTCATGCCAGCCAAATCCAAGGCACAGCAACAGGCAGCCGGCGCGGCGCTTGCCGCCAAGCGCGGAGACAAGAAGGCAGGCGCGCTCAAGGGCGCGTCGAAGTCGATGGCCAAGTCCATGAGCACCAGGGAACTCAAGGACATGGCGTCGACCAAGACCAAGAGCAAGCCCAAGCACGTATCTGACAAGTAATCGCCCCGCTCATCTGAGCGGCGCGACGCCCATGCCGCACTGGCATTGCCAGTTGCGGCATGGGCGCTTTGCGTGTCGGGGTCGCAGGCACCCTACACCTTATGGGGCTGCCCCCGAGCCTTCCGAAGCGCGCCGTGCTTCCTCCGCAGATGGCGAATTGGCCGCAGCGGGCCGCTGTGCCGACACCGGACCGGCACGCGCCCCCGTGACCATCTCTCGCAACCAGTTCACCAGCAGGCTCGAGTAGGCACGCTGGTGTTCTTCGTCGACGATGCCGTGGTCCGCCCCCTTGATCACGCGATAGGTCATCGAATTCGCACGCACGCAAGCATCCACATAGCTCGTCACGGCTGCGTGCGGGACGATCTGGTCATTCTCGGATTCGATCACAAGCACATCGCCCTCGAAGGCGGTGCAGGCACGCAATGCGCGGTTGGTGTCGGGCGGCACGATGGAGCGCCGGTAGTTCACAAGATCCTGTTCGCGATGAAGCTGCCGCTTGGGATGCTCCCAGCCCTCGTCCATGTACAGCGCCGGTGCGCGCAGCCCCAGCCAGCGCACATGGCGCATGCTGGTCAGGACGGCGGCCAGGTAGCCTCCATAGCTGCTGCCGACCACCGCAATGGCATTGCGGTCCACCTCCGCGTGGCGCGCCAGTACGTCATAGGCGGCGACCACATCTGCAAGGTTGCGCATCCGGCTGACGGTTTCATACTGTGCGCGGGTACCAGCGTGGCCGGTCAGGTCGAAAGTCAGGCACACGCAACCGAGCCCTGCCACCTTGCGCGCACGCGCCAGGTACTGCTCCTGGCTGCCGCCCCAGCCATGCACGAACAGCACGCCGGGCAGCTTTGTCCCCGGCGCAATCAGCGTGCCGGCAATGCTGCCGCCTTCGCTATGGATTTCGATGAGGTCTTCATGAGTGGCCATCGTGGTCCGACTCCAGATATGCGTATTTGGTCAGCGGGCCCACGTCGCGGTCCTCGCCCCGGAAATACAGTTCAGCGCCGTGCGGTAAAGCCGCATCCGGCCCATAGACTTCACGCGTGGCGGCCACGACGCGTTCACGCGCAGGGTCCGCCTTCAGCGCTCTCAGCGCGGCCAGTTCCGCGCCCGTGGCGCCGCCCACGCGCCACGATTGCTCGAGTACGCCGGTGAGCGCCGGAGCGCCGGTAGCGCCGGCCGGCACGCCGAATGCCACGTCGTAGTTGCAGCGTGACAGCACCATGCCGGGGTAGCAAGCGAGCGCAGTGTCGTGATAGGTCATGGCTGCACGGATCGCCGACAACGCACGCGGCCCGAACGGCTGGGCGAGCAGCGCATCGAAGCCGCCGCGCACGACTGCCAGTGTGGATCCGCCATACACCTGTTCGCCAGTGTTGTTGGCGGTCAGATCCTGCGTGCCGCAATAGCTGGCCAGCAGTCCGGCCACCAGGATCTGTCCGACGCTGTACGTGTCAGGCGAATCGAGATCGCGCTCGAGCACGAGGCCGTGGGATTCGATGTCCGTCGCCGACATGGTCGCCAGCGCAGCGTCGAGCGCGGCTTCGCTGTCGACGGTCTGCTGGCCGAGCCCGCCGATACCGCACGGATCCTTCAGCCGGACTACGCCGCCGCCCAGCAAACGCAGACCGGCATGGCGGGCGTCTTCCAACGAGAACGCCGTATAGCCAGGCAGCACCGCCGTGCCTGCCTGCTGCGCGAAGTCCGGATTCCAGCCAGCTGGGGCGGCGGCATCGGGCGCCACCAGCCCGTGCGAGATCACCTTGGTCGCCACGAACGCGAACGGCACGACCCCGCCAAACAGGTCGTCGGTACTGCGAAGATGCAGCGCTTGCGCCTGCGCGTCACCCACCACCGTATCCAGCGGCACGAGATAGGGCGCCGCGGTTCCGCCAGCCGGCCCCCGCGCAGTGGCACGGTGCTCATAGGCACCCATGAAGCCGTAGCCGGCGAGCTGCGCCACGTTCCGGCCGATCTGTTCGCCTGGTGGCTGTCCGGCTGCCCGTAGCGTGCGCAGCCATACACCATCACCTGTCTCGCCTTGTTGTCGGTCGCTGGCATGTCAGACCTCGTGACTGGCGGTGTCGGCTTCCGGCGCCTTCTCTGGCTTTGCGGCGGAAGGTCCGGTATCCGGCGCCGCCGCGTGGCGGCTGACGCGGGCCTCGCGCTTCTGCGCGGCATTCATGTTCGCCTCATCGAGCGAGTGGCTGCACTTGAGGCCGCCCTCCTTTTCGGCAAGCTCGGCGAGATGGCGGTAGAACGCGACAAGCTGGCGCAGCTCTTCTTCATCGAGATCTTCGATCGAGACGAGCATATTGCTGGCTTCGCGATGCGAGGCGAGCAATTCATTGAGCTTCAGGTGTACGGCGACGGCATCCTTGTTCTGGCTCTGCTGGATCAGGAACACCATGAGGAAAGTCACGATGGTGGTTCCTGTATTGATCACGAGTTGCCACGTCTCCGAGTAACCGAACATGGGGCCGGTTACGGCCCATGCCACCACCACGAACACTGCTATCACGAACGCAGTGGGGGACCCGGCATGGCGCGTGGCTGCGCCTGCGAACCTGTCGAACCAATGAATCAGGCGGGATCTGTGCCGCCCGGCCTGCGAGGCCGCGCCTTGCGTATCCTTGAGGTCGAGACCGTTTCTGCTCATCACCGCTCTCCTCGCTTCTCGCTTGTGGATTCGCGCTCCATCGGCTTGTGCCGGCATGCGCTGTTTTCATTGTATGGATCACGCCGCCGATGTTCAGCGGGCGCTGTCCTACAACGCGCGCCGCACTTCGGCATGCGAGCGACGCGGGCGCTGGAACACATCTTGCGCAGCCTGGAATTCCTCTTGCCCCAACCGGAGTTCACCATGCCGCAAACCCCCGAACTGGAAGCGCAGGTACGTGCGCGCATTGCCGAGGCTTTCGCCGGCAGCCTGCCCGAAGGGCTCGTCGTCGAAGTGGCCGATGGCCGTGTCACGCTGTCTGGCTGCGTCGATACCCCGTCGGTTGCGCAAGACATCGAGAAAGCCGCAGCGATCAGCCCCGGCGTACTCGGTGTCCATAACGCACTGCGCACGCGGCGCGACGATCCTCCTGCCCCCGCTCCCGCTCAGCCAGCCGTCAGCGGCATGAATGCAGACCCGGCGGATCATGCCGCTGGCCCCATCCACCACAAGGTGTAGGCAACACCGGCATTCGCGCCCCGCACAAAGCAAGGGCCGACGGACAGCGCCGCCGGCCCTCACCCCTCTCTCCCACCCTGAATCCGTTGTCATCGCCGTGGCGTGATCCACGCAGCCGCCGATGCGGCGCACGCTCCCATCAACGCCACGGGTCGTAGCGATCCGACTCCCAGTACGGCGAAATGCCGTAGTACTCGTGAATGCTGGTGGCCCACTGCGAATCCGCCATGCCAGGCCAGTGATCCTTGTCGAATCCCGGTGCGGCCTTCAGGCGGTCCTTTTCCACACCGAGCACGAAACACTTGCGGCGCGTATCGAGCGTCAGTGCGGACCACGGCAATGCGAACAGCTTTTCGCCGATGCCGAGGAAGCCGCCGACGGCCAGCACCGCATACGCAACGCGTCCGCCGGGCACGTCGATCATGATGTGGTCGATGGTGCCGATGTCGTCGCCGGACGGATCGACCACCTTGTTGCCTTCCAGCGTATCGGCCGCCATCACGAATGGGCCCGGGCCCGGTGAATTGTGGTCGATCGTGCCGACAATCGCGGCGCCACGCGGCGGCGGTTCACGGCGTGGATCAAGATGCGGATCAAGATCACGGGGCGGGGGTTGCTCAGGTCTCATGGACATCTCCTGATGGTTGCAATTGCGAACAGATCATCGGGAACGGGTCGCGCCGCGTTCTCCGGGTCCGTCACGCGCGGGACGGCTCACCTTCGCGCCCGGCCGGCACGGGCGGTGCCAGCGGGTCGAAATCGGCCCAACGGCCTTCACGCCAGTGGCCCTGTGCACGCTCGATGTCCCGGGCGCCACCCTTGCGCAGGACATCGCAAACCAGGCCCGCGTTACCGGGCTCGACATGCGCGGCCAGCAATACGCCGGCATTGCGTACGGGCGAACGACCGCCGCGGGCTTCGGCGCGTCCGGAGCGGGTCAGGGACAACGCACCTACCAGCGAACCGGCGTAGGCCCCAAGCCCTGTCGAAAAGACCAGGACAAACAGCGAGACCGGCGGCGACAGCGTCAGAATCGTCACCAGCGCGGCGCCGATCACCGCACCCCCGATGGCTCCCAGCAGCACGCCAGTGATCGCACCCAATCCTGAGCGGCGCGCGCCGGGATCGACGGCGGTATCGCCGCCGATCGGATAGGTCGCGTGCTGGCCCGGCGGATTGACATAGAAGACGCTCAGGTCCTCTTCGGCGACGCCCTGCGCGCGCAGCCGGCTCGCCGTGGTTTCTGCCTTGGCAAAGCTGTCGAAACGACCGGCGATGATGGCATCAGACATGGAGGCTCCTAAGTCGTGCTGGGCATTGGGGCAGTCTCGGCATGGCTGGCACTGCGCCGCATTCAACCGCGGCCGGTCGCGCCTTTACGATGTCCGGCAGGCTTGGCGCCCGCGGGCTGGTGTTCGCTGCCGCGCTTGAGTTTCCAGTCGACGTCGTCGCGGCCGGTCTGCGTCTTCTTCTCGGCGTGCATGGCAGCACTGGGGGAAATCGGATCGCTCGCGGGAAACGTCATTTCGAGAGAATCGTCGACAGCGCCCTGGTACGTCTTGCGCTTCTTTTCATCAGACGCGCTGGAGCGCGTGTCGGGCTTGGACGACGCGCGCTTTGCGGATGCACCGGCGCGCGGTGCCGAGGCCTTTCCGGACTTTCCCGTTTTTGCGGAGGTGGCGGCAGGCTTGCGGGCGGTGCCGGGCTTGGCGGGAGCATGGGCTTTTTGCATGGCTGGGCCTCCGTAGTGAATACCCGTTTCCATGCAATCAGCGGGCCAGCGCGCGAATGCCCGGCGCTGTGAAGGCTTCTCCACGCTGGCGGCATTTCAGAGAACCGCTGCTTCCCTTTTGGCGGCGCATTGCCGGCACTTTGTGCCGGCGCATGTAAAAGCTACAGCGTGGCGGCAGGCGCCGCGATGCGTGGAAATTTCACGCCGATGCAGACCGTGACCTTGTCGGTGTCGCACGTTTCGCTTTCCGTGCTGAGCATCGCGCCGTGCAGCTCCACCATGCGGCGCGTCAGCAGCAGCGCGCTTGACTGCCGCGCGGACTGCCCCGACGGCGGCGGACGCCTTCCAAAGAAATCGGAGAGCACGGACAAGCGGCTGGCGCTGCGGGTCTGGTCCACCGGCGGACTTTCCGTGATGCGCAACCGGACGTACTCCGGTTCTGCATACAGGTGCACGACCACCGAGCCGCCCGCCTGCGAGCGCCAGATGCAATGCACGACCAGATGGCGCAGCAGCGGCGCCAGGCGAACCGGGTCGGCGTCGATGAACCAGTCGGAGGCCTCGCCGCTGGTCTGAACATCCTTCAGTTCGACACCCCGCGCAGCCGCAGCCTGGCGGCGATCGGACACGGCCTGTATGGTTGCGGCAAGCAGGTCAGTGCGGCGCCATTGCGGCGGGCTTTCGTCGGCCAGCAAGCGCACAGCCTCTTCCATTTCCTCCACCAGCGCCAGTTGCTGCTGGATGCCAGCACGCACGCCATCGAGCGCGCGCCGTGCCGGCGCGGCGGTCTGGTCGATCGCGCGCTCGAGCACATAGGCCCAACTCTGGATGGCATTCAGCGAGGAACGGAGATCGTGCGCTGTCTGGTCGATCAGCGCACCTACTTCCATGACGGTCCGCACATCCTGTTCGAAGGATGGGGCGCGTTCAGGGTTCGGATGCTCCGGCTCGCTGGATGGCGAATGCTGCGTCATGATCTTGTCGGCCCGGTTTTCACGCAGTTGCCATGCAAAAAGCATGCAACGTAGCTCAGGCAGGGCCAGCCGATAGCTCCGTGGCATGCCTGTAGCGGTCAGCCAGCGGCTGGGATGCCGGCCTGGCTGGTGCGCGCGGCGCGCAGCCACTCAGGCAACTCGCCACGCGCTGCATAGTCTTCCAGCCGGTTGTACAGGGTCTTGAGGCTGATGCCAAGGATTTCCGCGGCATGCTTCTTCACGCCGGCACATTGTTCCAGTGTCGCGAAAATAAGCTGGCGATCAGCATCGGCCAGCGACATGCCTACCGGTACCGATACCATTGCGGCCGCCGGAGCCTGCGCCGCAGCCGCCTGCAGCGGCACCTGCACTTCGGTGATCAGGTCGTCGTCGGCCATGATGTAGGCGCGCTGCACGAAATTGCGCAATTCGCGCACGTTGCCTGGCCACATATGCAGGCGCAGGCTGTCGAGCACATTAGGCGCGAAGCGCCGCGCGGTGCCCTGTTCGGCATTGAGCTGCTCCAGCATCGTATTGGCAATCTGGATGACGTCGTCGCCACGTGCACGCAGCGGCGGCAGTTCGACCGGGAACACGTTGAGCCGGTGGAACAGATCCGCGCGCAGTTTCCCTTCGGCGACAGCTTCTTCCGGATTGCGGTTGGTCGCCGCGAGAACCCGTACGTCGGCGTGCTGCTCGCGGTTGGTACCGACCCGCATGAAGCTGCCGGTTTCCAGCACGCGCAGCAGCTTGACCTGCAGCTCGGCAGGCATCTCGGTGATTTCGTCAAGGAACAGCGTGCCGCCGTCGGCGCGCTCGAAGTAGCCCTTGTGCTGACGGTCGGCGCCCGTGAAGCTGCCTCGCTCGTGGCCGAACATCTCGGTTTCGATCAGCGTCGGCGAAATGGCGCCGCAATTGACGGCCAGGAACGGCTGCCGCCGCCGCGCGGACAGCTCATGCACCGTCTGCATCGCCAACTCCTTGCCGGTGCCGCTTTCGCCGATCAGCAGGACCGTGGCCTCGGTAGGCGCTACGCGTGCAAGCTGGTCATAGACCGCCTGCATGACGTCGGAGCTGCCCAGCAACCGGCCGAAGCGGCCATAGCGGCGCAATTCGCCGCGCAGCGAATGGATTTCCGCGCGCAGCGCGCCGGTGTTGGCCAGCCGCTTCAGCACAGTCTGGAGCCGCGCCACGTTGATGGGCTTGACGAGGTAATCGGTCGCGCCGGAACGCAGCGCTTCCACAGCACTGTCGACGCTCGCGTAGCCGGTGGTCAGGATGATCTCCACACCCGAAGACGCCACTTCGGCAAACAGCTCCAGGCCGTTGCCGTCCGGCAGGCGCAGGTCAGCCAGGATCACGTCCGGCATGCGCCAGCCGATCTGCAGCCGGGCTTCACGCAGGCTGCCCGCGGTCGAGGCGGTGAACCCTTCCAGTGCCACGATCTCGGCCAGCGCGGCGCAGGCATTCTCGTCGTCGTCGACAATCAGGATGTGAGACATGGTTGCGCGGCCCGGAGGCCGGAAGTTAGCCTGGGAATAGCAAATAGCGAATAGCGCGCAAAAGCGTTACCGGGAGAATAGACAGTCTTCCCCGAGTCTTCCCCGCCTGCTGCGATGCAACACGTCGTGCCCTGCCGTCGTGCGGCCTGACGTAACGTGTTGCCATCGCGGACAGGCGGGGGCAACGCAAAATGCGTATGGGAAGTCTACCCATCTGCAGGCCCGATGGTTGCCAGTGTCTCTCTGACACGGCTGTCGGATGTTTCCGCGCGGTGCGCCTGATGTCTGGCACCGCCCTGCCCCACGGGCTAGCATAGGAACGTCCCGCGCCCCGTTATCCATGCCAACGTGTCGACTACCGCCAGTCCGTCCCGACGCGGCGCGGCCCCACAAGCGGAGGGCTTGCGGGGCCGCGCCATTCCCTCCCAGGTATCCCTGTTGTGGGAAAGCACCTCACCCGCCATGCGCCGCCTGCTCGCGCAGGTCGAACGTGTCGCCGCTACCGATGTCACCATGATCGCAGTAGGGGAAAGCGGCACCGGCAAGGAAGTCGTGGCGCGGGCCGTACACGCGCGCAGCAGCCGGTGCGAAGGCCCCTTCGTGGCGGTCAACTGCGGCGCGATTCAGCCTACGCTGATCGAGTCCGAACTGTTCGGACACGAAAAAGGCGGCTTCACCGGCGCGATCGACCAGAAGGCCGGTTACTTCGAACAGGCGCAGGGCGGCACGCTGTTCCTCGACGAGGTAACGGAAATGCCGCTGGCGATGCAGGTCAAACTGTTGCGCGTTCTGGAAAGCTGTACCTTCCACCGCGTCGGGGGCGATACGATGATCGCGACCGATGTCCGCATTCTCGCCGCCACCAACCGCGACCCGCTCGATGCCGTGCGCGGCGGCCAGTTGCGGGAAGACCTGCTCTACCGCCTGGCGGTGTTTCCGCTGCATATCCCGCCGTTGCGCGAACGCGTGGAAGACATCATTCCGCTCGCCCGCCACTTCCTGGCCGAGTACAACGCGATGGAGCGCACCGACAAGGTGTTTTCCGCCGGCACGCTCGAGCGGCTCACGCGCTACGACTGGCCCGGCAATGTGCGCGAACTCAAGAATGCGGTCTACCGCGCGTTTATCCTCGCCGACAAGGTGATCGAGATCGGCAACCCGAACCTCGGCTCGCAGCCGCAACGGCCAAACACGGTCGACGGTGTCGTCAACGTGCGGGTCGGGACCACGCTTGCCGACACGCAGCGCGAGATCATCATGGCCACGCTCGCGCACTACAACGGCGACAAGCGGCAGGCCGCGCGCGCACTCGGCATCAGCCTCAAGACGTTGTACAACCGCCTTGAAGCGTACCGGGCCGGCTAAGTGCCGGCACCGGTGGCAACGTGTGCCCGGCCTATTCATGCCGTCCGCGGCGGACCTGCAGCACCGCGGCCAGTGCGGCCGACGCGCCGACGACCAGCGCCGTGGTCAGCACCGGATGGCGCGCACTCGTCGTGTAAGGGCATGACTGCAAGGCGACACGGTTGCCCGTGCGTTCCTGCAGGCCGTTGCCGCCGCCGTACAGCGTGTTGTCCTCGAGCGGGCCGGCCGGATGGCGGGTCTGCTGCGCGCGGCCCATGAAGCGGCGCATGACCTGGTCGAATGCGCGCGGTGCGTGATAGGCCGCCGCAGAGAACGCCTTGGCGGCGCCGCCGACAAACAAGTCGCGACGCGGATGCTCGGCAGCGAAGAGAATCGCCTCCGCGGCGAGCGCCGGGTCATAAAGCGGCGGCGGCAGGCGCGGCTCGACGTCCAGGAAGTTCTTGGCATGCGTGGCCAGCGGCGTTTCCAGCCCCGCGGGCTTGATCAGCGTGACGCTGATCGGCGCCATTTCCTGCTCGAGTTCCAGCCGCAAGGAATCGGTGAAGCCCTTGATCGCATGCTGCGATGCCGCGTACGCGCTTTGCAGCGGCAGCGGCCCGTCCGAGGCCTCGCTACCGATGTTGATGATCGCGCCGCCCCGCTCGCGCAGGTGCGCCGCCGCAGCCAGCGAGCCGTGCACGGTGCCCCAGTAGTTGGTGTCGAACAGGCGCCGCTGGTCTTCCAGCGGCACATCGGCATGGCGGCCGAAGATCGTGACGCCGGCATTGTTGACCCACGTATCGAACCCGGCAAAGCGCTCAATGGCGGCATGCGCCACGCGCGCCATATCGTCGTGCCGGCCCACGTCGGCGGTCACGGTAATGACCTCGGCACCCTTCTCCCGCAGTTCCTCGGCCAGCTTGTGCAGCGATTCCTCGCTGCGGGCCACCAGCACGAGCCGGGCGCCCATGGCCGCGGCCTTGCGCGCGGTAACCAGGCCGACACCGCTGGTGGCCCCGGTCAGCACGATGACCTGCGACCCGATTTTCTTCAGAGAGACTTTCATCTGCTTGCTTCCTGATGCCCCGGCACGGGAACGACGATCGCTGGCATCCGGGACCCACTGCCGACGACGCTCGACCGATATGCAGGGCTTGTACGCCGCAAGGAGCGTTCCCGCCGCCACCGGAGCCCCGGCGCCGGTGTTTCGGGCCCGGACACCGCGCACGCGCCGGCGAGGAATTACAACGTCCGGTAAGAAGCACACGCGCGCGGCATTGGCCGACTCAGGTGTAGGACTGGCGCCGATTTCGGCGTTCCGGGGCCGTGCCTAAGCTGAAGCCACCGAGGTTCGCCTCCTTGCAAGGTGAGGCTGGTTCACCATGGCCAAGACCACGCGCCAGACCCCTGACGACACCCGCGGCACGCGCAGCGCCCGAACGGCGGAGCCTGCGCGCAAGCGCCCGGCCGATGCGCTCGGCAAGTATCGCCAGATGCGGGATTTCGCGGCGACGCCCGAACCCGGCGGCACCCGGCCCCGCGCGGCGGCAACACCCAGGGCGAAGCGCACGGGCACCTTGTCCTTCGTCATCCAGAAACATGCCGCGCGGCGGCTGCACTACGACTTCCGGCTGGAGCTGGATGGCACGCTGAAAAGCTGGGCCGTCCCCAAGGGCCCGAGCCTGGATCCGGCCGACAAACGCATGGCAGTGCATGTGGAAGACCATCCACTCGACTATGCGGGCTTCGAGGGCGTGATCCCGCCGGGCCACTACGGCGCGGGCACGGTCATCGTGTGGGATCGGGGTGTCTGGGTACCCGACGGCGATGCCGATGCCGCCTATCGCGCCGGCAAGCTCAAGTTCGAGCTGCGCGGCGAAAAGCTGCATGGCCACTGGACGCTGGTGCGCATGCACGGCAGCCGGCAGAAGGACCAGGATGCCTGGCTGCTGATCAAGGAGCGCGACGATGCGGCGGTGCCCGCATCCGAATTCGACGTGACCGAAGCGCTGCCCGACAGCGTGCTGGCCGGGACATCGGCTCAGGTCAAGACCACCAGACGCAAAGCCGCTGCGAAGGCCAAAAAAGGCGCCGAGAAAAGCGCTGAGGAAGGCACCAAGGAAAGCACCAAGGCCAAGCCCTTGACCTTGCCACGCCGCGCCGCTGCCGCCGCGCTGCCGCTTGCGCTGTCACCGCAACTCGCCACGCTGGTCGAGCGCCCGCCCGCCGATGCCGACGCGTGGCGCTACGAGATCAAGTTCGACGGCTATCGCATGCTGGCCCGTATCGACGGCGAAGACGTGCGCTTGTTTACGCGCCAGGGCCACGACTGGACCTCGCGCCTCAAGACGCTCGCGCGCGAAGTGCGCGCGCTCGGATTGCCCGATGGCTGGCTCGATGGCGAAATCGTCGTGCTCGGCAAGCACGGCGAGACCGATTTCCAGGCTTTGCAGAATGCCTTCGAGACGTCGCACGTGGAATCGATCCAGTACTTCGTCTTCGACCTGCCGTTCTATGCCGGCCATGACCTGCGCAAGGTGCCGCTGTCAGAACGGCGCGCGCTGCTGCGGCGCCTGTTCGAGAACAACACCGGCACACGCCTGCGCTTCAGCGAAGAATTCGAAGCCGCTCCTGACGAAATGCTTGACGCCGCGTGCCGCATGAAGCTCGAAGGCGTGATTGGCAAGCGCATCGATGCCCCCTATGTCAGTACGCGCAGCAACACGTGGATCAAGCTCAAGTGCACGCAGCGCCAGGAGTTCGTGATCGGCGGCTATACCGAGCCCAAGGGCAGCCGCCAGGGCCTGGGCTCCCTGTTGCTCGGCGTGCACGACAGTGCCGGCCGCCTGCGTTATGCGGGCAATGTGGGCACGGGCTTCGATACGCGCACGCTGGCCACCCTGCGCAAACAGCTGGACGCGCAACGCACGGACAAGTCGCCGTTCCATGAGCTGCCGTCGTCAATCAAAGGGCTGTGGGTGCGGCCGCGGCTCGTGGCGGAAGTTTCGTTCGGTTCGTGGACGCGCGAAGGCCGCGTGCGGCATGCCGTGTTCCATGGCTTGCGCAGCGACAAGCCCGCTGGCGCGGTGTCCGTGGAAAAGCCCGCTGCACCGGCTGGCCGGAAGAGTACTGCCAAGAGCGCGACCAAGACCGCATCAGCCACGCGCAAGGACAAACCCACCGCCGCGAATGGCAAGGTCGCCATCAGCCATGCCGGTCGCGTCATCGATACAGCCAGCGGGCTGACCAAGGGCGACCTGGTGCGGTACTACGAAAGCGCGGCGTCACTGATGCTGCCGCACCTGCGCGGCCGCCCCATCGCCATGGTGCGCGCGCCGGCCGGCGTGGCCGGACAGCAGTTCTTCCAGCGGCATGGCGACACGCTCAAGATCGACGGCATCAACGTGCTCGATCCGGATCTGTGGCCGGGCCATCCGGCGCTGCTCGAGATCGTCTCTGCGCATGCGCTGGTGGCCGCGGCGCAGCTCAATGTGGTGGAGTTCCACACCTGGAACGCCAACAAGCGCAGCATGGACCGGCCCAACCGCATCATCTTCGACCTCGATCCGGGCGAAGGCGTGGCGTGGCCGCACATGCGCGAAGCCGCGGCGCTGATGAAGGCATGGCTCGACGAACTCGGGCTCGACAGCTTCCTGAAGACCAGCGGCGGCAAGGGCTTGCACGTGGTGGTGCCGCTCACGCCGCGCGCGGGCTGGGATGAGGTCAAGGACTTCGCGCACGGGGTTGTGCTGCACATGGCCGCGACGATTCCAGAGCGCTTCGTGGCCAAGAGCGGCGCGCGCAACCGCATTGGCAAGATTTTCATCGATTACCTGCGCAATGGCGTCGGCGCCACGACGGTCGCGGCATTCTCCGCGCGTGCGCGCAGCGGCCTGGGCGTGTCGATTCCGCTTGCGTGGGACGAGCTCGACGGGCTCGAGGCCTCCGACCAGTGGACCGTCGCCAATGTGGCGCCGCGCCTGGACGAACTGGCCCGCCACGACCCGTGGAAGACCTATGCGGACACACGCCAGACCATCACGCGCGCTGCCACACGGCTGGCTCGCGCCGAAAGGAGCAAGCCATGACCCGATCGTTTATTCCCTGTCTCCGCCACGTGCGCCTGGCTGGCGCCGCCGGGCCGCACTTTTCTCGGCGCGCGCTGGCCGCCGCGTTGCTGATCGCCGTGGCCCTGCCCGCCAGCGCACGCCTGCCGGCGCTCAATCCGGAGCAGCAGCAGGCCGCCGATGCACGCAAGGCAAAGGAAGCCGAAGAGGCGAAACGCCAGGCCGATGCGCTCGGCAAGGTGCAGGATCAGATCGCATCGCGGTTCGGCAAGAAGGGGGCGGCCGAGGTGTCAGGCGCCACCGAGCCGGGCAATGTGTCGCAAAAGGCTGCCGAGGCCCCGCAATCGGCCGGACCGCATGGCGGAACGTCCCCAAGCGCCGAAGCGCATAGCGGCGAAGCGGCGCGGCGATAACCCGCTCGTGCTCCGGCACGCGTTTTGCGCATGTCCCCCTTGTGGTCCCACCGAGAACGGACCGGATGTCTGCGCGAACGCAGCGATACAAGGGGGAACGACGCCGTGAACACCTACGCGCTTGTAAAGCGTACACACCGTGCGCAAATCTATCGGGTAATTTTTACAACGACCTGCGCTGCGGCCGCGCGTCGCCAAGGTTGCCAGTCATGAACGCGCGTATCGCCCGCCAAGGCCGCCTGATCCTCAACGTGGAGGACCGCGAAGGGCCGCGCTATGTGAAGAGCAGCATCCTGCAGCGCGCCGGATTCTCGGTGCTGGAAGCTTCGACCGGCCAGGCGGCATTGTCGCTGGTGCGCCAGCATACGCCTGCGCTGGTGCTGCTTGCGCTGCGCCTGCCGGACATCAGCGGGCTCGAGGTCTGCAAGCTGCTCAAATCCGATCCCAACCTTGCCAGCACGCCAGTCCTGCTGACTTCGCCGGCGCTTGCCACCTCGGCGCAGCGCGTGGAAGCGCTGGATTGCGGCGCGGACAACTTCATGGTCGAGCCGTCGGAGCCCGAGGAGCTGATCGCCAGTATCCAGTCGCTGCTGCGGCTGCGCCGGGCCGAGGATGCCTACCACCGCACCAGCCAGGCGCTGCACGACAACGAGGACATGTTCCGCCAGCTCGCGGAATCGCTCGTCGATGTGGTCTGGCTGCTGGACGCGCGCGAGCGCCGCCTGCTGTTCGTCAGTCCGCGCCTGTCGGAGTTGTGCGGCCAGACGCCGGAAAAGATGATGGAAGATCCGACGTGCTGCCTGGATCGCGTCGTACCGGCGGATCGTGCACGCGTGGCAAGCGCGTGTGCAAGCATGCTGCAGGACGGCAAGCTCGATATCGAATTCGAGTTCATGCATGCCGACGGCGGCATCCGCGAAATCCTTGCGCGCGCCTTCCCCATCCGCGGCACCGCCAATGAGACGCTGCGCGTGGCCGGCACCTGCCAGGACGTGACCACGCAAAACCGTGCCCGGCGCGCGCTGCGCGGCGAGGAGCGCCGCAAGGAACAGTTCCTGGCGATGCTTGCGCACGAATTGCGCAACCCGCTGGCCCCCATGCGCAGCGCCGTCGACCTCCTGCAGCAGCCACAACCCGCGCCGGCCGACGCATTCCGCGCGCGCGACGTGATCGGACGCCAGCTCAGGCACCTGTCGCAACTGGTGGACGACCTGCTCGACATCTCGCGCTTCAACCAGGGAAGGATCACGCTGCGCCAGGACCTTGTGGAACTGCGCGGCGCGCTCAACACCGCAGTGGAAACCGTGAGGCCCGTCATGGAAGCCCAGCAGCACACGCTGCGGCTGTCCTTGCCCGAACAGCCGCTGCCCGTGCGCGGCGACATGGTGCGGCTCACCCAGATCTTCAGCAACCTGCTGCACAACGCCGCGGCATATACGCCGATCGGTGGACAGATCCGGCTCGACGCCACGGTGACGGACGGACGCGTCGACGTGAGGGTGCACGACAACGGCATGGGCCTGACCGGGACGCTGCAGCGGCTTTTGTTCGATCCGCTGGCACCCGAGGAGCCGGGCAGCACGTCCGTTGCGGGAGCCAGACATGCGGACGATGGCGCCGATACGGCCGGCGCGCAGTCTTATATGCCGGAAGGTCCCGGCATCGGCCTGACGCTCGTACAGCAACTCGTGCGGCTGCATGGCGGCAGCATCCGGGCAGAAAGCCCGGGCCCGGGCGAAGGCAGCACCTTTATCGTCGAGTTGCCGGTCGAGCCATGGCAGAACTGGCATCCGGCCGAAACAATGTTGCCGCGGCCGTCCGGCCCGCCGCGCGTGATCATGCTGGTGGATGACAACACCGATGCACTCGAGGCCATGAGCATGACACTGAGGATGCTGGGACACACTGTGGTGACGGCGCCCGACGGCCCCAGTGCAGTGGCACGGGCGCCGGAAGTAAAGCCCGAGGTAGTACTGCTCGATCTCGGCATGCCCGCCATGGATGGCTTCGAGACCGCGCGGCGCCTGCGCGCGCTGCCCGAAATGCGCGGGGCGACACTCGTTGCACTCACCGGCTATGGGCAACCCGAAGACCGCCGGCGTGCGCTGGAAGCGGGCTTTGACCGCCATCTGGTCAAGCCGGCCAGCCTGGAAGCGCTGACCCGGCTATTCGAGGAGCAAGGCAGCTGATCGCGCCGAAATGGCGGCGAAAAGACATCGAATTGGCGCCGAGATGGCACTCAGCGCAGCCTTACCGCACCAACCCTGACGGAAAACACGATATGCATACGACGCCCGACCCCGACATACCCGCTCGCAAGCCCGAGATCCCGCCGCCGGAACCGCCGCCGGGCGAGCCCGAGCCGGTCATCGACCCGCCCCCCGGTGACGTGCCGCCGCCACCGCCGCAACGCGCGGCAGCCTGATTCGAGGAGACCTGCCGTGTCCCGCATTATCTGGAAAGGCGCGATCACGTTCGGCCTGGTCAACATCCCGGTGGTGCTGAAGCCCGCGTCGCGCAGCCAGACGCTGGACCTGGATCTGCTTGACGCGCGGGACATGACACCGGTGGGCTACCAGCGCATCAACAAGAGCACCGGCAAGCCCATTCCCAAGGAGCACATCGTCAAGGGCTACCAGTACGAGAAAGACGAATACGTGGTGCTGAGCGACGAAGATTTCCGGCAGGCCAATGTCGAGGCGACGCAGACAGTGGATATCGTCAGCTTCGTGCAGGCCGACGACATCCCGCCTTACTATTTCGACACGCCGTACTATCTGGAACCCGACAAGCGCGGCGAGCGCGGCTATGCACTGCTGCGCGAAACCATGCGGCGCACCGGGCGCGCCGCGCTGGCGCTCGTGGTGCTGCGCAATCGCCAGCACTTGGCCGCCATGCTGGTCGACGACAATGCGCTGGTGCTCAACACCATGCGCTTTGCCGACGAAGTGCTGCCGATCTCGGAGCTCAAACTGCCAAAGGCGTCAAGCGGAAAGGCCACGGGCGCCCACGCGCGGGAGATCGAAATGGCCGTCAAGCTGGTCAAGGACATGAGCGAGGAATGGGCGCCCGAGCAATATCGCGATACCTATCGCGACGACCTGATGGCGCGCATCGAGCAGAAAATCGAATCGGGCCAGACGCATGAGCTCACACCGGCGGCCGAAGAAGAGGAAGCGCCGCGCAAGAGCGCCAAGGTCATCGACATGGTGGCGCTGCTCAAGCAGAGCCTCGACACCCGGGGCAAGCGCGGGGGGCGCGACAAGTCCGAGCCCGAAGAAGAGGAAACTCCTCGAAAGACTGCACGCCACGCACCGGCACGCAAGCATGCCCCCGCAAAACGTGCCGCAGGCAGCCGCGCGCCCGCAAAGCGGGCGTCGCATTCGTCCGGCGGCAAGAGCACCTCTGCATCACGGACGACAGCGCGGCGCAAGCAGGCCTGACGCCGCGATCCTTACTGGCAAGACATGGCAAGCCAACCACCGGCCCTCACGGGCCGGCGTTGTCAATGCGCCGTTCAGCGCGACGATACCTTCAGGGTGTCGTTGACCGAGGTCACGCCGTCCACACCGCGGATCGTCTCCAGCGCCAGGTCGTGCTGTTCCCGGCTCGGCACGACGCCGCTGACATTGACCGTACCATCCTTGGTCTTGATGTGGATGCCAGTCGACTTCAGGTCCTTGCTCGACAGCAGCTTGGTCTTGATCTTGGTGGTGATGGCGCTGTCCGAGACGGCCTGCTTGGCCTTGTCGGTGCTCGTGTCGCTGTTGGCCGGGGCGGTTCGCGTGTCGCGGTCGATGGCGGCGCGGCCCGGCATGCCCGGCGCGGAATTGGACGGCGGCGGCGACGTGGTATCGACAGCAGTGCGCATGAAGCCACCGGCATCCAGGGCAAGCGCGCTGCCCGCGGCGACCGCCAATGCCGCCGCCAGGCAAGCCTTGCGCAGGATCGGAACGGTAGGTCGGCTGGATTGCATGGTTCTCTCCTAAGCAAATGATCGGACTTGCCTGCCACGGCGCGTGTGCCGCTTGCACGGGACGACGCGGGGCGGCCCCCGTTGCTGTACCGCAATCCCCGTACCTGCTCACCGTCGATCGCGTGTGCGCACCTGGCAGCGCATAGGCGACGAAAGCGGCACGCGACTATGTAAATCGGGACAATGGTTTGTAAAACCGGCGGGAAGCATTCACCGCCGCCGGCCGGAATGCCGCTTGCGGCGGCAAAGACCGGCCTGGCATATGCCTTGCGTCAAGGCATGACGCGGCAGTTCGCCGCGACATGGAGACAGCAATGGGACAGCAGCAACAGCAGCCGGGGCAATCCCAACAGGGCCAGCAAGGGCAACAGGGCCAGCGGCAGCAGGAGCAGTCGCAAAGCGGCCAACGCAGCGGCCAGCAAGGTTCTGAACAGGGCCAACGCTCGGGCGGCGGACAGATGGGTAATCAGGACAAGAGTTCTGGCCAACAGCAGCAGCAGGATCGCGACAAGAGCTCGCAGCAGGGCCAACAAGGCCAGCAAGGCCATCAACAAGGACAAGGCGGCACGGGAGGCCAGCGCCAGCAGTGACGCGTGACCCGCCGGTGCCAGCCTGGCACCGGCACATAAGTTCTCCGGCATGCGGGCAGCAGCATGCGGTGCTGCCACTAACGCATCCCGGACATTGGGTGGGCCGGAATTCGAAGGAATTCCGGCTCTTTTTTTATTGCCGCGACCCGGCCGTGGCGAGCGCGCAGTCGCGCCAGCCCCAAGTCAGCCGTCATCACGCCACCGGCTTCCCGTGTATCCTGACTGCGACCTGCAACGCATCCACCGACCTTGTCAGCTTCCACCGACCCCACGGCTGGCCGCGGCCACGGCCAGTTCATCAGCCGCATTTCCAGCCGCCTGCGCTCTGAGGCCGGCGCTCAGGTGCGCGCGCTGACCCGCAGCAATTCCGGCCTGACGCTGGACTACGACAACCCGCCCGGCGACCTCGGCCTGTTTGGCCCGGATGCGGTCTGCTGGCGCGTGCATGCGGACTTCCCCGCGATGCTGGCCGGCGGTGTCAGCGCGCTGCTGATGCAGACGCTGCATCCGCTGGCACTGGCTGGTGTCTGGGACCATTCGACCTTCCGGGCCGACATGCAAGGGCGGCTGGGCCGCACCGCCCAGTTCATCGCGGGCACGACCTACGGCAGCCGCGCCGACGCCATGGCGCTGATCGAGCGCGTGCGGCGCATCCACTCGCACATCCGCGGCAGCGGACTGGACGGACGGCCCTACGCCGCCGATGACCCGGTGCTGCTGACATGGGTGCACGTGGCCGAGGTATCGAGCTTCATGGCCGGGTATCTGCGCTATGTCGGACCGCTTAGCGACGCCGAGCAGGACCGCTACTACGACGAAGTTGCACAGATTGCCGAATTGCTGGGCGCGACCGATGTGCCCCGTTCCAGCGCGGCCATCGCCGCCTATCTCGACGCCATGCGGCCGCAGCTGGAGGCGAGCACGCGCACGCGTGAAGTGGCACGGCTGGTAATGAAGATGCCGGTGGCCAACCCGATGCTGCTGCCGGCGGTGCGCGTTATGGCCTACGCGGGTATTGCACTGCTGCCCGACTGGGCGCGCCGGATGCTCGATCTCGATGGGCCATCGATCCGCCGCCCGGTATCGCTGGCCGGCATGCGTGTGCTGGCCCCGACGTTGCGCTGGGCGCTGGGCCCGGGCCTGGCGGCGCGCGCGCGGCGGCGGGTGGCGCGCGGCACCTGAGTCCGGGAGCTACTCGGCCGCCGCCGAGGCAGCAGCTGGGCTGCCCCGCAATGTGGCTTCGCGCAGGCGCATGACCAGGAACGGCGCCAGCAACGATACCGCCGCGCTCATCAGGAACAGCAGGCGGAACGCGTGCTCGGCGGCCTGCCGAACGGCCGCGGCGTCGGCTTGCGGGGTGTCAGGGGCCAGTGCGCGACGGAACATGCTCATCAGCACGTCCTCGCCGCCGGACAGGTCGGTCACGGCCATCCCGCTATGGCGCAGCAGCGCGATCAGGACAGTGGTCAGCACCGCCACGCCGACGGCGCCACCCAACATGCGTGAAAACGCCGTCAGTGCCGTCGCAATCCCCACCTGCTGAGGCGGCACGGCATTCTGCGTGGCGACCAGGCCACTCGGCAGCTGCAGTCCGATCGAAAAGCCGAGAACCACCATCACCAGCACGCACAGCCAGACTGCGGCCGGATCGACAAACGCCAGCGCGACGATCGCCAGCGGCGCCACCGAGGCGCCCATCATCTGCAGCGGCTTGTAGCGGCCAGTCCGGGACATGATCCGCCCCGACGCGTAGGCGCCGAACGGAATCGCGAGCGTAAGCGGCACCAGCCGCAGCGCGGCGGCATCCGCCGCAGCGCCGCCCACCACCTGGAAACGCAGCGGCAGCAACACCGACATGGCGATGAGCTGGAAGAAGCAGAAGAACAGCGTGGCGCAGCAGATGGCCACAGTGGGCACGCCAAGCATGGCCAGCGGGATCACCGGATCCGCCGCACGCTTTTCCTGCCAGACGAACAGCGCGATGGCGACAAGGCCGGCGATCAGCAGCGCCAGCGAATCGGTCCGCAGCGGCGAATGCCCCTGCCCCAGCCGCGTCAGGAACACCAGGACGCCGCTCAGGCCGCCGCCGAACAGCAGCGCGCCGAGATAGTCGATGCGATGGCGCCGGCCGCTGACCGGCAGGAAGCGCAGCGCACGGCGCACCACGACCAGCGCCAGCAGGGCCAGCGGCAGATTGATCCAGAAAATCCAGCGCCAGGACAGGTAATGCGCGAGGTAGCCGCCGATCACCGGCCCGGCCATGCTGGCCACCGCCCACACGCCGCTCACGTAGCCCTGGTAGCGGCCGCGGTCCCGCAGCGGCACCACGTCGGCAATCGCCGCCTGCGACACCGAGATCAGTCCGCCTCCGCCCAGGCCTTGCAGGATGCGCGCGAGGATCAGCTGCGGCATGGTCTGGGCCAGCGCGCACACCGCCGAGGCGACCATGAACAGCAGGATGGAGAACGACAGTACCGAGCGCCGGCCCAGCACGTCGGAGAGCTTGCCGTAGATCGGCGTGGCCACGGTCGAGGCGACGAGGTAGGCCGAGATCACCCAGGCCATGTCCTCGAAGCCGCGCAGCTGCAGCGCGATATCGGGCAGCACCACCGCGACGATCGACTGTTCGAGCGCGCCGAGCAGGATGGCCAGCATCAGCCCGAACAGGATCTGCATGACTGGCGGCTCGCTCGTGGCGGTCGCGGAAGACGAAGGGGACGAAGTATCGGCCGCGCGCGGCGATTGGGAGGGAACGGCGGTCATCGGCACCAGCGGCGGCAGACATGGCGGCCGTGGGGCGCCGCATGCGCCAGGTGGACCGGCCTGCTCTTGCTACGAGGATCAGAGGAGGGTAGGAGGAACCCATTGCTGGACCCCTCCCCCCTAAGAACCGTACGTGCGAGTTTCCCCGCATACGGCTCAAGCCTTTACAAAATACTTGAGTCAATCAAATACCGGTTTCACAGCGGCTTTGCCGTAGTGATGGACCTGAACGTGACAATCCGGATGCACCAGCACTCGATTCCTGAGAGCATCGGAACCGCCAAGAACCCGCGGTACGATGTGGTGGTCATCCCACCCTGTCTCTTTGGTCATCTTGCACTGACACAACGCGCACAATCCTCGCTGGGACATGTACAACTGGATCCACTGCTTGCGGTGCGACATGCTTTGCAACATGCGCTCCTGCCGCAACTTCTCCCCGTACATTTCCCAAACCGGGTCAAAAGGATTGTATTCACCTTTGACCTTCGTGTGTCTCCTGATCGGCGTGCCCGCGAGCGAGTACAACTCCAACCAGAAGGGATTGCCCTTCTTATCCGCTGTCGTGGTCCCGAACACCCAGTTCCGTTTGCCCATGGTCGCGAAGTACTTCTTCCGCACCCACTCGGCATTCTTCCGTCGATGTCGCCGTTTTGCCCACCGCCACAGAGCCTGAAATACCATGCGCTCCATTTTGGCAAACATCGCCTTTGCCACCACCGGCCGGTGATACTGCGCCCAGCCCCTTAGCATCGGGTTCAACACTCGGATCAGATCCTCCTGCTTCGCCCCTTTCCGGACACTGATTACCTCCTTAACCTTGCGATAAAACGCTTGCGCGTTCTTCTTGCTTGGCGTGATGAGCAGTTTTCCCGAGTACTTCCGGAAGTTCCACCCAAGGAAGTCAAAGCCTTCCGCGATATGTACGATCCGCGTTTTCTCCGCCGATAGCGTCAGCCCCCTTATTGCGAGGAACTGCTCTACCCACGGTTTCACTTCGTTTTCTAAAACCTCCGGTGTATTGCCGGTGATCACGAAGTCGTCCGCATAGCGCACAACATTTACTTTAAGCTTCTTGGTCTTGGCAACGCCCAGCTTAGTTCGGAAGAACTCTGCCAGTTGTCGTTCCAATCCATTCAATGCCACGTTTGCCAGAGTCGGGGAGATGATGCCTCCCTGCGGTGTTCCAGCGTCGGTCGCCTGAAACTGGCCCTGAAATATCACGCCAGCCTTCAACCACTTCCGCAGGATTGCTTTGTCCATTGGGACATTGCTCTCCAGCCAGTCGTGACTGATATGGTCGAAACACCCCTTGATATCCGCTTCGAGAATCCATTGGGCGGAAGCCTCCTGGAACAAGTTGCGGAATAGCTGGGACATGGCATCGTGAGTGGAGCGATTGATCCGGAACCCATAGGAGTTTGGATCGCTCGTCCCTTCGGACACCGGCTCCAGCGCCAGCAAATACAACGCTTGCATGGCTCGGTCGTGCAGGGTCGGAATGCCCAGGGGGCGCTTCTTCCCGTTCGACTTAGGGATATAAACCCTCCGTAATGGCAAAGGTCTGTACCCCCGGCGCTTCAACCTCCCGATGGCTTCCCATCGGACTTCAGGCGTTTTCCACTCTACGCGGTCGACTCCCGCCGTCCGCGCACCTTGGTTCATCGCCACTCGCCGCACCGCCGATGCTTTGGCGGACCACGAGCGGGTCAGGGACCTTTGCAAGGCCTTCACCCTGCGCCAATCCCCTTCCTGTGTTGCCTTCGCAATTCGAATCTGCATCACCCGAACATTCCGGTCGACGCGGCGCCAATCTATGTCGCCCCATCTGTCCGGTACGCCGGAAGGCGCAGATTCATCCTTGCGGATCAATGCTTCCATGCTGCCCTCCTATCTTGAGGATCTTCCCCAACATCGAGAGACAACATGCCCCTTGGGGGACATGTTGTCCCACAAGGGAAGAAAAATTAAACAAGCGAGTTTAGTCAGCCGTCTTGCGACGAGAAGACCAGTTGGAAGTCTGCCCGCTTTCGCGTGGGATGATGTTTCAACCCCTATCCGGACCATTACAATCCGGCCTTCGCTTTTTCCAACCTCCCATACCCGCACAGCCAACAGCGTTCCTTGCGGTTCGCCTGCCAAAGCCATACTGCGCTCCGGCAGCCATACGGGCTTACCACGTTCCCCACACGTTACACGGCTGGGTTAGGGCCTGCCTTTTCGCCGGTGGTCTGACGACGACGTATCCCGAGCTCTCAACGGGATAACCGACCACGTACCTTTTGGTTAGTGCCTAACATCAGCTTTGGCACAGCAATAGTCACGACGTTTATCAGCAGTTCACATATGTTGCCCATACCAGCCAGCCTAGCTCCTCGACCGATGCTGCTTCGGTCTTCTACCCACAGACCTCACGGTCCGTCGGCACCCTTTCGGGGGCTACATTGTCAGGGGAGCTTCACACCCCACCGTTGCCGGTGACGCATGTCCCCCTAGGCTACTGCTAGTCGTATAGCAGGTTCTCTATCAAGGCGCCTTCGCAGACGTACTCGACCGAACCATAACGCGTGGAGCTTTCGCTCCGGGACCTCACGTGCTTGTCTCGTGCGCCCCCATACTGGCGAGCACCTTGACGGCGGCGGACTCTTGCGAGCACACACCTCCGACCCACAGAACGTAGCGCCGGCCCATCTGGACCGGTTTGAATGCTATGAAGCTTCAGCACAACAAATCTACCGCTGCGCATCCACCCGCCCACTCCGAAGAGGGGGCGTTTACAGAGAAACTCGCCCAAAGGCAAGCGTCCCCGCCCTTGGGCAATGGCTGGATATTCATCCAGCAAAAGCAAGCTGCGAGTCAGCCGATACGCTGGCATCCTCACACACACATCGGACTCCCCCTAGCTGTTCGGCCGGGTTCGTCTAAGCAAGTAATGGTCGAGATTGGACGGTTCAGGCCGAGGCCCTCCCCTTGTCTCGACAAAGGTCGATGCTCCTTACGTTGGAGCTACCCGGACACGAGAGTGCGTGTCGCACAAGAGCCGCTATTGTAGGCGCTTTGAGACATCCGCGCCGGCGCTCTCGCAGAGCGCGCCGGCGCGGATGGTCAAGGTACTGCTACGGTCGGATCAGAAAGTTTCCCAGTCGCCGCTGTCGGCCATGGCCGTCTGGGCGGCGGCGGGGCGTCGCAGGGCGGTCTTGAGCACCGGTTCCTGGTGCTGCCGGCCGACCGGCGGACGCTGCTTTGCCGGCACGGCAGGCGCGCGCTTGGCCAGCACGGGCTGCGCTTGTGGCTTGCGCTGCACCGGCGGGCGCGTGGCCGCAGGCACGGCTGCGGCACGGGCACGCGGCGCGGCCAGGGCCGGGGTCTGCCTCACCGGCTTCGTCACCGGCTTCGTCATCGGCGGGAGCGGCGCGGGTTCGATCTGACGCGCCGGCACGGCCGCATCCAGCGCGTGCATCGCCGGCGATCCCTGTGCGACGTCGAACCGGCCCACCTCGTTCACGAGGCCGCCGGCCTGCTGCATCAGGCTCTCCGCCGCGGCGGCGGCCTGTTCGACCAGCGCGGCATTCTGCTGCGTCATGCTTTCCATCTGCGTGACCGCCAGGCTGACCTGCTCGATGCCCGAGGTCTGTTCCGAACTCGCCGCGGAGATCTCGCCCATGATGTCCGTCACCCGGCGCACCGCGCCGACAATATCGTCCATGGTCTTGCCCGCCTGCTCGGCCTGACGTGCACCGTCCTGCACCTGCCGCACCGAGCCGCCGATCAGCTCGGCAATTTCCTTGGCGGCAGCCGACGAGCGCTGCGCGAGATTGCGCACCTCGGACGCCACCACGGCAAAGCCGCGCCCCTGCTCGCCCGCGCGCGCCGCTTCGACCGCCGCGTTGAGCGCCAGGATATTGGTCTGGAACGCAATGCTCTCGATCACGCCGGTGATATCAGCCACCTGCGACGACGACTTGGAGATGCTGTCCATGGTCTGGACCACATCGCGCACGACCCGGCCGCCTTCCGTGGCCACATCCGATGCGTTGACTGCAAGCTGATTGGCCTGCCTTGCGTTGTCGGCGTTCTGGCGCACCGTGGACGTGAGCTGCTCCATCGATGCTGCGGTCTGCTCCAGCGAGGCAGCCTGCTGCTCCGTGCGCTGCGACAGGTCGGTATTGCCACGGGCGATCTCGCGCGTGGCACCGTCGATCGAGCCCGACGCCTGCTGGATGCCATGCACCAGTGCAGCCAAATGGCGAAACGCGCGTTCGAGCGCCGCCAGCATGCGGCCCATTTCGTCGCCGCTGCGAACGTGGAACGTGTGGCGCAGGTTGCCCGTGGCGAGCGCCTCGGCGGCTTCCAGGGCCTCGCGCGCCGGACCGGTGATCGACCGCGTGATGGCGGTTCCCATCATCACCGCGAGCAGCACGGCCAGCGCGGTCAGGCCGAGCAGCACATTGCGGGTCCAGACAAAGCCCGCGTCGGCCTGCTTGACCGCGGCCAGCGCAAGGTTGCGCCCGCCGGCCATGATGTCATCGAGTTTTTCGAAGTACGGGCGTTGCGCGGCGGGCAACGTCACCACAAGGGCCGCCCGTGCGCCGGCGAACTCGCCCGAGCCCAGCTGGCGCAGCACCATGTCGAGCTGGCCGTTGTAGGCTTCACGCGCGGTCATCAGATCTGAGAAGGTCTTCTGCAGGTCGGGGCGGCCCGAAGCGGCGATCAGCTTGCCCAGCGCATCGAGCGTCGCGCCCATCTCCTTGCGCATGCCGTCGATGCGCTGCGAATTCTGCTGGACCAGCGCGGGATCTTCGGTCAGGGCGGCATCGCGCACCATCACGCCTACCTCGAGGGCATCTTCCTTGACATGGCCAAGGTCGATCACCTTGAGCAGGCGCCCCTCCACGGTCAGGTGCAAGGATGCGTTCATCCCTGCGAGCGACGTCACGCCAAATACCGCAACGCCAATCAGCAACAGCACCACCAGCATAAAGGCCAGGGACAGGCGGGTCCCTATGCCAAGGTTTCGCAACCAGGCCATCTCACTCCCTCCAAACACTCCGTGATTGATATTTTTTTCTTGTGCGCGCGTAAGTGCTGCCACTGGGCGTGACCGCTGACAACCGGCGCACGGTTGCCTATCGGCGGTGACCGAACACTTCTTGAAGGGAATTTGGAATTGGCATGGAAAGTGGCCGCATTTCCATGAATGGGCAGGTTGCGGTGTGCCTTTTAATCCTGCCAGGCATCCCGATAGCCCCATGGCAGCGCGCCGCAAGGTGCCGCCAGCTCGACGTGAGCCCAAAAAAAAAGAAGCCCACGCGCGGGGTGCTCGTAGGCTTTCCAGGACTGCTCAGAGCCAGTTAGCTCTGGTATGAATATAAACGTGCTTACATGAGGTGTAAATCCCGCTTCTATCAGTGAAGGCCCTAGTTGAATGCGGTGAAAAAATCACTTTTGTCGCATCAGCGCAAGGACTTCACTCGAATCAGGATCGCACTATGTAAGTGTGCACTTATGTTAATACAAAGGGCATACAAGCGTCCCCAGGAATCCAGAGCGAGTCTGCCGGCCGTTGGCTGGCAGACCGTTACCTCAAAAGCGGCGATCTTGGCAACGAGCCATCTAGAGGAAAAACTCTAATTCTCGAAGATAGCCGACTTCTGCCGTGTTTGTAAAAATTTGTTACTCTCGCCGCTGAAGTATTCCCCTTCTCCCCCGACCGCACCGGTCGCCGGCAAGCGCGTCGAACTCCGTGGTCCGCAACACGACCCCGTCGGCAGCGCGGCGCACGGGAAGCATTCCCATGCCGGTGCCGAGAGCGAATGTTTCTCCCATTGCGCTGGCCGGGCCATACTGAATATCGGCACCGGTCGGTGGATCGCCACCAGCCGCCAGAACCCCTGCGGGCTCTTCCGGAGTCGTTGTGAAGAAGGAAACCAGGCTTCCAAGAAACAGCCGGAAACTACAGCACCAGCAACTAGGCCTCCACGCGGGAAGCCGCATCCCGGTTGTGGTGCTCCTGTGCAACGGCACCCGGCTGCAAGGCGTAGTGCTCGCCCTGGACGACTACCTGCTGTTGCTGGGCAAGGACATGCAGGACACCAGGCCGGTGGTCGTATACAAGCATGCGATCGCCATGATCACGCAGGCCAGCGACGGCGGGGAAGCCTTGCCCGCCCCCGAAACCGACACCACCTCGCCGGATTTCGTTCCCATCTACATGCCGCGCAAGCGCCGGCGGCGCTGAAGCACCGCCCCAACGGCGCCGCACGCGGCACGCTGCTGCCGCCCGCAACGCGCGAGTCACGGCAATCTCTGCTGTTGCAATTGTGCGAAAAAGTCACTCTAAACCTTTCGCGACACCTGTCGATAACCCAAACAACGGAGGCACTCTACATCCTGCAGAGCAGGCAGCCAACGTTACGGCTAGCAGCCGGAATGCCAAATTTCTATTGAACTCATAGGAGCCGTACCATGGGCATGGTTATCAACACCAACACGCTGTCCCTGCAAACCCAGAACAACCTGACGAGCTCCCAGTCGTCGCTGAACAGCGCGATTCAGCGCCTGTCGTCGGGCCTGCGCATCAACAGCGCCAAGGACGATGCCGCCGGCCAGGCCATCGCCAACCGTTTCAGCGCCAACATCAACGGTCTGACGCAAGCCCAGCGCAACGCCAACGACGGCATCTCGATGGCGCAGACCGCTGAAGGCGCGCTGAACGAAGTCAACAACAACCTGCAACGCATCCGCACGCTGACCGTGCAGGCCGCCAACGGCACCAACTCGGCCAGCGACCTGCAGTCGCTGCAAGACGAAGTGACGGCACGCCTGAATGAAATCGACCGCCTGTCGCAGCAAACCGCGTTCAACGGCACGAACCTGCTGGACGGCTCCGCCGGCGCGGCTGGCGTGGTCAAGATTCAGGTCGGCGCCAAGGACGGCCAGACCATCGACCTGGACCTCAGCAACGCCAAGTCCGACACCACCACACTGGGCGTGAACTCCCTGGATCTGAAGAACCTCGGCGGCACCGAACTGGCCACGATCGACACCGCCATCCAGACGATCGACACGGCCCGCAGCGGCCTGGGCGCCACGCAGAACCGCTTCGAGTCCGTCGTCTCGAACCTGGGCACGACCGTGACCAACCTGTCGGCTTCGCGCTCGCGCATCCAGGACGCCGACTACGCGACGGAAGTGTCGAACATGTCGCGCGCCCAGATCCTGCAGCAAGCTGGCACCTCTGTGCTGGCACAAGCAAACCAGACCACCCAGAACGTGCTGTCGCTGCTGCGTTAATTCGCGCCAGTCACAGCGGCGTCATTCGAGCCGGCCGCCGCGCCGGCTCGCAAGGAATGCTTTCAGAGCGGTGCGCCGCTCTGAAAGCGTTTCCCGGACCAGGCAAACAGGGGTCTGGTCCTTAGGCAACACCGATCCTTTCCATCCGACTTGCCCACGGAGTCAGAGCATGATCAGTCCGACCGGCCTGCCGCAGCCCGCTTCCGTCTCGCTGCACGGCGTCGCGCAACCCTCCGCCGCCGAGCGCCAGACAGGCACACAGCCCGAAGTGTCCACGCGCGAAGGCGGCGCCCGTCCGGTCCGCACCGAGGCGCTGGCTACCGCGCTCACCAGCCTTAGCGAGGCATTGCGTGCCTCGCCGGTCGACGTGCGCTTCACCATCGATGCCGAAACGCACCGCGTGGTCACCAACGTCGTGAGCCGGGAAAGCGGCGACATCATTCGCCAGATGCCATCGGAAGAGGCGCTGCGCATCACACGTGCGATCGACAGGCTGCAAGGGCTGCTGATCGATCAGACAGCATAGTGACATCCAGGAAGGTAACGAAGCATGGCATCCATCTCCTCTCTCGGCATCGGTTCCGGCCTTGACCTCAACTCGCTGCTGGCGAACATCCAGAACGCGGAAAGCGCCAACCTGTCCGCCATCCAGTCGCAGCAGCAGTCCTACAACTCCAAGCTGTCTGCTTATGGCCAGATCAAGAGCACGCTAACCGCTTTCCAGAGCGCCGCCGCCGCGCTGGGTGCCAAAAGCCTGTTCGGTTCCGCCACGACGACCGCGTCCAACACCGCGACGCTGACTTCTTCGGCCGATTCCACGGCGGTGTCCGGCAACTACACGATCACCGTGAACAAGCTGGCCTCCGCCCAGTCACTGGTAGCCGCCGGAACCGCCGCAGCCAATACGGCGATCGGCAACGGCACGATCAAGATCGAACTCGGAACCACCAGTGGTACGAGCTTCACGCCGGGTAGCGGCACGCCGGCTTCCATCACCATTGGCAACGGCAACAACACGCTCGCCGGCATCCGCGATGCCATCAACCAGGCCAACGCCGGTGTCACAGCGAGCATTGTCAACGACGGCAGCGGCACTCCCTACCGCCTGGCACTGACCTCCACCACCGGTGGTGCAGCCGCCACGATGCGCATCAGCGTCACAGGCAATGGCACGGACGACCCGGCTGCGCTGGACAATCTCGTCGCCTACGACCCGGCCGGCACCAAATCGATGACCGAGAGCGTGCCCGGCGCCGACGCCAGCCTGAGCGTCAACGGCATTCCGGTCAGCAGCGCCACCAATACCGTAACAGGCGCCGCACAAGGGCTGACGCTCAACCTGCAGGCGCTCGGCACCAGCACCGTTACGGTCAAGTCGGATACGGCAACCATCACGACCGCGGTAAAGGCCTTCGTCGATGCCTTCAACAAGCTGCAGAGCACCGCGAAGACGCTGACGTCCTTTAACCCGGACACCAAGGCTGCGTCCACGCTTACCGGCGACGGCACCCTGCGCAATATCCAGACGCAACTGCGATCCGCGCTCAACACCGCCCAGCCAGGCGGCGCGAACGGTATCAACGTGCTCACGCAGGCCGGTCTCTCCTTCACGACGGACGGCACGCTCTCGCTGGACACCGACAAGCTGGGCAAGGCCCTGGCCAACAACCTGAACGGCGTCACCCAGTTCTTCTCCGGCGTCGACGGCAAGTCCGGCCTGGCAAACCAGATGTCTGACCTGGTCGGCAAGATCACCGGCAGCAAGGGTTCGCTAACCAATGCCACCGATGGCATCAACAAGACGCTGCGCACGCTGAGCGATCGCCTCGATTCGGAAAGCACCCGCATCTCCACGATGATGGACACGTATCGCCAGCAATTCAGCCAGCTTGACTTGCTGGTGAACAAGATGAACTCGACCAGTTCGTACCTGACACAGCAGTTCGGCGCCATGAACAACGTCAGTACCAAGTAACAGCCTGCGCAAGACTGCCGGCCGTCATCAACTACAACAGGAGAAAAGCGCGATGTTTGCACGTTCTGCTGCCAACACTTACGCTGCCATCGGCGTCCAGACCAAGGCCATGAGCGCGAGCCCCACGCAGCTGATCGCCATGCTGTATGACGGCGCTCGCACGGCCATCGCCCGGGCGAAGTTCCACCTGGACAGCGGGGACGTGCCGGCGCGCGGCAATGCCATCTCGAAGGCGATCGACATCATCGAGAACGGGCTGCGCGCGGTACTGGACCACGAGGCCGGCGGTGAAATCGCTTCCAACCTGGAATCGCTGTACGAGTACATGGTGCGCCGCCTGCTGCAGGCAAACTTGCAGAGGGACGCCGGTCTCCTCACGGAAGTCGACACGCTGCTGGAGAGCCTTGCCTCCGCCTGGGCCCAGCTCGATGCGCCCGCCCAGGCCTCGGAACCACAACCTGTGCTGCAGGAAAGCTGAAATGCCAGCCTATTCCCCCATCGTCACCTGCTACGAGGAAATCCTCGTGCTGTCAGGCCGCATGTTCGAAGCCGCACAGGCCGCGGACTGGGATACCGTCGCCGAACTGCAGCGCGGTTACCTGGCGCTGGTCGACCGGCTGCGCCAGTTCGACCACGAAGCGTCGCTCTCGGACGCCGAACGCATGCGCCGCTACCAGTTGCTGGACCGCATCCTGACTTACGATGCACGCATCCGCGACCTGGCCATGCCGGAGCTTCGGCGCCTCGGCAGCCTGCTGACCAGCTCGCGCCGCCAGTTCGATTTGTCAGCCGCCTACGGCGCGGCGGCGTAACGCATTGCGTGGCGGGTCCTTCAGGGCCTCCCGCATGTCCGTCCCGGCGAAATGACCGGCATCCATCTTCCTCCCGGACTGAGTTCCGTCCAGACGCTCGATCCGCAGCAACTGCGCACGGGCCTGTCCACGCTCGACAAGGTTGCGCTGCTCCAGCCCGTGCTGGATGCGTCCGAGTCGGGCGTGCAGAACTCGACCGACCAGGCCATCCGCAACAGCCAGGCTACCAGGGCTGCCAATGGCCAGCCGGGCCAGGCCACGCTGCTGCCCGGCGCTTCCACGCGCGAGTCGCTGAGCTTTGCCGCGCGCGCCATCCTGACGCTGATGGACGGCACGCCTGCGCAGCCACTGCGCTCGGCCGGCCCCTTGCTTCCCGCTCCGCCGACGACTGGCAACACGGCCACCGTGGCGACAGCGCTGGCCAATATGGTGGACGAGAGCGGATTGTTCTACGAATCGCACCTGTCGCAATGGGTCGCGGGTGCGCGGCCACTGGCCAGCATCCTGCAACAGCCGCAAGCCCCGCTCGGCCAGCCGCTGCTGCCCAATACGCCCTTCGCGCCGCCGGGCGCCAAAGCCGGTCCCGAGGCACCGATGCTGACGTACAGCGGCCCGTCAGCTTCCAACAGCTCCACGGCCGCCGATTTGCCGCGCGCCGCCGGCCCGGTCCCCATCCCTGCCTCGCAGTTGCTGGCCGAAGCGCTGGCAGCGCCAGGCAACCCGCGTGTCGCCCACAACCACGCGCCATTCGAACAAGGCGTGCGCCAGGGCATGGGCTCGCATGCGTCTTACAGCAGAGAGGCATCGCCGGCGGACACCATGCCGCCCCGACCTTCCGCAGCGTCCGTTGCCACGCAGGCTTACCAGGCCACCGCCGACGCGGGGCGCGCTCCAGAACAAGCCGCCGCGGCACGGCACAGCGTATTGATGGACCTGAGTCCCAGCCCCGAACCAGCCCAGCAACAAGCAGCGCAAGGACCGGCCATTCACCCGTCTACCGAAGGCGTGGTGCGCCAGCAGCTGGAACTGCTGGCAACGCAGCAATTCCGCTTCGCCGGCGAAGCCTGGCCCGGCACGCCGATGGAATGGGACGTCACGCGACACGAAGACGATGCCGGCGGACAAGACGCATCGGCGCATCAGTGGTCCAGCCGCCTGAAGCTGCAGTTGCCGAAGCTCGGCCTGGTCGAGGCCGTGCTGACCCTGGGCCCGAATGGGCTCGAAGCCCGCCTGGCAACCGCCGAAACCGACATCGCCGCGCGCTTCATCGCGGCGCGTCCGCAACTGCGCAGCCAGCTCGAAGCGAAGGGCATCGTGCTGCAACGGCTCAACGTGGAAACGCGCGACAGCATGGATGAAGGAAGCGCAGCATGAGCGAAGCCGATCCGAACCGCGGCGCAGCCATCGCGCTGTCGTACCAGACGGACGACAAGGCGCCACGCGTGGTGGCCAAGGGCTATGGCGTGGTCGCCGAAGCCATCATCGCCCGTGCGCGAGAAGCCGGCGTCTATGTGCACGGCTCTCCCACTCTCGTGAACCTGCTGATGCAGGTGGACCTCGATAGCCATATTCCGCCGCAACTGTACGTTGCCATTGCGGAGCTGCTTGCGTGGCTCTACCAACTGGAATCCGGCCCCGAAGCTCCGGTCTGATCCCGTTGTTCCCTGAATGGAAACAGCCCCTGTCCGCTTTCGCGGGACAGGGGCTGCCTGACATCCGGTTTGCCGGCGCCATGCCGGCATGGCCTTACACCGGCATATTCATCATTTCCTGATACGCCTGCACCAGCCGGTTGCGCACCTGCACGCCCGTCTGGAACGACACATTGGCCTTCTGCAGTTCGATCATCACGTCATTGAGCGCCACGCCCGGCTTGCCGAGTTCGAAGGCTTCGGACAGTCCGTAGGCGCGTTCCTGCGTGGCATTGATGCGGCTCAGGCTGCGCTGCAGTTCGCCGGCGAAGCCGCCGGAGGCAGCCGGTGCGGCAGCCTGCGAACTGGTGCCGGCCGCGGTCTGGGCCAGGCCGCGCAGTTGCTGCAGCATGCCTTCGATAGGAGAGAGCGTGGTCATGAAGCGGGATTCCCTGCCGGCCCCGGTTCAATGCCCTGGTGCCGGATTTCGTGGTTAGACATCTCTTGGTTAGACACTAGGCAGCTGCACCAAACGTCGAAACGTGCTGCAAGATTCACATTGCAGTCGGATCGCGCGCGCTTGCCGCCCAATTTCAGCGGGCCAAGCGTACCTGCCGCCCGCCGCGCGCCATCAGCCGAAATCGGGAGGAAAACCCGGCCTATTCACCAGATTGTGGGCAAGCGCGTTGACCGATCATCGCTACCGTGCCGGAAAGGTGTGGGCTTTGCCTTGCGCTTCCCGTCCGGCGCGGTGTTCCAGAACAACCATCCCGGGAGTACGCGTGTTTTTTCAGCAGCCTGAAGTGAGCCGTGCCGTGAGCCGTGCCGATGTGAGGCGTGCCGACGTCCATGGCGGCCACCATCGCCAGAGCGATCGGGGCAACGGCCCGGCCGTGGCCGGAGCGCGCGCATGACCGCGGCGATGTCCTTGCCCGGCCGCTCGGGTGAAATGCTCGACCGCCTCAAGGCCAATCCCAAGCTGCCGCTGATGCTCGGTGGCGCTGCGCTGGCGGCGGCCATCGCCGTCGGCGTGCTGTGGTCGCGTGCGCCGGACTACAAGGTGCTGTACAGCAATCTGTCCGAGCGCGACGGCGGCGCGGTGCTGCAGTCGCTGCAGCAGATGAACGTGCCGTACAAGTTCGCCGAAGGCGGCGGCGCCGTGATGGTGCCGGCTGAAAAGGTCCATGAGACGCGCCTGCGCCTGGCTTCGCAAGGCCTGCCCAAGAGCGGGACCACGGGCCTGGAGCTGATGGACAACCAGAAGTTCGGCATCAGCCAGTTCGCCGAACAGGTCAATTACCAGCGCGGGCTCGAAGGCGAGCTCGCACGCTCGATCGAATCGATCGCCGCCGTGCAGTCGGCGCGCGTCCATCTGGCCATCCCCAAGCCGACGCTGTTCGTACGCGAGCGCCAGAAGCCCACAGCATCGATCGTGTTGCAGCTTTACCCTGGCCGCGCCATCGATGAAGGCCAGGTCGCGGCGATCAGCCACCTGGTGTCGTCGAGCGTGCCGGAACTGACGCCGAAGGCGATCTCCATCGTCGACCAGCACGGCAACCTGCTGTCGAACAGCGGCAACGAGCGCATGCTCGACGCGACCCAGCTCAAGTATGTGCAGGCGCTGGAGCAGAACTACCTGAAGCGCATCGAATCGATCCTGACGCCGATCGTCGGCAAGGACAATGTGCGCGCGCAGGTGACGGCCGACGTCGATTTCTCGATCATCGAGCACACCGACGAAAGCTACAAGCCGAACCAGGACCCGACCCACGCGGCCATCCGCAGCCAGCAGACCAGCGAATCGAACCAGCAGGGCGCGACGCCGCCGGGCGGCGTGCCCGGCGCGCTGTCCAACCAGCCGCCGGCAGCTGCCGCGGCACCGATCACCACGGCCCAGACGCCGCGTGCCGGCCAGGCACCGGGCCAGGCCGGCGCACCCGCGCAGCCCCAAGGCGCGCAGGCGGGCCAGGCGCAGGCCGCCACGAGCAACGCATCGACCGGCCCGAGCAGCAACCGCCGCGACTCCACCGTCAACTACGAACTCGACCGCACCGTGCGCCACGTGCAGCAGGCGCCAGGTGGCGTGCGCCGCCTGTCCGTCGCGGTGGTGGTCAATTACCGGCAGCAGGCGGACGCCAAGGGCAAGATGGTGGCCCAGCCTCTGCCGGCAGCACTGCTGGCCCAGATCGAGAACCTGACCAAGGAAACCATGGGCTTCTCGGCCGACCGCGGCGACTCGATCAATGTCGTGAACAGCCCGTTCACGGTCGATCGCGAAGTCACGCCTGAACTGCCGTTGTGGAAACAACCTGAAATGATCGACCTGGCCAAGACCGCCGCGGGCTATCTGCTGCTGGCGCTGCTGGCCCTGTTCGCGTGGTTCAAGATTGCGCGCCCGATCCTGCGCCGCTACACGACCCCGCCGCTGCCGGCGCCCGCGCCCGCCGACGAGGCCACGGCCGAACTGCTGCCGCCCGAGGAGCCGGCCAATCCGGAAGTCCTGCGGCTGGCCGCGAAGTATGAAAGCGATCTCGCGCTGGTGCGCGACGCCGCGCAACGCGACCCCCGCCTGGTTGCCAGCGTAATCAAGAACTGGATTGGCAATGACCTCCGCTAAAGCCGCCTCTACCACTACCGGCCTGCAGAAGAGCGCCATCCTGATGATGGCGATCGGCGAGGATGCCGCCGCCGAAGTGTTCAAGCACCTGTCCCAGCGCGAAGTGCAGGAGCTGGGTTCGGCGATGGCCGAGCTTCGCTCCGTGACGCGCGAGGAAATGGCCGACGTGCTGGGCGAATTCCGCGGCGAGACCGAGCAATACCTGGCACTGAACGTCGATTCGAGCTCGTTCATCCGTAGCGTGCTGAACAAGGCGCTCGGCGAAGAGCGCGCCCAGTCGGTGATCGAGGACATCCTGGAATCGCGCGATCCGGGCAGCGGCATCGATTCGCTGAACTGGATGGACGCGACCTCCATTGCCGAACTGATCCGCGACGAACACCCGCAGATCATCGCCACGATCCTGATCCACCTGGACCGCCAGAAGTCGTCCGAGGTGCTGGCGCTGTTCACGGACCGCCTGCGCAACGACGTGATCCTGCGTATCGCCACGTTCGGCGGCGTGCAGCCGGGCGCGCTGCAGGAGCTGACCGATGTGCTGACGAAGCTGCTGTCGGGCCAGAGCCTGAAGCGCAGCCGCATGGGCGGCGTACGCACGGCGGCCGAGATCATCAACCTGATGAGCACCGCGCACGAAGAAGCCGTCATCGACGGCGTGCGCCTGCACGACGGCGACCTCGCGCAGAAGATCATCGACGAGATGTTCCTGTTCGAGAACCTCATGGAAGTCGACGATCGCGGCATCCAGCGCGTGCTCAAGGAAATCGCCACCGAATCGCTCATCGTCGCGCTCAAGGGCGCGCCAGCGGAACTGCGCGACAAGTTCATCCGCAACATGTCCACGCGCGCCGGCGAAATGCTGCGCGAGGACCTGGAAGCGCTGGGCCCGGTGCGCGTGTCGCAGGTCGAGGCCGAGCAGAAGGCCATCCTGCAGGTGGTAAGACGCCTGGCCGATGCCGGCGAAGTCCAGATTGGCGGAGGAGACGATGCCTATGTCTGAGCGCGGCTTTGCCGCACGTCTCGCCCTGGGCGAGAACCCGGCCGGCGGCGATGCCGGCGGCTTTGCCCCGTTCGAGCCGCCGCGCCGCACGCGCGGCGCCGGCTGGCAGCGCTGGCAGATGGGTTCGCTGGACCCGCGCGCCGCGCTGCAAGAGATCGTGCAGGAGGCTCCGTCCGAACCGGCGCCGCCCCCAATCGACTTCGCGGCGCTCGACGCTATGCGCGAAGGCGCGCGCAAGGAAGGCTACGCCCAAGGCTATACCCAGGGCCAGACCCAGGGCTACGGCGACGGCCACCGCGAAGGCTATGCGCGCGGGCTCGAAGCCGCGCGCAGCGAAGCCACGCGCCTGCAGGGCCTGGCCGCGAACTTCCGCAAGGCATTGGAAGGTGTCGATCAGGAAGTGTCCGAGGCGCTGGTTTCGCTCGCGCTCGATGTCGCGCGCCAGCTCGTGCGCACGAAAGTGGAAGAAGACCCCGAAGTCCTGCTTCCCGCCGTACGTGAACTGCTGACCAGCGAACCGGCGTTGTCCGGCTCGCCGTGCCTGTTGCTCCATCCCGAAGACGTCGGGCTGGTCGAAGCGCACATGCAGGGTGAGCTCGAAGCCGCTGGCTGGACCCTGCGCGCCGACCCGGCCGTCACGCGCGGCGGCTGCATCGCCAGCGCAACCAGCGGCGAACGCGACGCCCGGCTGGAAACCCGCTGGGCACGCGTGGCGAAGGCCCTGGGCCGCGATGATCCGTGGGAGCCGCAGCATGACTGACGCTACGACGGAAGCCCGGACCGAGGTGCCCCAACTGCCGCCTGTGCCCCACGCGGAGCACTGGCGCCATGCCCTGAACAAGGCCTCGGCCGGCATCTCCGGCCTCGACAGCAAGCGCAGCTGCGGGCGTCTCACGCGCGCGGCTGGCCTGGTGCTGGAAGCCGTTGGCCTGCGACTGCCCGTGGGCAGCGACTGCCTGATCGAACTGCCCGCAGGTCAGTTCAGCTCGAATCCCGGCGGCCCGCGCACTGCCGAAGCTGAAGTCGTCGGCTTCGGTGCCGACCGCCTGTACCTGATGCCGCAGTCCGACGTGGTCGGCCTGCTGCCCGGCGCGCGCGTCTATCCGCTCGAGCCGTCGCCGCAGCCGGAAGGCGCCAGCTCGCCGCGCGAGCCCGGCTCCAAGCGCCTGCCCGTCGGTGAAGGCATGCTCGGCCGCGTGGTCGATGCCGCCGGCCGTCCGCTCGACGGCCTCGGACCGATCCGCGCCGCGCAGGAAGTCCCGCTGTCCGCCGAACAGATCAACCCGCTGATGCGCGCGCCGATCCAGACGGTGCTCGACACCGGCGTGCGCGCGATCAACGGCATGCTGACCGTGGGACGCGGCCAGCGCATGGGCCTGTTCGCGGGCTCCGGCGTAGGCAAGAGCGTGCTGCTCGGCATGATGGCGCGCTACACCAGCGCGGACGTGATCGTGGTCGGCCTGATCGGCGAACGCGGCCGCGAGGTGAAGGAATTCATCGAACACATCCTCGGCCCGGAAGGCCGCGCACGCTCCGTCGTGGTGGCGGCCCCGGCCGACTGCTCGCCGCTGCTGCGCATGCAGGGCGCCGCGTACTCGACGCGTTTGGCCGAGTACTTCCGTGACCAGGGCAAGCATGTGCTGCTGATCATGGATTCGCTGACGCGTTACGCCATGGCCCAGCGCGAGATCGCGCTGGCGATCGGCGAGCCGCCAGCCACCAAGGGCTATCCGCCTTCGGTGTTTGCCAAGCTGCCGACGCTGGTCGAGCGCACCGGCAACGGTCCGGAAGGCGGCGGCTCCATCACGGCCTTCTACACCGTGCTGACCGAGGGCGATGACCAGCAGGACCCGATCGCCGACTCGGCGCGCGCGATCCTGGACGGCCACGTGGTGCTTTCGCGCAGCCTGGCCGAGGCCGGCCACTATCCGGCCATCGACGTGGAAGCGTCGATCAGCCGCGCGATGACCGCGCTGATCTCGCCCGAGCAGTTCGGCTCGGTGCGCCGCTTCAAGCAGCTGATGTCGCGCTACCAGCGTAATCGCGACCTGATCAGCGTGGGCGCCTATGTGCCCGGCAACGATCCGGAGCTGGATCTGGCGATCCGGCTCCATCCCCGGATGGAAGCCTTCCTGCAGCAGGACATCCACGAACGCGCCGGATACCACGACGCGGTCGGGCAGCTGCATAGCCTCTTCGACAGGAGCGAATATGGCTAAACCGAATGCACTGCATACCCTGGCCGAACTGGCCCAGAACGACACCGAGGCCGCTGCGCGCGAACTGGGCCGGCTGCAGGGGCTGCGCACGCAAGCCGAGAACCAGCTCAACCAGCTCACGCAATATCGCCACGAATACCGCGAGCGCATGCAGGCAGTGGCCGCGGAAGGCATGACGTCGGGGCGCTGGCACGACTTCTCGCGCTTCCTCGATTCGCTTGACCACGCCATCCGCCAGCAGACCACCGCGCTGGAAAAGGCCGAAGCCGACCTGCTGGCCGGGCGCAGCCGCTGGCAGAACAACAAGCGCCGCGTGAACTCGTTCGACACGCTGATCGCACGCGCCGACGCCCGCGAGGAAAAAGTCGCCGCGCGCCGCGAGCAGCGCACCAACGACGAATACGCCGCACGACTGGCCCGTGACAACGCCAGCCGACTCAACTGAGCCCAAGGGACAAGCAGCCACCCATGATCGATATCAGCCAGATCGTCAGCAACGCCACCCCCAAGGCAGACCCGGCCAGCCGCGCGGCGGCAGACGCCGGCAACAACGCCTTTAGCGGTGCGCTATCGCGCGCGAAGGACAACAGCCAGCCCGCGCCGAGCCAGGATTCCCGTACCAGCACCCAGCCTGCAAAGGATGCGCCTGCGAAGACCACTCGCGACAACAACACCGCGAAGGCGCCAGACGCCAAGGACACGCCGCGCGCGGCCGCAGGCAAGACCGGCGCGCAGCCGGGCCGCCGCAAGGACCGCGACGACGAAGAGGATGCCAGCGCGCAGACGGCCGATGCCGGCGCCGCTGCCGCTGCACTGGCCGCGCTGCTGCCGACCACGCCCGCCCCTGTCGCGACCGACAGCGCACCGGCCACTGCCGCAGGCAATGCTTCGGTTGCGGCCGCCAGTACCACGGCGGCGTCGGGACTCGCGGCACTGCAGACGCCTGCTGTCGCACCGGCCGATACCGCAGGTGCCGCCACTACCACGCTCGCTGACCTGAATATCGACGCGGTCGACACACAGGCCGCCCAGGCACAGGTGCAGGTGGCCACTGCGGCCAAACCCGCGCCAACTGCCGCTGACACCCTTGCCAACATCCTGTCGCAACGCGCGGTGCTGGCAGACGCTTCGGCAAAGCCTGCCACGACCGACGCCGTCCAGACGGCCGCCGCGCCGAATGCTCCGCTGAACGCGGCGGCTGATACGCGGCAGGGCCACGCCGGCCAGTTCGCCGACGGCCAGGGCCAGCCGGGCGCCGGTCAACCACAGCACATGGCACTGCAGCGCGCCGACAGCACCGCCCAGGACAGCAAGCCCGTCGCAGCCCCGTTCGCGCAACAAGCCCAGGCTGCCACCCGGACGGCCGATGCCTCAGTGGCCACGCAGAACGATAGCGCCGCACCGGCGATTGCCGCGGCGCTGGCCAACCAGTCGCCGTCCGCCGCGCCGGCCGCCGTTGCCGCGGCTGCGCGCCCCGTGGTGGCGCCGCCGCTGAACGACACGCAGTGGCCGCAGGCGCTGGGCCAGCAGATGATCCGCCTCACGGGGCAAGGCAGCCAGAGCGCCGAACTGCAGCTGAACCCGCCCAACCTGGGTCCGCTGAAGGTGGTGCTCAACATCGTCAACGACCAGGCCCAGGCGCAATTCGTTTCGCCGCACCAGGCCGTGCGCGCCGCGGTGGAAGCCGCAATTCCCCACCTGCGCACCGCGCTGTCGGAAAACGGCATCCAGCTCGGCCAGACATCGGTCGGCGCAGACAGCTTTGCGGGCCAGACTGGCAACGGCCAGCAGCAGCAACAGCAGCAGGCCGGCAACAGCCGTGGCCATTCGGGCTTCGGCACGAACCTGGCCACCGCCGAGTCCGCGTCCGCCCCCGCCGCTGCGGCGGCCCGTCCGGCACGTGTACTGGCGCAGGGAGAGGTCGATACCTTTGCCTGACCGGGAAGCGCCGCAAGCGCTTCCAACATGACAAAGGCCGCCTCACGGGCGGCCTTTGTCGTTTGCGGGTCGCTGCCGGCTCAGGGCTGGAAGATGTCCAGGCCCGCCAGCGCCACTACTCCGCTCAGCGCGATCATCGCCGGCGAATCCCGGCCGAAGATCAACACGGCGGCGGCAAGCCAGGCGACAAGACTGAAGGCGAGAAAGCGTTTCATGATGCAGCGGGTAGAACTGGCCCGATCGAGCCGGCGCCATGCCATGCAAGCGGGAATTCGGGAAGGTGGAAGGTGAGTATAAACCCTGATTCACCCGATCGATGACCTACGGATGCAGCCCATCCCAATGTGCGGAATACGGCGCCACACTGCTGCCGGCGCGGCCCGTCGGCCGGAGCGATAATGCGCGCATGATGCCTTGCCCTCCGCTCTGCGCCCCTGTGCCATGACGTTCGACCTCTTTGACAATCTCGACACGCAGGATGACGGGTACGCCGCTGGCAGTGCGCCCGAGCCGCTCGCGGACGGTGCTGTCGTGCTGCGTGGCTTTGCGCGCACGCAGGCGTCGCTATTGCTAGACGAGATCGAAGGCATCGCCGCGCACGCGCCCTGGCGCCACATGATCACACCGGGCGGCTTGCGCATGTCCGTGGCCATGACCAACTGCGGCCAGGCCGGCTGGGTCTCCGACAGGACGGGCTACCGCTATGACCCATGCGATCCGCTCGACGGCGAGCCATGGCCGGCCATGCCCGCGGCATTCCTCGACCTGGCCACGCGTGCCGCGGACGAGGCGGGCTTTGCCGGCTTTGCGCCGGATGCCTGCCTGATCAACCGGTATGAGCCGGGCACCCGGCTTTCCTTGCACCAGGACCGCGACGAGCGCGATCTTCGCGCCCCGATCGTATCGGTATCGCTAGGCCTGCCGGCTGTGTTCCTGTTCGGCGGCTTGCGGCGCGCCGACCGGCCGGCGCGCATACGGCTCGCCCATGGCGACGTGGTGGTATGGGGCGGCCCCTCGCGCCTGGCCTTCCATGGCGTGGCGCCGCTGGCCGATGGCGACCACCCGCTGCTCGGACAGAAACGGATCAACCTGACCTTCCGCAGGGCGCGGTAGCCGCTGCGGCAAAGCGTCCGGTCAGGGTACCGAGGCAGCCACCGTAGTGAACGACCAGCTTGTGCTCAGCGGCGTGCCGGCACGCGCGCCGGCGAAGCTTACCGTATAGGTGGCGCCAGACTTCAGCGGCGCGAGCGGCAGCAGGAATACCGCGTTGCGCCGCAGGTACTGGCCGTTCGGATCGGCCACGGCCGACGCCATCGAGCCTGGTTTCGCGGCCTCCGACACCAACGCGCGCGTGGGCACTTCGGCGCCGGTGCCGTCGAACAGACGGAAGCTCGACACGGTCAGCACTTCGCCGTTGGCACCATTCACGTACACCATCAGGGGGCGGCCCGGCGCGGAAAGGTCCGGCGCCGGGTTCGGCAGTTCTCCACTGGCGTTGAACCCGGGCTGCACAGCCACCTCGCCCGCGCGCGGTACCGTCACGATTGTATTCGTAGCGATCTGCTGGCCGCCGGCATAAGGGGGGCTGTTGGCCTGCGGCCCGGGCGGCACCGCCGTACTCGTGCCGAACATCAACACGCACGTGCTGAACCAGCCGTTACGCGCAGGCACAAAGCCCACGCCCACGGACTCGGCATTGTCGATCACACCCTGCAGGTGATAGACCGTGGTGTACCACTGGTCGAAACAGCCGCGGGCGTCGGCGGCGACGTCGACGCCCGCGCCCTGTGCGGCCGCCACCTCGCCGATCCATTCGATATCGGGAGCACCGGCCTTGCGCGCGCGCGCCAGCGGCGTGTCGGCGTAGTAGCCCGCATTGGCCGGGTCCTCGTCATGGCTGACGACGCGGTTGGACTGCAGGTATTCCGCGTGCGCCTGCGCGGCCGCGTCAAGCGCTGCGTTCTGCGCGAGCAGGCCAACGCCGAGCGCGCCGCGCAGGTCGTTGAGCGCCTGGAACATGGCGAGCCGGCCCGAGCCGGCGTCATAGGTCGGTGCGGGCACGCTGGTTTGGAGCGCACGTGCAGTCGGTGCCCTGGGGCGTCGACTGGGTCCTGGACGGGCTGTCTCCGCTGCCGCCACCGCCGCCGCAGGCGGTCAGCGCGACGGGCAGCAGTGCCGCGAAAAGGCGTTTCCTGATCATTCGGTATGAGGAGCTGCGGATATGGAGCGCCCATGGTAGCGACGGCCCTGTTCGGTCAGTCCGGCGAACAGCGCCCGCGCTGCAGCCGAATTCCGCGGATGGCGTCGAAGGAGTGCAGCGTCGTTGGCGCAGCCCCGGCACCGCAGCCACGCAGGCCGCACATCGTCCATTGGCGCATGCCGGCGCGTCTTCTACAGTCAATGAACATCAAACAGGGAAACATCTGGGAACAGGAGGCCACACCATGCATCTCGAAGGTTCGTGCCATTGCGGCGCCGTGCAGTTCTCGCTGGAGTCGGACTCGCCGTATCCGTTCATGCATTGCCACTGCTCGATCTGCCGCAAGACCGCCGGCAGCGGCGGCTACGCCATCAATCTGGGCGGCGATGCCTCGACGCTGCGCGTACGCGGCAAGAAGCACCTGGGCATCTACCACGCCGTCATGCGCGAGCCCGGCAAGCGCGCCACGCGTTCCCCGGCGCAACGGCATTTCTGCCTCAAGTGCGGCAGCGCGCTGTGGCTGTTCGATCCGCGCTGGCCGCACCTGGTCCATCCGCACGCATCGGCAATCGATACCCCGCTGCCCAAACCGCCCGATGTGGTCGAGGCCGGGGTCGATTTCGCCCCCGAGTGGGTGGATGTACCGCGTGGCAAGGGCCACGTGCGTTGCGGCACCTGGCCGGAGGAGTCGCTGCAGGAATGGCATCGCCGGCATGGCCTGCTGAAGGGGTGATCGTCGAGGAGGGCCGGCTTCGGGTGCCGGGACGGTCGCGTATGATGTCTCCCGCATCCGCCCCACCTCCGTCCCGCCTCCATCCGTTCTCTCGCCGTGCCCGCAATGCCCGAACATTTCCTGCTGTCTTCACTCTTGATTTTCGGGTTGGGTGGTTTGCTTGGGGCGGTAGGCGGCCTGTTCGGCATCGGCGGCGGCCTGATTGCCATCCCCGCACTCGGGCTGCTATTCGGCATGGACCAGCAGCTTGCGCAAGGCACCGCGCTGGTCATGATCGCGCCCAATGTGCTGATCGGCTTCTGGCAATACCGCAAGCGTGCCGATATCGCGCTGCGCACGGCGCTCGTACTCGGGCTCAGCGCGGTACTCGCGACCTACCTGTCGGCGCGGCTGGCCACTTCGATGGATGCGCAGTTGCTGCGCCGCATCTTCGCCGGTTTCATGATCGGCATGGCGCTGTATTTCCTCTGGCGGCTGCTGCCCGGGCGCGCTGTCACTGCCCCGCAGGCGCGCGTCTCGCCACGCTGGATTCCGCTGGTCGGCGTCGTCGGCGGCGCGTTCTCGGGCTTCTTCAGCGTGGGCGGCGGCGTGGTGGCGGCACCGGCGCTGGTTGGCCTGTTCGGCATGCGACAGGCAGCGGCACAGGGGCTGGCGCTGGCCCTCGTGACGCCCGGCGCGGTGGTGGCACTTGCCACGTATGCGCATGCCGGGCATGTCGATTGGGTGAGCGGCATCCCGCTTTCGCTGGGCGGCATGCTGACGATTTCGTGGGGCGTGGCACTGGCGCACCGGATGCCCGAACGCCGCCTGCGTGCGCTGTTCGCGCTATGCCTGATCGCGACGGCGGCGGTGATGCTGGTGCGCGGCTGACGGGGTTAGGGGGCCCGGCTTGCGCCCTGCGCAAGCCATCACCGTCTATTTCCGGAACACGAGGCTGAAATTATTGGCCGGCATTGCCACCGGCGCATCGCAGCGCATGCCCTGCGCCTCGCCCAGCGCGATCACGTCTTCCATGTCGCGCACGCCCCATTCCGGATCGGTCGCACGGAGCTGCGCATCGAACGCGGCATTGCTCGGCGCGGTGTGGGTGCCGCCACGCCGGTAAGGTCCGTACAGGAACAACACGCCGCCAGCGCCAAGCAGCCGGCCCGCGCCGGCAAAGAGCGCTTGCGTGGCCGCCCACGGCGAGATATGGATCATGTTGATGCAGACCACGGCATCCGCGGCATCGATGCCCCACGGCTGCCCGCACACATCGAGCGCCAGCGGGGCGCGCACGTTGCTCAGGCCTGTGTGATGGGTCCAGGCAGCGATCGACGCGCGCGCTGCCGCATCGGGATCGCTCGGCTGCCAGGTCAGGCCGGGCAGTGCCGCGGCAAAGTGCACCGCGTGCTGGCCGGTGCCGCTCGCGATCTCCAGCACCGTTCCAGTCGCCGGGAGCACGTTGCGAAGCACGGCGAGGATCGGCTCGCGATTGCGGTCCGTGGCGGGCGCAAGGCGGCGGGCATCAGGGTCAGGGGTGTGGCTCGTCATGGATTTCAACCCTGCTCCCAGGCGTTGCACCAGCCGGCTGCCGCGACCTCCTTGTCGCCGAACAGCGCGCAGCCGCCCGCGGCGCTACCCGTGTCGCCCTGGTAAAGCTGGCAGTTGGCGCAGGTCTGGCTGGTCTTGTGGCTTGGGTATTTCTTCGGATCCACCTTGGTGGTGTCGGCCTTGTAGCCGACTTTCTGGGCCTGCGGGTCCTGCTCGCCGAGCATGGCGGCGCTGGCGGAAGGGCTGCCGAGCAACCCGGTGACGGCCACGCCGCCCGACAGGGCGAGCGGCAGGTATCCCAGAAACTGGCGTCTGCACGGCATGGCAGTCTCCTCTGAGGTGGGGCATGTGGCGACATGTGCCTGCCGCCTCGCGCAGAGGTTACTGCGGATTAGGAGGCCGGTGCAATGCCCGGCCCCTAAAGGCGCTCTGCTTACAGCTTGAACTCGCCCACCACGCCCTGGAGCTGATGAGCCTGGTCCGCGAGCGATGCCGATGCCGCGGCCGCCTGTTCCACCAGTGCCGCGTTCTGCTGCGTGACGGCATCCATCTGCGCCACGGCCTGGTTGACCTGCTCGATGCTGCTGCTCTGGTCGCGCGACGCCACCGAGATCTCGCCAAGAATGCCCGTGACACTGCGAACGGCCTGCTGGAGCTCTTCCATGGTCTGCCCGGCCTTGTCGACCAGCACGGCGCCGCCTTCGACCTGGCGGGCGGAATCGCCGATCAGCACGCGAATTTCCTTCGCGGCGGTGGCGCTGCGCTGTGCCAGTGTGCGCACTTCACCGGCAACCACGGCAAAGCCACGACCCTGCTCGCCAGCACGCGCCGCTTCCACTGCAGCATTGAGCGCCAGGATATTGGTCTGGAACGCGATGCCTTCGATGACCTGGATGATCTCGACCACTTTGTTCGAGCTGGCGCTGATCGCCTGCATGGTCTGCACCACGTCGCTGACGACCACGCCGCCGCGCTCGGCGATCTCCGAGGCGTTGGCCGCGATGTCGTTGGCGGCGTGCGCACGCTCGGCGTTGCGCCGCACCATGTCGGTCAGGCTGCCCATGCTGGACGCCGTTTCCTGCAGCGTGGCCGCCTGTTCCTCAGTCCGCTGGGAAAGGTCGGTATTGCCGTCCGCGATCTGCCGCGACGAGTCGGCGATCGAGTCGGTCGAACTCTTGATCCGGCTCACCAGGTCGGTCAGGATGTCCTCCATCTTGCCCATGCCGCCGAGCAGCCGGCCGAAGGCACCGCCCTGGTCGGTGTCGAAGTCCTGGCTCAGGTCGCCGGCGGCCACGGTCTCGGCGATGTAGACGGCATCCGCGAGCGGCCGCTCGATGCCGGCGGCCAGCCACAAGGCGCCGGCCACGGCCGCCACCAGTGCTGCCAGGCCAAGGCCGAGCACGGTGTAGCGCGCCGCGTCACTGCCCTCAAGCTGCGCCAGGCCCGTGCCGATGGCCGCGCCCGACAACAGCACGACCAGTCCGAAGCTGGCGCCCAGACGCGCACGGATGCTCAAATTTGCCTGCGACATTGTTGCTCTCCCCCTTTTGTCCGATGTCTGTTTTCGATGGTCTGCCGTTGGGGTATCGGCACAGCCGTGCGGAAATTTAGGGAGAATGGCCAATTTAGTTGACAAGACAACTTGGCCCGGCCGCGGCCCTGTCATCGGCAGGCGAGCCGCTTGCCGAAACAAAAAAGGCGGGCCGAAGCCCGCCTGCTGACCGGATCCCCGTGCCTGACCGGTCAGGCCTTGGCCAGCTTGATGCTCGACAGGTCAGCCGTCAGATAGCCGACCGCCGCGCCGGCCCGGTCCTTGTAGTTGGCGCGCACCAGCGGATCCAGCGTCGGCTGCACCTTGGCGTGCAACGTGGAACCCCAATCGCCGGCATGCTGGAAGTTGCTCATGATGTAGGTCCAGCCGTTGATCTCGTCCACGGCGTGCAGGCCAGTGGCTTCGGCGCCGGCTGGCGTCGACAGCAGGCGCGACAGCTGCTTCGTGTCGACGTTATAGGCCCACAGGAAGTTGTTGACGTGCTGGCCGCTGTCCTCGCCGATGAACAGGGTACGCAGTTTTTCCGAGAACTTCAGGTTGTCCGGGTTGCCGATCCAGTTCGGGTCGGCGGTATTGCCCAGGTCGTCCGCGGCGATGTCGCGGCCGTTGAGCAGGCCCTTGGTGTGCACCGGCACCCATTCGCTGTCGATGGCATTGCCGTCCTGGTCCTTCTGGCCGCCGTCCAGCTTGTGCTGCATGACAGCGCCGGCGTTCAGCGCCGCGTCCAGCGAGATGCCGCTTTGCGCGTTCCAGCCCTTCTTGTTCAGCACCATGGAATCGACCACGTTCTGCAGCGCGGAGTAGGCGATCTTGTCCTTGATGTTGACCGTGGTGCCTTCCATCTTGGTGAAGCCCATGCTGCCGCCCTTCAGGTAGGCGTAGCGGTGCGTTTCCAGGAACGCGGCGGCCTTCTCCATGCCGGGCATGACCTTCACCCAGTTGGCAGCGCCGTTGTAGAAGATCTTGGTGTAGCCGGTGGCCGTCGGGTCGGCGATGGTCGGATCGACCAGCTTCACATCGATGACGTCGGCCGGCGCAAGCGTGTCGGCCAGGTTTTCGATTTCTGCGCTGGTGGCGTGCCCCAGCTTGATCCAGCTGATGTCGCAGCCGGCGGCGGCCGGGTCGATCGAGAAGCCGTTCCCGAGCTTGGCCACGTACAGCGTGCCCGACGACAGGTCCGTTTCGCGGTCGGCCACGAACATGAACAGGCCGCTGTTGGTGGCGTCGTCGCCCATCAGCACGGTGCGGTTGTCAGGCATGACCTGCACCAGTTCGTGCGAAATGCGGCCCACGCAATAGTGCTTGGTGATGCTGCCCGTGCCGTCCGGATTCACGCGGACTTCGGGCAGGTGGCCATAGTGGTATGGCTTGTAGGCCGTCTCGCTGCCCAGCAGGTTCTTGCTGAAGGCCTTGTACTGGGCGATCAGCTTCGGATCGGCGGTAAAGGCGTCGGGCTCGTATTCCTCGCTCGACAAGTGTGTGTTCCACGGCGACAGGCTGGCGCCGCAGGTAATCCACAGACCGTGCGCCGGCGAGGTATCCACGTTGTGGTACTTGACCAGCGTGAGCTTGCCGGTGGCCGGGTCCTGGTCCAGCGTCAGTACGGCGATCGGCGACGGCAGGCGGCCGTAGGTATCGGCGCCGGACTGGTCGCGCGTGTTGTACTCGAACTGCACCACGGCGAACACCGGGTTGCCCTTCACGCCGGCAACGCGCGCGTTTTCGATCTTGAGCAGCGAGGTGCCGTCGGGCGCATCGGAGAAGAACTGGCGGTCCTTGCCAGACACCGAGGTGTCGCGGATCGGCTGGTTGTTGATGTCGTAGTAGCCGCCGGCCAGGATGGTGCCGCCCTTGCCGTCCGGCACCATGTCGCCGGTGATGAAGAACGGCTGGTAGGCCAGCTTGAACGTGCGGCTGCTGCCGTCGCTGAAGTTGATCTTCATGCTCGACCCCACGGTGGTGGTCGCCATGGCGGCCGGATTGGCCAGCGTCGGGGCGCTCATGCCGGTGAATTCGGCGGTGGTGAAGGTGGCGTTGGGGTTGGTGGTTGGCGCAGCAATGGCGTCGTCGCTCCCGCCACAGCCCACGAGCAGGCCGGCGGAAGCCAGGCCTAGCGGCAGCATCGGCGCACCGGCAAGGATTTTCAGCGCCTTGCGACGCGAGGCATCAGGTTTGTCGAACATGGTCTTTTCCGGGGAAAGTGGGCGGCATGGCTCGAAGCGCATCCGCTTGTCACAGAAACCAGACATGGCGCGACAGCCGCGCCCTCGTCGCTGCGCATCGTAGTGGGGGTATGTGACAGGAAGTTGACGATGAACCACAAAATCGTCACACGGACGGTCGGGCGCGGAGGCTGGGGTAAACTTCCTCTTTTGTCGTTGGCCACGTGCCTGCCTGGCGGATTCCGCTTGCCTACCTATACCCTCGCCGCCCCTGTCGACGCCGAACTCGAGATCCGCAAGAGCCGCTTCCTGGCCCTGGCGATCCCCGTTCCTGACCGCGAAGCCGCCATGGCCACCCTGCAGTCACTGCGTGCGCAGCATCCCACCGCCACGCATGTGTGCTGGGCGCTGCTCGCGGGCGGGCAATCGGGGATGTCGGACGACGGGGAACCGTCCGGCACGGCCGGGCGGCCGATCCTGGAGGTGCTGCGCCATCACGATCTCGATGGGGTGCTGGCTGCGGTGGTGCGCTACTACGGGGGCGTCAAGCTCGGCGCCGGTGGGTTGGTGCGCGCCTATACCGATGCGATTGCCGCTGCGCTGAAATCCGCGGAGCGAATTGAGCGGATTGCCTATGCCGAGCTGGCGGTAGAGGTCGACTACGCCGACGAGCCGCGCGTGCGCCGTTGGCTTGAGTTGGCGGCACAGGACGGTTGTTCGTTGGCTGACACGGCCTACGGCGCCATGGCGCGGCTGGTGATTCGTCTGCCGGCCACACAGCGCGATGCTGCCCGGGTGGCATTGCGCGACGCTACGCACGGGCGGGCGTTGTTTCCACAGGTCGAGGATGATGGATCAGCAGCCTGACACCCGCGACGTCCTCACGGACGATCAGGTTGAATTCACCGCGCGCGTGTTGCCGGCTGATGTCACGTTTTCCGTCCCACCTGGCCTGAGCTTGCTGGAAGCTGCGCTACTTGACGGCGTAGTGATGCCAAATTCCTGCCGCAATGGCACCTGCCGTGCGTGTGCGAGCCGCTTGCGCGCGGGGGCTATCCGGTATCGGATTGAATGGCCGGGGCTTAGTCTGGACGAGAAGGATGAGGGGTGGATCCTCCCGTGTGTGGCATGCGCGGTCAGTGACGTGGTAATTGAATTGGGTAAGCTCGAGTAGCCTCTGTCATAAGCGCCTCGGCTCGGAAGGGGCGCCCGCAACGCTGATGAACTCGCACCCAGACGACGCGCGCGCAGCGCAGCCGAAGGCGTCCCACCAACGACCTTATTGAAACGCTGCACCCGAGTCCGTCTTGGGGATCGTCCAAAAGCCGTGCCGCGCCAGGCACAGGTTCTGACTCACATAGCGTTAGCAGGCTCGAACCACTGACCACCGTGGCAGGCGTCCAAAGCCGCTTGGACCACTTTTTGTCGCTCGGACAAAAAGTGACTCGCCGGCTACGCCGGCGAAACCGCGGCACCAGCCAAGAACGCCCCCCCTGCACATCAGCGAACACCCCCTCTCACCCCAAAAAAAACCTCATTGCAATCCTCACCCCATCCGGCCCCCGCGGATCGGAAAACGCCTGCGCCGCAGGCCCCCCACTCCACGCATGTCCGAGCCCCTCGATCCTGACGAGCCGCACGAAGATTTCCCCATCGACAACCCAGTCAGACACTTCCGCCGGCAGCCTTTGCCCACGCTGCACGCGACGCGCGCCCGGCACGACCAGCCGCACGGACGGATCCGGCAGCAGATCCACCCAAAGCCGCGCAGCCGTCATCGCGTTCTCCACCGACACCACCGCATCCACATCGCCATGCAGCAGCAACAGCGGCGGCAGGCGTCGCCCGGCCAGCCATAACCGCAGCGCCTGCCGCGCGGCAGCATCCGGCACCCGGCTGCCCCGCATGACCGCCCCGGCCTGCGCCGTGTTGGCAGCGCTGTAAGGCACCGCCCCCGAATGCGAGCCAACCCCGATAAAGCGATCCGGATAGCGCAACCCCAGCATCATCGCCATCGCACCGCCGGCCGATAGCCCCATCACGCTGACGCGGTCCGCCCGCACCGGATAGCGTCCGCAGACATGGTCGATCATCGCCATCAGCAACGCGGCCTCGGCGCTCCCGCGCGTAGCGGGACGGAACCAGTTCCAGCACCGTTGTGCGTTGGCCTGCGACGACTGCTCCGGCAGCAGCACGACGCAGCCTGCATCCCGCGCCGCCGTTGCCGCGCGCGTGACCGCGGCGAAGCTCGCGGCGTCCTGGCCGCAGCCATGCAACAGCACCAGCATCGGCGCGCGCCGCCGGGCGGTTATGCCGGCCGGTATGAAGATCCGGTAGTTGCGCTGGGCGAGCGGGCCCAGTCCGGCGACGCCCTCTTCCCAGCGTCCGCTGCCGCGGCTTTGTGGCGGCGGCACGGGCGAGACCACGCCGGACAGCGCGCGTTGCGTGGCCTTGGTGACGGCCGATGACTGCTTCACCGCGTTGCGCACGATGGCCTCGGTCATCGGCTTGGTCACCGTCTTGTTGATCGCGCGGGTCATCTCGCGCCCCATGCGCCTGGCCTGGCGCGTGGCGGTCTTACCCAACGCTGTCCATAGCCGTGCCGTGCTGCCGCCGCGGCGTCCCATGTGACTGGCCTCCCGTCCGGATTCCGTTGACGGGGTCGATTGTGTCAGGCTTTCTTGTCAGGCGTATGCATGCGCCACGGCGGCTCAGCGCGCCGCACGGTCATGCACCGCGCGGCTGTCGGCGGGCGCCTCGTCGCGCTCGTTCAGGCCGTAGTCGCGCAGCACCTGCGCCACGCGCAACCGGTAGCCCGAGAACACGCCGCCGCGGCCGGCGGCCTGCGCCTGACGGTGTTCCTCGGTGTTGCGCCATGCCATGACCGCGGCCTCGTCGCGGAAGAACGACAGCGACAGGATCTTGCCGGGGTTGGTCAGGCTCTGGAAACGCTCGACCGAGATGAAGCCATCGATGGCCTCCAGCGTGGGCCGCAGCTTCGCGGCAATGTCGAGATACGTGTCCTTGCGGCCCGGTGCGGGCTCGACTTCGAAGATGACGGCGATCATGTCGTGGGTCTCTGTGAGGGAATAGGGGACGAACCAGCGCTTCAAAGGAAATGCGGGATGCGCGCGTTGTGCGAAGGCCGGTAGCGGAACGCCTGCGCCAGGGCAGCCGGCTGCGCGCCACGGGCGAGCAGCGCGTCGACGGTCGCCGCGGCAAGCGCATGCGCGAGTGCGTCACCGGGGCAGGCATGGCGGCCCGCGCCGAACGTCCAGGGCCTTGCGCCTGCTTCGGCAGGCGCTGAGCACGACGCAGCGGCAAGCAGTACGAGCACGGCATCGCCGGCCCTGAGCGGCACGCCGCACAGGCGCGCGTCAGCCGCGAGGAAGCGGCGTGTATTTTGCACCGGCGGATCGTCGGTCGCCACGCGTGCGGCCAGTTCATCGAGCCCGCCCGTCGCGGGGCCATTGCGGCCGAGCCGCAGCAGCATGTTGCCGGCAAGCCCGGCGGTGGCCTCGCATGCCTGCACCATCAGGCCGATGATATTGGCCGCGACGGCCGCGGGTGCGATGTCATCGGCATGCGCGGCTTGCCGCAGCGCTGACAGGAGGCCGAGGTCTTCCGCCGGACATGGCCGCCCGGCGGGCATTTGCAGCCACTGCCCCAGCCACCGCGCCGCGTCGGCGCCCGCCTCGACATCATCTGCCGTGGCCAGCGGCGACTGCGCCGCTGCGTAGGCACTCACGCGCGTCGCGACGGCCATGGCATCGGCGCCCGCACGCACGGGCAGGCCGAGCAGATCGGCCACCGTCACAACAGGTAGCGTGAACAGCCACCGATTGATCGTGGCGCCGTTGAGCAGTGCCATGTCCGGGACGAGATCGAGTACGCCAGCCAGCCCGCCTGCACGCGCCTTCGCCGTGGCTGCATCGATGCCGCCCATCAACCGCAGCAGGATGGCCTTCAGCGGTGCATGAGCGGCACCGTCGTTCATGCGGATCAGACGGCCAAACAACTCGCCCGCGGCAGTGCCGGCGAGTGCAGTCGGCACGGGCTGCGCCGGCGGGCGCACGCGGCAGTCGGGATGGGCCAGCACCGCTGCCACCTCCGCCCGCCCGGCGGCCACCCACAGGCCCAGCCGCTCGTCAAAGCCAAACGGCTGACGCGCCGCGAGCGCGCGGTAGTACGGATACGGATCGGGAGCGGTGACGGCTTCGAGCGGGTCGGCAGGCATCATGGCGTGGCGGATTCGGTGTGTTGCTGATCGGCCGCGCGCATCAGGAATGCTCGCGGCGCTACAGCGTCAGACGAATCTTTGCACTGTCCGGTACCCGGAAGCTTCGTGGCGACATGAAATGTCGAATGCAGCGGCCTTCCCTCAATCCCATTCCGGGGCCAGGCCCTCGGGATTGACCTCGCGGCCGTTGCGTTCCAGCGCGGCGATCTGCGCCATGTCGCCGGCGTCGAGCTTCAGGTCGCGCGCCAGCAGGTTGCTCGCGAGGTTTTCCCGCTTCGTCGACGACGGAATCACGGCATAGCCGAGCTGCAGCGCCCATGCAAGGGCGACCTGCGCCACCGTAGCGCCATGCTTCGTGGCGATCTGTGCGAGGACAGGATCCTTCAGCACCTTGCCGTAGGCCAGCGTCATGTACGACGTCACCGCGATGCCCTGCTCCTTCAGGAAGGCCGTCAGCTTGCGGCTCTGCAGGTAGGGACTCAGCTCGATCTGGTTGGTCGCGATCTCGCCCTTGCCGACCACGTCGATGGCCTGCTGCGTCAGCGCGATATTGAAGTTTGATACGCCGATCTGGCGCGTCAGGCCCAGCGACTTCGCCGCGGCGAGCGCCTGCATGAACTCGTGCAGCGGCACGCCGTTGCCCAGCGCGGGCCAGTGGATCAGCGTCAGGTCGACATAGTCGGTGCGTAGCTTGTCCAGGCTTTCGCGCAGGCTCGGCACGAGCTTGTCGGCGGCGTAGTGCTCGGTCCAGATCTTGGTGGTGATGAACAGCTCGTCACGCTTCACGCCGCTTTCGGCGATGGCCTGGCCGACATCGGCCTCGTTGCCGTAGATCTGCGCGGTGTCGATGGCGCGGTAGCCGAGATCCAGCGCGTTGCGCACGGAATCGAAGGCGGCCTGGCCGGTCAGGCGGAACGTACCGACGCCGAAAGAAGGAATGCTCATGAGGGGACTCCTGTGTAGCAGCAATAGATAACTGGGAATGGAGGCAGTTTGCCGGCTTTACATTTGCAAATTAAGCCGTGTATAAGTCAAATTCATTTGATTTGAAATCAACAATGAAGACGACCATCGACGAACTGCTGGCCTTTGCGGCCGTCGTGGATACGGGCTCGATCACGGCTGCAGCAGAACAGCTCGACCTGACCGTGTCGGCCACCAGCCGCACGCTGAGCCGGCTCGAGGAAAAACTGCAGACCACGCTGCTGCGCCGTACCACACGGCGATTGGAGCTGACCGAGGAGGGGTCAGCGTTCCTGACCCATGCGCGCGCCATTCTGGCCATGGTCGACGACGCGGAAGAGCAGATGGCGGCACGTCGCATGCGCCCCGTGGGACGCCTGCGCGTCGATGCAGCGACGCCCTTCATGCTGCACGTGCTCGTGCCGCTGGTGGAAGGCTTCCGTGCGCGCTACCCGGACGTGGAACTGGAACTGCACTCGAACGAGGGCATCATCGACCTGATCGAGAAGCGGACCGATGTGGCGTTCCGCATCGGCTCGCTCAAGGACTCGACGCTGCATGCGCGGCCGATCGGCACCAGCCGCGTGCGCGTGCTGGCCAGTCCCGACTATCTGAAGCGGCACGGCACACCGACCAGACCCGCCCAGCTTGCGCAGCATGCGCTGCTCGGCTTCAGCCAGCCTGATTCGCTCAACGACTGGCCATTGCGCGACGACGACGGCAGCATCGTGCACATCAAGCCAGCCATTACGTCATCGAGCGGCGAAACGCTCAGGAGCCTGGCACTGGCCGGCCTCGGCATCGTTTGCCTGTCGGACTTCATGACGCGGGATGACCGCCACAGCGGCCGGCTCGTGCCACTGTTCGCGCGGCAGACGCTCGACGAGCGCCAGCCGATCAACGCCGTCTACTATCGCAATACGGCACTTGCGTCGCGTATCACCTGCTTCGTCGATCATGTGGTTGAGGTGCTGGGCAAGCAACCGTTCGACGAGTAGTCGGCCCGATCAGCGCTCGCCTCAAATTTAAGGGTCATCGCCGAATTGCGGGGGTATCGTTCTTGGCATGCACCGCTGTTTCGCCGGCGTAGCCGGCGAGTCACTTTTGTCCGAGCGACAAAAGTAACCAAAAACGCGTTTTGGTTGCCCCAAAGGGGCGAATTTTAATCGTAGTGTGCCAGGGGTGTTGTACGGGTATGGGCTTCAGAGTCCGTCACACTGCCTGCCGCGTGGGGCACCACCGTGGTCAGAATTACAGCGCGGATTGAACGAGCCCTGCAAGCGTCTGTGGCCCCTGCTGCGAGCGATATCGTGTGATCGCCTTCGGCTGCGCTACGCGCAGAGCCCTAGTCTGACGGCGTGGGCCCAGGGCAAACCACGCCTTGGTGAAGATGCCCGCGCTTGCATGCACGTAGAGAAAGGAAGCGGACCTCGGGCGCCAGCGACGTTGATGAGCTTGCCCCCAGACGACGACGTGCGCGCAGCGCAGCCGAAGGCGTCCCACCACTGACGTTGTTGAAACGCTGTACCCGAGTCCGTCTTGGGGATCGTCCAAAAGCCGTGCCGCGCCAGGCACAGGTTCTGACTCACATGGCGTAGCAGGGTCGAACGGCCGACCACCAAAACTGAATCCAAAGCCGTTTGAACGTCTGCCGCCGTGGAATTGATGGCCAGCGGCAACGACGCGCTTTTCTGCCTACTCTTTTGTCGCTCGGACAAAAGAGTAGGTCGCCGGCTACGCCGGCGAAACAGCGGCGCATGCCAAGCACGACACCTTAATCCCAGCCACAAAACCCCCGCCGGCTACGCCAACAGAAACAGCAGCGCCCGCCAAGCACGACAACCCCACAATTCGTCGAAGAACCAAATTCAACCGCAAGCCGCGGAGTTTCGGGCACGGCCCCGATCCGTACACTGGCATCACACATCGACACAACGAGTGAGCCATCATGAAGACCGATCCATCCCAACGGGCGCAAACCATGGAGACCCGTGCTGCGGATACAGGAACCAAGTTCGACTGGACCGATGTCGGCAGGTCACTCGATGACTACGGCAATGCGGTCCTGCCGGGCATGCTGACGCCGAAGCAATGCGAGACGCTGGCCGTGCTCTACGACCGAGACGACCTCTACCGGTCGCGCGTCGTGATGGCCCGCCACGGCTTCGGACGCGGGGAGTACAAATACTTCGCCTATCCGCTGCCGCCTTTGCTGGACGAACTGCGCCACGCGTTGTATCCGCTGCTCGCGGCGATCGCCAATCGCTGGAATGCGCTGATGCGCGTGGATGTGCAGTACCCCGATGAACTGGAAGCGTTCCTCGACCGATGCCATCGCGCAGGCCAGACCCGGCCGACGCCGCTGATCCTGCAGTACGGGCCTGGCGACTACAACTGCCTGCATCAGGACCTCTATGGGACCCACGTGTTCCCGCTGCAGGTCGCGATCCTGCTCTCGGAGCCCGGCCGCGATTTCGAAGGCGGGGAGTTCGTCATGACGGAAAGCGCCGCGCATGGCCAGCGCGCCGAAGTCGTCGCGCTGCGGCAAGGCGATGCCGTGGTGTTCACCGTCAACCAGCGACCGGTGCCGGGGCTGCGCGGCGGCACGCGGAAAGTCGCGATGCGCCATGGCGTCAGTGCTGTGCGCAGCGGCAGGCGTCATACAGTCGGGCTGATTTTTCACGACGCGCAATAGCCTGGCGTTGCGCGCCTGAACGCCCTACGGCTCGGGACGAGACTCGAGCGAATCCACGCGCAGGCCTGGCATCCATGTGTCCTTGCCCGGCGCGCGCGTGACGGTGCCATGCACAGTCGCGCGCTGGTTGAACTGCTCGCGTGCTGCGGCCACGGTCATACCGGTCAGCTCCCACGCCGGTCCGTCGTCCTGCTGCAGCACGATCACGGGAAACATGACATTGCCCTTGACCCGGATCTTGCCTTCCAGCGCGATGTGGGCGCCGACGGTCGGCGTAAGGCATGCGGTAAGGGTACAGGCGGCAACGATGATGGCCGCGGGTAGTCGTCTGAACATGAAATCGCGTATGGCGTTGCCGGCATCAGGCGACGCAACGTCGACCTGATGCCGGCGCTCCGATCAGTGGGCCACGACCGTGAGCGTCATGCCTGCCGGCAGCTTGACGGTCTCATTGTAGGTGCCGCGCACCGCCTGCCGCACGACTGGGAACGTCGCGTACGGCTGGAGCTTGTCAGGCACGGCAGTGGCCAGCGTCCGGCTGCCCGTGTAGAGACTCGGGTCGATCACGGGCAAGGTAAAGCCGCCGTCAGTGCGCGCCGGATAGCCGTAGCCGGCCGGCGAAACCGCGGCAGGCATCAGGGACCCCGACGTCGTCGACCAGCGCAGCACCTGATCGGCAAGGCTCGATGCTGGTTTCGCGTTCTTTACCGCTGCATCCAGCACTGCCGACGAATCGGTATGCGACGTGCGTGCGAGCAGGTCCTTGTAGAAACCGAGGCCCAGCTGGCGGTTGAGGAACCCGCCCAGCGCCCCCGACACGGAATAGCTTTCGCACTTCGGCCCGAATCCCGTGAAGCTCAGCAGGTTGCAGTTGAGATTGCCGCCCTTGTATCCGATGTAGTCGATGAAACGGTTGTCACGGATGTTGTTGTACCCGGCGTTGATCCGCGTGCTGGCAAAGTCTTCCATCATCATGGCCGTCATTTCCTCCAGCCAGACATCGAATGCGTATTGGCCACCAGCCAGTACGCTGCGTCGATAGAAGTTCTGCAAGTGCATGCCTTCGTGCGCCATGGTAAGGAGGACATCGTCCTTGCCCGGCTGGCCGCCGAGGTACAGCGTTTCCGCGTCCAGGTAGAGCGACACCGACTCGTTGCTGTTTGGCAGGCTGCCCTTCAGGAATGCGTTCTGCGACCAGAAGTAGCCGACCGTGCCGTACGGCTGCGCGTTGCGGTCGAAGTTCAGGATCACGATATCGACCGGCTGACTGCCGGACGCAATCATCGAGCTGCCGTACTGGTGCGGGCCCCACAACGGGCCGCCGACGGATTTCAGCATGTCATAGATGCCGCCGGCATTCGAGAATCCTGTCACGAGTGCGTCGAGCAACGCGGGCGACACCTTCTGCGCCGTGTTCTCCGCGGTTTCCACCCAGTAGTTGACCGTGACACCGTCGGACGTCGTGGCTTGCCTGACGAGTGTGGCGGCCCGCGTGGTGCCGTCCGTGTTGTACCAGTTGCGGGTATCGTTCACCGCCCCCTGGACCGGCGCCGCGACCGAATAGCGCGGCGCCGCGCCTTTGCGCGCGTACTGCTGCCAGCCGCTACGGTTGAACTCCATGATCTGCTCGTCGTGGCTGCCATGCGCACCCGCATCGGCGTTCCTCCCCTGCAGCATCGAATGCAGCATGCTTGAGGATCCCGACGCCGTCAGCGAAATCCCCTGCATGGCCAGCTCGCTGCCGGTCGTGTTGGTGAAGACCAGCGTGAGATCCTGGCCGGTCAGCCCGGAGATCTGCACCGGCACATCCGCGGTGCTTGCCGTGTCGTTCCTGGTTCGCCATATGCCGACGCCCGAGCCCGAGTAAGACAGCGCCGCCGAAGGCGGACACCCTTCGCACGCCAGCGCCAGGGTGTTCTTCGGTGGCCCGACAGGCGCCGCACCGGGCGTTCCCGCCGGCGCATTTCCTCCCGCCACTCCCGGCTGGGCCACCGGTGTATCCACGGGCGACTGCACGGCCGGCGAGGACGAAGCGGGGGCATCGCCATCGCCACCGCCTCCGCCTCCGCAACCTGCCAGGGCAGCACTGAGCAACGTGGCAACAACCATTGACCCGTTGAAATATTGCTTGCGCGATGCGCGCATGGTGACTCTCCCGATTTAAAAGTAAATGCCAGCCGCAATTGGGCGTGACGACACAGGGCAGCGGTTTCCCGCGGCCCTGCTTCCCGCCATGCGTCGATCTTCCAGGGCGTCGACGCTATGGCGGGAACCGGTCAGGAAGCCATCAGCGAGCCAGAAACCGCGCGATGGCTGCACTGGCCATCGTCATCGCAGCAAGGCAATGCCACCATCTGAATTTCCTTGAATACGAATCAGGGAAATTCCCGACTTCCTTCCGTATTTTTTTGTTGCGCCATTCTGCGAGCCGGCACATGGCGACTCAATGGGACAACAGGAGGACAAATGAAATGACTGTGGCGCGGATGTCTAACCGGCCATGGCGGGGTGACTGATCTCTTGACGGGAGCGCTCGGCAGGCGTTGCACCCGCGAGCCTTTTCGATTTGCTGTGCAAATCGGCAGCGGAAGCTACGTTCCGCTACCGGAGAAGATCGACATCTTGCGCGAGATATGGTCCAGCATCGCGAGCGCCGCCGCCGGCAAGGGCCGCCCGGCCTTTACCAGCAGCCGTGCCTGCGTGCCCTGGAACAGCGGGTGATCGAGCGGCACCGCTGCAAGGGTGCCGGCCGCGATCTCGCGATACGCGGCGAACTCGCCAATCAGCGTCATGAAGTTTTCGTACGCGACAAACTGCTTGAGCGCCGTCAGGGAATTGCTGACCAGCGTCGGGCGAATCCGGATGTTCTCGGCGAACTCCAGCATCTGCAGCGCATGCCCGACGCCAAACGACGCCGGCATCATCGCGAGCGGGTAGGACTGCAAGTCCGCCACGCTGGCCGGGCTGCCGCGCAAGGCCAGCGGGTGGTCGTGCCGCACCAGGAGCACAACTGGCTGCGGCGCGCTGGCGCGGTATTCGATGCGCGGATGCGGCGGCGGATTGTAGGCAAGGCCGATGTGCGCACGGCTTTCCGCCACTTCGTTCAGAACGTCGTCCACTGGGAGGATCTCCAGCCGGACGTCGAGCTCGGGGTACTGCGCGCAGAACGGTGCCAGTACCTCGTTGACCAGCGGATCCACATAACCCTCGCTCATGGCCAGCAGGACCTCGCCCTGCTGCAGGCCCTTGAGCGCATGCAACTGGTCTTCGAGCTTCTCCTGGTGCGACCGGTACCCGCGCCAGAACTCGATCAGGTGCGCCGCCGCCGCCGTTGGCCGCAGGCCGCGCGGCTCGCGTTCGAACAGCGTGGCGCCCAGCTCTTCCTCAAGCAGCCGGATCTGCCGGGTAATCACCGACGGCGACGTATTGAGGCTGTCCGCCGCCCCGCGGATCGTGCCCTGTGCCAGGACTTCGCGGAAATACCGCAAGCGCTGCTGATTGATCTCACGCATATCGGGACATCCACAGGGTCGATGAGTGGGCGATGCGCCACCTTACCTGAAGCAGGCAGCGTTTGCTCGACGGAAGCGCCGCTGCGGCAGGCGGCGCGCTGCGTTGCTCAAAAGGGAACGATGTGTGAGCACAGTTGCTGTTTGCCGGCTCCCGCTGCGCTGTCACCATCGGCTCACTAGAAGCGCCACTTGCGCGCAATACCACAGGAGACCGGCATGATCGCAGTTCCCACCACAAGCGCCGTTGACGACGCCTCCTCGCTTTACAGCAAGATCAACTGGCGATTGCTGCCCTTCCTGCTGACCTGTTACCTGTTCGCGTACCTGGACCGGGTCAATGTCGGCTTCGCGAAGCTGCAGATGCAAAGCGATCTCGGCTTCTCCGATGCCGCCTACGGCGTAGGCGCGGGCATCTTCTTCATCGGCTATGTGCTGTTCGAGATACCCAGCAACCTGATGCTGCCGCGCGTGGGAGCGCGCAAGACGTTCAGCCGCATCCTGGTGCTGTGGGGAATCACCTCCGCCTGCATGCTCCTTGTGCGCAACGTGCCGATGTTCTATGCCATGCGCTTCCTGCTGGGCGTGTTCGAGGCGGGCTTCGCTCCCGGCATGATCTATTACCTGTCGTGCTGGTACGGTCCGCAGCGGATGGCGCGCGCCATTGCCATCGTCTTCCTGGCCGGCCCGATCGGCGGCATTGTCGGCGGCCCCGTGTCGGCCTGGCTGATGACCTCACTTGCCGGTACCGCCGGCCTGGCAGGCTGGCAATGGATGTTCCTGGTCGAGGGCCTGCCTTGCATCGTGCTGGGCATCCTGGCGCTGTCGTTCGTGCCGGATCGGCCCGCCGACGCAGCATGGCTGAACGCCGATGAACGGCGCCGTCTGGAAGCAGAACTCCATGTCCCCGGGGCGCACAAGCATTCGTTCATGGCCGTGGCGAAGGACGCAAGGGTCTACGTGCTGGCGCTCGCCTACTTCTGCATCATCGCCGCGATCTATGCCATCAGCTTCTGGCTGCCGACCTTCATCAAGGCACAGGGCGTGACCGATACCGTGCAACTCGGCTGGTACTCCGCCATCCCCTATGTGGCCGCCGCGTTCGGCATGTATTACATGGGCCGCAGGTCCGACCGGGTGGGCGAACGGCGCTTCCACAGCGCGCTGCCCGCCCTGGCCGCCGGGCTGTTGCTGGGCGCCTCGACACTGGCCGATGGCAATCTCGTCCTGACGCTGGCCCTGCTCACGCTTGCCACCATGGGCCTGTGGATGGCCTACACCGTGTTCTGGGCCATGCCCGCCGAGTACATCAAGGGCCCGGCGGCGGCCGGCGGCATTGCGCTCATCAATACCATCGGGTTGTCCGGCGGCTTCTGGGGCCCCGCCATCATCGGGTGGGCCAAGACCGCAACGGGCACCCTGCACGTCGGCATACTGGCCATGGCTTGCCTGCCGGTGGCCGCCGCCCTGATCATTCTCGCAAACAAGCTGCCCGCGAAGCGGTAGCCAATCTGGAAGCAGTGCGCCACTGCCTTGTCAAACAGGTCCGGTTCCCGGGTGGAACGGACAAAGAAAGGAGTCACCATGCTTTTGCATCTGTCGACCTGGGCGGAAATCGAGCAGTTCCTGAAACGCAGCCGCACGATCGTCATTCCCATCGGTTCGAACGAGCAGCACGGGCCAACCGGGCTGCTCGGGACCGACTGGCTGTGCCCCGAGATCATTGCGCGCGAAGCGGAAAAGGAAAAGGCCGCCGATATCCTGGTCGGGCCAACCTTCAATATCGGCATGGCCCAGCATCACCTGGGCTTTCCCGGCACCATCAGCCTGCGCCCGTCCACCTTCATCGCCGCGATCGGCGACTGGACGCGCTCGCTGGTGGGCCATGGCTTCGAGAAGATCCTGTTCCTCAACGGGCACGGCGGCAATATCGCCTCGATCGAAGCGGCATTCTCGGAGATCTATGCCGAAGCGAGCTTCGCCGGGCGCCGCGCGGGCTTCGCGCTGAAGTTGTGCAACTGGTGGGACCTGGAAGGCGTGGGCGAACTGGCGCGTGAACAGTTCCCGACCGGCCATGGCTCGCATGCCACGCCATCGGAGATCGCCATTACGCAATGGGCGTTTCCCGACGCCATCAAGCTGGCCGACTACGCACCCAAGATTGCGCCTTCGGGCCCGATCCGCGAGGCGCTCGACTTCCGCACGCGCTTCCCTGATGGCCGCATCGGCTCCGATCCGGGCCTGGCGACGCCGGAGAAAGGCGAAGCGCTGGTCAGGCTTGCGGCGCGTAGCCTTGCACAGGACCTGGACAGCTTCGGCCGCGAAGCGATTCCCGCCTGAGTCACGTCTGGGGCGATATGGGAAAGGTATTCGCCAGAGCCTCCGTTTGCCGCCCTATCACCAACAAGCCGACGCCGGCTCAACAGCAGCCGGCGTCGGTCAGGTAGCGGCCCGCGTGATCCACGGGCGCGTGCATGCCCGTGGGTCAGACCACGTTGATCGCGACATCGATGTTGCCGCGGGTCATCTTGGAGTACGGGCAGGTCTGGTGTGCCTTTTCTACCAACGCCTGGGCGACGTCCGCGGGAATGCCCGGCAGGCTGACATTGAGCCGCGCCTGCAGAAAGTAGGCATTGTCCGTGCTGCCCAGGTCCACTTCCGCGTCCACGGCAACATCGGCCGGAAGCTTGACCTGCAACAGGCTGGCGGCCTTGCCCATCGCGCCGATGAAGCAGGCAGACCAGCCCGCGGCGAACAACTGCTCGGGGTTGGTGCCGCTGCCGGTGCTGCCCGGCGGCGAGAGCTTGATGTCCAGGCGGCCGTCGCTGCTGCGCGCCGCGCCGTCGCGCCCGCCAGTGGTGTGGGTCTTGCCGGTGTACACAACGTGTTCGATCTTGGTCATGGTCGAGGTCTCCGTAGGTGTGATGGAGGGTATGGCAATGGCTTCAGGACGGGCCTGTCGCCGCAATAACAACGCTGGCGGAAAACCGGGCTGGCTGCTATGCCCGCCGCGCTGATGCATGCATTTGAAGTAACCGGTGTATCCCCGCTGTAGCGGCATACCGGCGATGTTGTGAGCCCACGTATCAGCATTCCTCGCTGATACACGCGCATACAAAGGCGCCTCCGTCATGCGGGCGTCGCGCGCACTTGTTCCGCGATGTACCAATTGCTGTAAGCGGCGATGCCTTTATGCAGGGTGACCGCGTCACTACAGTGCTCTGCATGCGCAACAGCCACTTCATGCAGGAGGCACGATGTCGATAGAGGAAAGACTTGCCGCGCGCGGATTCGCACTGCCCGATCCGCCGAAGCCGCTCGGCAGCTACACCGCCGTGAGCCAGGCTGGTGACCTGCTGTTCATTTCAGGGCAACTGCCGCTCAGAGATGGCAAGGTGATCTGGCAAGGACAGGTCGGCCGGGACCTGTCGCTGGAACAAGGCAGGCAGGCGGCGGAACTGGCGGCGCTCAACGTGCTCGCCCAAATCCGCTCGCATCTGGGCAGCTTTGATCGACTCGATCACATCGTGCGCGTGGAAGGGCATGTGACCAGCGCGGAGGGCTGGCTGCAGCAGCCGGCGGTGCTCGATGGTGCATCGGACGTGTTCGCCAACGTGCTCGGCGACAAGGCCGGACATGCGCGCGCCGCGTATTCGCACTTCCAGCAACCGGGGAATGCCGCCGTGATCCTCGTCGTCATCGCGCAACTCCGGCACGACTGACCGCGGTGGCTCCCCGACTTGTTCCCACGACGCACAACTGTTTGGTCGCGGCAGCTATTCATCCGCCGCGGCGCTTCACCTAGATTTGGACCCATCGGTCCCGACGGTCCGATTGGCAAGACAGCCAAATCCAATTCCCAATTCCCAATTCCCAATTCCCAATTCCCAATTCCATTACGCAGAGGTTAGCAATGAGTGCTTCACACAAGGTTGCCATCATCACGGGCGCTTCGCAGGGTATCGGTGCAGAGCTGGTCAAGGCCTATCGCGAACGCGGCTATCGCGTGGTCGCGACGGCGCGCAACATCCAGCCGTCCGATGATCCGGACATCCTCACCGTGGCCGGCGATATCGGCGATCGCGACACCGCGCGCCGCGTCATCGACGCAGCGCTGCAAAAGTTCGATCGCGTCGATACGCTCGTCAATAACGCCGGCATCTTCGTCGCCAAACCCTTTACGAGCTATACGGACGAGGACTACGCGGCGGTGACCAATGTGAACCTGTCCGGCTTCTTCCATATCACTCAGTTGGCCATCGCTGAAATGGAAAAGCGCCGCAGCGGCCATGTGGTCAGCATCACGACCAGCCTGGTCGACCATGCCATCAGCGGCGTGCCGTCGGTGCTGGCCTCGCTGACCAAGGGCGGGCTGAACGCCGCGACGAAGTCGCTGGCCATCGAGTATGCGAAGACCGGCATTCGCGTGAACGCCGTGTCGCCGGGCATCATCAAGTCACCGATGCATGCGCCCGAAACACACGATGCGCTGGGTGCGCTGCATCCGGTCGGCCATATGGGCGAGATGCGCGATATTGCCGACGCGGTGCTTTATCTGGACTCCGCCGGCTTCGTGACCGGGGAGATCCTGCATGTGGATGGGGGCCAGAGTGCCGGGCATTGAGTGCCGCTGATTGAAGGACCCTGAAGAAGGCGGAATGCGCCAGGCCTGCCGCAATCTACGGCAGGCCTGGCGCAAAGCGGTTTCTGTCGCTCAGATTCACACGGCAGCGCCGTCATCAGGCATAGGCGCCATCGAGATACGGATCGACCTGGCGCGCCGGCGACGACGACACCCCGCTGTGGTCCATGCCAGCCAGCGTGCGTGCGCCTTCGGAGTAGAGATCGCGCGTGTCCCGCACCGAGCGGGCCCCTTCGCTGTACGGATCGCGCGGCGATTGCACCGCGCGGGCGCCCTCGGAGTAGGGATCGCGCTGGTCTTGCACGGTACGAGCACCAGAAGTGTACGGGTCGCTGGCCCCTTGGTAGGACAGTCCGGCTGCCTGTGCACCGGCGGCAGCGGCAATCAGGGTGGCGGCAATGGCAAGACGCTTGATGAGATGAGTACGCATGATGGTTTCCTTGAGACGTTGAGTAGACAGTCGCTCGGCTTCGAAGCCCTGGTTGTTGGTTCGGCGCCGTGCCACGGAACGTATTTAAGGAGACCGACGTATCGCGCCTGTAGCGCGTTGCGGCCGCTTCCGTCAGGCGTTGTATCGCGCTACGCGTGTGATACAGGCGCATACAAAAAGGCGGATGCGAAGCGAACCCCGCCCCTTGCAGAGGCGCGCTCCCTTGACACTTAGTTCTCAATTTACAATACTTAATACACTTTCATTCTTAATTAGAGAACGCTTCGCCAAGCGTCGCGCCCAGCAACGTGGAACTCGCAGAACTGGAAATCTTTCGCGCCGTCGCGCGAGAACAGAGCATCACCCGGGCGGCAAAGGTACTCGCGCGCGTGCAGTCCAACGTCACGACCCGGGTCAAGCAACTCGAGGAAAGCCTTGGCGTCACCTTGTTCCAGCGCGACAGCAGGAAGATGATCCTGACGCCGGAAGGACAGCGGCTGCTCGGCTACGCGGAACAGATGCTGACGCTGGCCGAGGAAGCGCGGCAATCCATGCGCCTCAGTGCGCCAAGCGGCACGCTGCGGCTCGGCTCCATGGAGAGTTCCGCCGCAACATTGCTGCCTAAGCCGCTTGCGCAGTTCCATGCCGCGTGGCCGGACGTTGAACTAAAGCTCTCCACCGGAACCACGGGGTTTCTCGTCGATGCCGTGCTGGGCCATCGGCTGGACTGCGCAGTGGTTGCGCATCCGGGCACGGGCACGCCACGCAATATGAGCATGGCAGCGCTTGGCGAGGGACTGGAAGGCGTCTTCCTGCGTACCGAGGAGCTGGTGCTGATCCTGCCCGGCACGCACCCGAAGGCACGCGGCCCGCGGGACGTGACGCTACGGCACCTCGCCGCGTTCTCGAAAGGCTGCACCTATCGCCGCTGCGCGGAAGACTGGCTCGAGCAAGGTGGCGACGATCTCCGCAACCGGCTGTCGGTGATCGAAATGCCGTCGTATCACGCGATCCTGGCCTGTGTCACCGCCGGATCGGCCGCGGCAATCGTGCCGCGCTCGCTGCTTGCCATGTACCCCGATGCCACCGATCTGCAGACCGTGCCGGTGCGTTCCGCACACACCTTCCTGGTCAGGCGCGCGGGCTTCACGACCTCGGCATACGAAGCGTTCGTGCGGGAACTGCGCCATGCCTGAGCACACGGCACGGCGACCGCAGGATTTGAAACCACTACCCGACCTCAACAGGAAATCACTGTCATGGACACCACCACGCGTTCCGGCGATGGCCGCAGCCTGCTCTCGCTGCTGAATATCGCCACGCCGATCATCCAGGCGCCGATGGCCGGCGTCAGCACCCCGGCCATGGCCGCAGCCGTGTCGGAGGCGGGCGGACTTGGCTCGCTCGGCGTTGGCGCCATGGACGCGGAAGGCGCACGCAAGGCGATTCGCGACACGCGCGCGCTGACCGGCAAGCCGTTCAATATCAACCTGTTCTGCCACGTGCCCGCGGTAGCCGATGCCGCGCGCGAGAAAGCCTGGCTCGACTATCTCGCGCCACGCTTCGCCGAGTACGGCGCCACGCCGCCCGCGAGCCTGCGCGAGATCTACAAGAGCTTTGTCGTGGATGAGGCCATGTACCAGATGCTGCTCGAGGAAAAGCCGGCCGTGGTGAGCTTCCACTTCGGGCTGCCTGCACAGGAAAAGATTGACGCGCTGCATGCGGCGGGCATCGTGCTGCTGGCCAGTGCCACGTCGCTGCAGGAGGCGCGCCAGATCGAGGCGGCCGGCATCGACGCGATCGTGGCGCAGGGGATCGAGGCCGGCGGACACCGGGGCGTCTTCGACCCGGCCGGCTATGACGAAGGCCTTGGCACTCTGGCGCTGGTGCGTATCCTGGTCCGGCACACCCGTCTGCCCGTGATCGCCGCCGGCGGCATCATGGACGGCGCGGGCATTGCCGCAGTGCTGGCGCTTGGGGCACAGGCCGCACAACTGGGGACAGCCTTTGTCGGCTGCGAGGAATCATCCGCCGATGCGGCCTACCGCGCGGCCTTCTCGGCGCAGCCGGTACGGCCGACCACACTGACGCGCGCGATTTCCGGGCGCGCGGCGCGCGGCTTCCAGAACCGCTTCACGGAACTGGGCGAGGCGCCCAATGCGCCAGCCATCCCTGACTACCCGACCACATATGACGCCGGCAAGGCCTTGCATGCCGCGGCCAAGGCGAAGGGCAACAGTGATTACGCCGCGCAGTGGTCAGGACAGGCTGCGCCGTTGGCCCGGCAATTGCCGGCGGCCGAACTGGTCGGCCAGTTGCAGGCGGAATTGCGCGATGCGATTGCGGGCCTGAACGCGATCTCAGCGACCGGCAACGCGGTCCGGATCTGAACGCTGGTCCAGCTGGATCTGCAGGAAGGCAAGGTCGAGCCACTTCCCGAACTTCGTCCCAACCTCGGGAAGCAGCCCGACCTGCCTGAAGCCCAGCTTTTCGTGCAGGCGGATCGAGCTGGCGTTCTGCGCTTCGATGGCCGCCACCATGACATGCTTGCCGAGTGCGCGCGCACGATCGATCAGCGCCACCATGAGCGCTTCGGCGATGCCCTTGCGGCGCTGGTCCGAACGGACATAGACCGAGTGCTCCACGGTGTGACGGTAGCCGTCGAACGCGCGCCAGTCACCAAAAGACGCGTAGCCCACGACGCCTGCGTCGCCATCGACCGCAACCAGGACGGGGTAGCCAGCCTTGCGGCGCGCAGCAAGCCATTCCACGCGATTCGCTGTATCGACAGGCGTCTCGTTCCAGATCGCGGTCGTGGTTTCAACCGCTTCGTTGTAGATGACAGTGACCGCCGGCATATCGTCCGGGCCTGCGTCGCGGATATTCATGGCTGCTCTCCAGATGGGCTTCTCACATGATAGCCGATCGTCTACTATAGTGTACACATCAAGCTGCCGGCCAGTCAGGACGGACCGCCAATCAGACGCGCGCATGAACTCACCGTTGCAGGACCCAACTTTCGCCATCTCCAGCTGCGTGCGTGTCGAGCGCGAATCGCGCGAATGGTCGCTGTCGGAACTGGCGGAACGTTCGGGTGTCTCGAAAGCCATGATCAGCAAGATCGAGCGTGGCGAGGCAAGCCCCACGGCAACCGTGCTGGGCAAGCTGTCCGGCGCATTCGGCCTGCCGCTGTCGATGCTGCTCGCGCGCGCCGAGCAGGCCGGCGAACGCCTGAGCCGCGCCGCGGACCAACCGGTCTGGACGGATCCCGAAACAGGCTATACCCGGCGCGCGGTATCGCCGCGCAGTGGCGGGATGCTCGAGCTTGTGGAAGTGACGTTGCCCCCCGGGGCGCGGGTGTCGTATCCGCCGTCCGCATTCACGTTCCTGCACCAGCAAATCTGGCTGCGCAGCGGTTCGCTGGTGTTCCAGGAAGGCGAGATCACCCACGAACTGGAAGCCGGCGACTGCCTGCAGCTCGGTCCGCCTGCGCCATGCACCTTCTTCAATCGGGGAAGCAAGCCCTGCAGCTATGTGGTGGCGCTGGTCCGTCGATAGGGCCTAAATGGCCGGGTCACCGAAACCTCTCGAGGGCGGGTAATCGCCACCCCCATCGCCACCCCTATCGCCACCCCTGTCGCTGCGGAATCCATGGCGCGGGTAGCTGGCACGGGACTGCCGGCGTGCGAGGTCGATCAGCGTCTCGATGATCAGCGCGCGATGTCGCCGCCCGACGTCGACTGCGTCGCGCAGTGCCGTCAGCAGCCTGCACGCCTGCGCGATGTCATGGCCGTCGTCGCGCAATGTCCGGATCAGCGCAATCTGGCGCCGGACGCGTTCGCGGCCTTCATGGATATGCCGGTCGGCGAACTCGAGATCGCGCATCTCGCGCTCGGAATCCAGCATGGCAAGTCTCCAGATGGCCGTCGCGCCGGGATTCTGCGGTGCAGAAGGGAGGCTGGCCGTTTCCATGATAGACATTGCGAGAGCTAGTTTCCTTGATGCCGCAGCGGCCCACACCCGTACGTATGGCACACAGGCCCGTCGCTACCGTGATGGCAGAACACTATCCGGAATGGCGGCAGCAGCGTCGGGCACTTCAGTGTCCGCTTGCGCCGGCACGCACGGGCCGCACCGCCCGACCTCGTTCAGCAGATTGATGCTTTCCAGGACGAGACGCCTGCTGCGCTCGATGGTCTCGCGCGTCGCGGCCTGGACGCGTGTAGACCATTTCATCAGTTCGGCGTTGTCGATCCACTCCGTGCCGGCGTCTGCGAACTCGGGCCGCCAGGCGTCCTTCGGCGCCTTAGCCTTGGATATTGCGCGGATCATGGCCAAATGAATTGCGTTCGCGGATCTGGCCGTCACGGCCATGGATCAGCAGTTCTGCCTGATCGTGCCTCGCCTTCTCGGTGCCTGCGGCAATGGCTTGCTCCTGCGAGTCGAACAACTGCCTGGGGCCACCCGCTTCCGATTCGACTGCCCAGCCGTCATGGGCTGGAACGACATGGATGTTCTTTCCCGGCATGATGGGTCTCCACTATGGGCCAATGGTTTGGTCGAACGAGGCGGTGCGCTGCACCGCCCCGTCCGAGCCATGGATGACAAGCTCCACCTTGTCCCGCTTTGCCTTCATTGCCCCTGCGGCAATCGCCTCCGCCTGGGACGGGTAATGAGACGTGGCGCCGCCTGTCCCTTCTACGGCGATAGCCCACCCGTTATTTCTCGTGGGGACGATGTGAATGTTGTGCGTTTCCATGTACTCCTCCTTCCATTGAGATCGAGCGATGGAGTGACTCCAGCGCCGGCGCCGCGAAAGTCACTGTCCGCTGCGCCGACGGACGTATCTTTGCCGCCGGCGTGTAGCCCCTACAGCCCCGATATGCAATGCGCAACGGCGTTCCGCTGCCATATTGCCAGCTTTCGATAGCCCGGTTCGGCAATGCCCGCTAGCCGCGGCGCGCGCGTCGTCGCCACCGTCAAACAGTAGAGGTGAGACGCCTGGCGCAAATAGCGTGCCGCAGGGCGCTAGCCAGCGCGCTCGGAACGAATGATGCGGGGGATTCGTGTGTGCGCTTACAGGAGGACGAGATGGGACAGGCACCCCGCCCGACGGGCGGCGCGCCCGAACCAGTGTATGAGGCTCAGGAGGAACCTGAACTCGCGAAGCTGGATCGGGAGATCGAGAAGATCCGGAGCGATATCCGGTGGCAGATCTGCCACATCAGAGACCTCAAGGCAAAGGGGTACTCCGAGCACTTGTCCGTGCTCGTGCTGCGCCTTTTGCGCCGGACGCTGGGCGAGGAGCGGCGGTACCGTCGGTTGCTGCTCTCCATGGCTGCCCGCTGAGCCAAAGCGGCGGTGGCGGACAAGCGTCGACGCAATGGCGTGCTGACGGTAAGTGGGAAATTCTGGAGACATAGCCCCCGGGCAACATGCCTCCAGAACGACGCCGACCCTTTTGACGCATCAACTTGGTCACATGGACCTGGAAGTCAACGGTGCAGGTGCGCTATACGACTAACGTCTAACCCATGGTTTCGCGCGCCCGGCAGTCCTGTGCACGACTACGGTCCAACGCCTTGAGCACAACGTACCCCTGGATTGTCACGTGGGGACGGCTGCGGTCCGGGCCGAGCCGCTCCAGCGTGACGAGTTGCCGCGCAAGCAGCGCTTCTATGTCCGCACGGTCCAGCTCCGTTGAGTCCGGGCTGCCATTGACGAGTACCAGCGTGGCAAATTCATGATGACTCAGCACAGTTGTCTCCCAAGCTATAGGTCTAATAGGGCTACGGGACTTCACTACCGTCCGTGACGGATTCGGTCGCCGGCACAAGGCGGCAACCTGTCGCGGACGCAAGGTCTGGCTGGCGAGCGTGGGTCTGTCTGACTCGCTCGGAAAGAGCATCTTAGTCACTCCGAGCGCCGTCTTCAATTAAAAAGGACGCAACTCTGCAATTACTCAAAGTACCGACGGCCGCCACCTGCTTCCGGAAGCCTGCGACGCGTGATTTATCACGAGCTGATCTACCTTGAATAAATCTGGCCGTCGCATTTAATGACCATCAGGTTATCAGGCGAGCAGGTACTTCAGAGGTAAACCCTGAGATGAAGCCAGCACCTCTTCGGCTATGCTGACAGCTCGAGGCGCCGTATGACATCGACTGGCGATTCTATGGTGCAACTCCGTCCGCACACAGACTGTGTGTGCGCAAAATTCCGAGGGCAAGATGGCAACTGGCATTGTGAAGTGGTTCAACAATGAAAAGGGTTATGGATTCATCACCCCTGATGATGGCGGCAAGGACCTGTTTGCCCATCACAGTGAAATCCAGGGCAGCGGATTCAAGTCGCTGGATGAAGGTGCGAAAGTAGAGTTCGACGTCACCCAAGGCCAGAAGGGCCTGCAAGCGTCGAATATTCGCAAGCTATAGTCGCTACATTCGCTATAGTCGCCGGCTTCCCAGCGCAGTCTGGGGCGGCATAGCCTTCACTGATACGAAGGACTCTCGGGTCGAGCGTGATCTGTCTCGACCCGCGGAGCCTGCCGATGGCGTGGCCAACTCATTCAGGCTGCGGCTTGCCGTAATGCTCTCGAATGAGCCTGGCGGATTCCTCCCACAAAGCTGGTGCGCCTCGCTCGATGGGAAGCCGGTATCGTGCAAAGGCCTGTTCTTCCGTGACCTCGCACTCCACCCAGCTGCCGCCGCCGGTTGCCGCGTTATGGAGCAGCGGCTGAAAGCGGTCCAACGCTTTGGCAAATCTGGCGTCGTCGCTCTCCGCGGCTTCGAATTCGGACCATAGAGCGCGAAACTCCGCGCCCTGCACGTCCGGCAACAACGAGAAAATCCGCTCGGCCGCCTGTTGTTCCCGCTCCGCCTGGGCGGCTCGCGCCGCGGTGTCGTGAAACGGAACATCGCCCGCATCGATCTCTACGATGTCGTGGATCAGCAGCATCTTCACGACGCGCACCACGTCTACGGGTGTTGCCGCATGCTCAGACAGCACGAGGGCATACATGGCAAGGTGCCAGGAATGTTCGGCGCTGTTTTCCCGACGCGACTGATTGATAAGCGGAGTCAACCGCACGACGCTCTTCAGCTCGTCGATTTCCCTGAGGAAGGAAAGCTGGCGTTCCAGATTGGCAAGATTCACGGTAAATGCAGATGGCCTGGGCTTACCTGGGGAAGTTTAGCAGCGACGCAGGACAACCTCGCCCGGCTTCGCGACGACCTCCGACAAGACCACCGCCACCGCATCGGTACGCGCCGAACCAGCGTCTACATTTCTGGCAGTGCATTCAGCGAGCGAACACGGCGCGTACCTCTCCCAGACCCTCGATCCTGGCAGTGAACTGATCCCCGGCGTTGACCGGGACCATCGGGCCAAGGGCACCGCTCATCAGCACGTCGCCGGCCCTGAGCGGCGAACCCACGCGCACCATCATGTCGGCCAGCCAGACCGCGGCATTCATCGGGTTGCCGAGACACGCCGCGCCCGTCCCCGCGGACACCTGCTCTGCACCGCACTCCATGCTCATCGCGCAATTCACCAGATCGAGTTCGCGCAAGCGAACCGGACGCGAACCCAGCACGAACAGGCCGCTCGATGCATTGTCGGCAATGGTGTCGGCGAGACTGATTTCCCAGTTGGCGATACGGCTCCCGACCACTTCAATGGCCGCGACCGCATACGCCGTCGCGCCAAGGATGTCGGCGAAACTGTGCTTCTCCTGCCTCAGGTCGCGTCCCAGCACAAAGGCGATCTCCGCTTCCACCTTCGGTTGGAGCGTGCGCGACATGGCAATCTCTTCGCCGTCACCGACCGCCATGTCCGCGAAGAGCATGCCGAAGTCCGGGGCATCGACGCCGAGTTGCTTCTGCACCGCCAGCGATGTCAGGCCAATCTTGCGGCCGACCAGCCGTCCGGCCTGCAACCGCTCCCGGGTGTTGTGCTGTTGCACCGCATACGCGGCGTCGATCAGTCCCCCATCGCCGGCTGCTTCCCGGAGGCGGTCGCGGATCGGCGCACATGGCGTGCGGGTGGCTTCCGCATCGCGCAACTGTCGGGCGATGTCGGCAATCAGTTCGTGATTCATGTCTGCTCCGGTCATGATGAAAAGCTGGTGCATCCGCTACTGCGGGATCTGCCTGAACATGCCGTTCAGATAGACCAGGGCGTCGCCATGTGCGCCGCTCCGCGTTGCGAGCACTTCGCACAGGAAGGCGTGATGGGTACTTTCGTCGTAGACCCGAATGACGCGGCAATCGAAATTGACCAGCGCCCCGTCCAGCGACGGCGATGGCGTGACCATGGACGTCCAGTCGCCGTGGCCGAAGCGTGCATCCCCTTGCACCCCTTCGATCATGCCGGCAAAGGCCTTGGCCACGCTGTCCTGCCCGCTGGACAGCACGTTCACGCACAGCGCGCCGCTCCGCATGATGATCCCGGCGGCCACCACGTTCTTGTTCACGAACACGGCGAGACGCGGCGGCTCCGCGGTGACGGACACAACAGCCGTAGCCGTGAGCCCTGCCCGCAAATCTTCATGTCGAGCGGTAATGATGGTCACGGCCGACGCATAGCTGCGCAAGCCAGTGCAATGCTCCCTGGCACTGACGGTAGGCAGCGCCATGAGCTGAGGATTCGGCGTCCAGTCGGGACGCTCGTTGCTGTGCTGGTTCAAGGTCGATCTCCGTTCAGTTCACAGTGCCCGCAAAGCCGGCCTGCTGCGATTGCCGGTCTTGCGACGGTGCGGCCTCCTGCCTGCCGTCTTCCTGCGCAGCCAGGGCCTGTCTGGCTTCCGGAAACAGGAAGTACGACAGCGCGGGGAGCAGCAGCAATGCGCCGACCATGTTCCACAGGAACATGAAGGCAAGCAGGATGCCCATGTCAGCCTGGAACTTGATGGGTGAGAAACTCCACGTTGCCACGGCGAGCCCCAGCGTGACACCGGTCAGCACCACGACGCGGCCGGTGAACAGCAGCGCCTGGTAGTAGGCCTGCGACAGGCTCGCGCCCTTGCGCAGGAACGACAGCATCACCGTCAGCATGTAGAGCGCGTAATCCACGCCGATACCCACGCCAAGCGCGATAACCGGCAACGTAGCCACCTTGACGCCGATGCCGAGACCAACCATCAGCGCTTCGCACAAGACCGACGTCAGCATCAGCGGCACCACAGCGCAGACGACGCCGCGCCATGAACGGAACGTGATGAACGCCAGCATCACGACCGCCGCATAGACCAGCAGCAGCATCTGCGTGTTCGCCTTCTTCACGACGATATTGGTGGCCGCCTCGATGCCGGAATTCCCCGCGGCCTGCAGGATCTTCACGTCCTGGCTGTCGTTGCGCCGGGCAAAGGACTCGACGGTGTTCACCACGGCGGTGAGCGTGTCCGCCTTGTGGTCCTTCAGGTAAACGTAGACTGACAGCAGGTCGCAGCTCTGGTTGAGCACCTCGCGCGGTGCACGCGAAACGATCGGATTGATCATGCTCTGCGAACGCGGAATCTCGTACCAGAGCAGGCTTCCTTCATTCATGCCCACCGACATCTTCTTCGCCACCGCCGCCAGAGAATTAGTCGACTCCACGCCGGGCAGTTGCTGCAGTTCCCACTCCAGCGCGTCCGCCTTGACCAGATTGGCGTAGTTCGAACATTCGCCCGGCGCCGTCTTCACCATGGCCACGAAGATGTCGCTGCTGGCCGCATAGCTGCCAGTCATGAACGCGTTGTCGCGGTTGTAGCGCGAGTCCTGCCGCAGTTCCGCCGCACCGGGGTCCAGGTCGCCGATCTTCAGGTGCAGGCTGGCCGCAAAGCCCGCCACGCCAAGCGCCGCTGCCACGGCCAGCGTCACCCCAGCCCATTTGCGCTGCGTGAAGCGATCCAGCAAGGACCAGAAGCCGGCCTTCCGCTCTCCCGCCGCTTCGCCTCCAAGCTCGGCCTTCAGGCTGCGTTGGGCGGCGCGTGCGCTGACGCCCGTGTAGGACAGCAGCACGGGAAGCAGTACCAGGTTGGTGAAGATCAGCGCGGCCATGCCGATGCTGGCGGTGATGGCCAGTTCCTGGATCACGCGGATGTCGATGATCAGCAGCACGGCGAAGCCCACGGCATCGGCCAGCAAGGCAGTCAGGCCCGCCAGGATCAGGCGGCGGAAGGTATAACGCGCTGCAATCAGGCGATGCGTACCGCGCCCGATGTCCTGCATGATCCCGTTCATCTTCTGCGCGCCGTGGCTCATGCCGATGGCAAAGACCAGGAACGGCACAAGGATGGAATAGGGATCGAGTTCGAACCCGATCGTCGGCAGCACGCCGAGCAGCCAGACCACCGCCACCACCGAGCAGCAGACCACGAGGAAGGTGCTGCGCCAGCACCGCGTGTACCAGAACAGCACGGCCGTGCAGATGGCCACCGCGAGCGCGAAGAACAGCAGCACCTGCTGCAGGCCACTGATCAGGTCACCGACGATCTTGGCAAAGCCCGTGATGTGGATACGGATGTTGCCGTGCTCGTGCTTCGCGCGGAGCTGCTCGAGCTGGCTGCCCAGCTGGTGATAGTCGATGCGCTTGCCGGTGGCGTCGTCCCGTTCCATCAGCGGCAGCAGCACGATGCTCGATCGCGCATCCGACGCGACGAGGCTGCCGATCTCGCCGGACCGTTCGACATTGGCGCGCAAGTTGCGCATGGCCTCCGGCGAACCATCATAGCTGTCGGCGATCACCGGGCCGCCGTCGAGTCCGTCTTCCGTCACGCCGATCCAGCGCACAGCCGGGGTCCACAGCGACTTCATGAACGGGCGATCCACGCCGGGCAGCAGGAACGCCTCGTCGTTGATCTTGCGCAGCGCTTCCAGATACTCCGCGTCGTAGATCGTGCCTTGCGTGTTCTCCACCGCAATACGCACGACATTGCCCAGCCCCGCCAGATCGGCCTTGTGGGCCAGATAGTTGGCGATGTACGGATGGCGCGCGGGAATCATCTTCTCGAAACTCGCACCCAGGTTCAGCTTGGTGGCCTGGAAACCCAGCACCGCGGTAATCAGCAGGCACAGCGTCACCACCGCAAGGCGGTGGTTGAACAGCAGCCGCTCGACCAGCGAACCCGAGTTCCTGTCGAACTGTGCGAGATCGCGCACGACCGGATGCTCGTCTTTTGCCCGAACGTGGTTCATGGATTCGCTCCCTGCTTGTCGTTTGCTCCGGCGATACGGAATGTGCCGCGCATGCCGCTGCCGAGCACGGCACCGTCGGATGCCCGTACGAGGTCGGTTGCTGGCTGGACTCGTGCCCCAGCGTTGAAATGACGGCCATCGTCGTTGCTGCGATAGTTCAGCCCCGATTCATCCACCAGCAGGATCGATTGCGCATCCAGCCGGGTTGCGGAGACCATCGATACGTTGGGCAGCTCGACGCTTTCCCAGCGCTTGCCTGCATCGCCGCTGCGGTACACGTTGCCTTTCAGGCCATAGACAAGCATCACGTCATCGGCCGGTGAGGACAGCGCACCGAAGATCGTGCCCTTGCCGGGAAACTCCACCCGGGAAAACGTCTTGCCGCCATCCAGGGATCCAAGCACCGTGCCTTGCTCGCCAAGCAGGTACAGGACGCCCTTCGATGGCGCGATCGCATAGAGATGGCGTCCGTCTCCCGCTGCAACCTTGCCCATCATCGACTGCCACGTCTTTCCACCGTCGTCGGTGCTGAACGCCAGGCCGTACGCGCCAACAACCATGCCGTGCTGCGCATCGGTGAAATGCACATCGAGGAACGGCTTGTCCGACCCGTCCTGCACCAGTTGCCGCGCGTCGGCGAAGCGGCGCGACGCCTCACCGTCCTGGCGCCGTGCCGCGGCGAGTTCAAGTTGCGCGGCGGCGGCACCATCGAGCTGCTTCTGCCACGTTTCTCCCGCATCGCGCGTTGCCAGTACCACGCCGCCGTGACCCACTGCCCAGCCATTCCGGCTGTCGGCGAAACGCACTCGCGTGAGCGCGGCCGATACCGGCACTTTCGCCTGCCGCCAGGTCTTGCCGTGGTCGTCGGAGAGCAGGATGACACCTCGCTCGCCAGCAGACACCAGGCGGTCTCCGGCGCGCGTTACCGAAAGTCTGACGAGACTGGTTGCCTTGTCCGGATTCATCGCCGGCGCTTGCTGCGCCTTGGGCGCCTCCGCCATCGCACCGGCACAGAGGCAGGCCAGCGCCAGCGGGCACAGCCATGCCTTGCGCCAGAACATCGTCGCCCGACCATACATAGGATTACGCATCGATATCTTCAAATGGATCACTCACCGGAACCGTGGCCGCCCGCGCCAGCCGGCAGGGGCGGCGCTTGCGTTCAACGCGAACTTGCATTGCTGAGGGCATCGCCCGTGAAATAGCTCACCGAACGCGGGGGGACCAGCTTCAGGCTGTCGACGTACTGGATCACGGACATGCTGTTGGCCTGCAGGTTGTAGACCACCGTGCAGCTCGTATCGAGCGGACCGCCCGCTTCGGGGACGATCTGGTTCATCACCTGCGACGTGCGCCAGAGCTTGCCCTCGGCGTCATAGCCGTCCATCGCCAGCACGGCCCAGCTGTCCTCGTCGATATAGAGGCGACGCTTGGGCACGACGTGGCGCTTGCCCTGGGCCAGCGTGGCTTCCACCACCCAGACGCGGTGCAGTTCCCAGCGCACGGCATCCGGATTTGTATGGAACGGCGCAAAGGCCTTGTCATCGCCCGCGGCGAAGAACCGGTTGTTGTTGTACGGCACATAGACTTCCTGCTTGCCGACGAGCTTCCAGGTGTAGCGATCAAGGCGGCCCATGTACCCGTAGACCTCATCGAAGTAGTTCGCGCCCGATGCCACGAAGTCCGGCGTGTCATAGCCGATGGTCGGTGCGCGGCGCACGCGCCGCTGTCCGACCAGGTACTGCCAGGCCGGCGCATCCTGCGAGACGTCGAGCGAGTCATGCACCACCACCGCTTCGCCGGCCTTGAAGGTCGGCGCGACCGTTTCGAAGCGCACATAGCGGTACACCTTGCCGTACTTGTCGGCGCTGCCGTCCTTCTGCCAGTACGCGAACAGGTTCGCAAGCTGGGTCTTGGAGGCCATGCTGCGCTTGCCGTCCGACGTGCCGACGAAGTTGCGCGTCACGCTTTCAAACGACGCCGGCGTCGGATGCACGAGGTGGTTCATCATCACTTCATTGCCGCTCTTGGGAATCGGGAACGGAATACCATTCCAGGCCCCTTCGAAGCTCAGGCCGTTATCGGTGAGCTTTGCCGTGGTCGCAGCCTTGAAGGTGTTGTCGTACACCAATTGGGATGCACCCGCCGTTCGGTGCGTCGGATAGACGTCGACACGAAAGGTCGGATACTTCTTCAGCAACGCCACGGTGCCTTCCGTGAGCTTGCCGGTGTACTGGCTCATGTTCTGCGCGGTGATCTGCAGAACCGGCTTCTCGGCGGCGAACGGATCGGGGTATTTGCCGTTGCCCGCACCAGGAATCGCGGTGGTGTAGGCGCCCGTCCACGCGGGAATGGTGCCGTCCTTGTTGCCGGCCTTCTCTGCGCCGAGTGGCGTCAGCGTGGACTTGAGCTGCGCGGCGTCGTCAGCGGATACAGCGGCTCCGGCCGGCCCGGCTGCGAGCATGGCCATGATTGCGGCCACTGCCATCTTGTTGGTTTGCGTCATGCTTGTCTCCCGTTATTGCGGATATCGGTTGGAACTCAGAACGTGGTCTGCAGCGTCAGGGCAAGGAAGTCCCGGTCCTTGTAGTACTGCTTGTAGGAGGCATAGCTGGGCGTCGGCCCGTTGGCGGCCGATGGCGCCGTGCCGGCACCGCCAAAGAAGTGGGTGTAGTTCAGCCCCACCTTCACGGTGCGATGAATGGTCGCGTTGAGCCCGAGCGTAAAATCGCCGCCATGCTCGGGACTCATCTGGACGACTGCCGACCTGCCGAACAGACCAAAGCCGATGCCCACCGGCGTTTCCAGGTCGACGTTCGGCATCACCTGGAAGAAGGTCGGCGTGAATACCACGCGCACCGCCGCGGCATCGCGCGTGCTCGTGGTGTTGAGCGGATCGGGCACACCGGGCGCCACGCTGGGGCGATACGTCACGTCGAGCAGGCGGTTGTAGGCGATTTCCCCGACCAGCGTTGCACCACCCCACAGCTGGTTGCCGCCGAACAGGCTGATCGCGGAGAGGTTGAGGTGCAGCGAATTGCCGCGCGCGTAGGGCGTATTGCGGCTGTTGTCCGCACCCGGGTTGGTGCTCATGATCAGATCGCCCGGCACGGCAAGCGGCACGTTGCGCCGCGTGGAGATTTCGCCGGCCACGTTGGTCTCGCCAACGACGGTGGAAAAGCTCGCGCCGTACACATCGATCTTCCGCGCGTACATGAGGTTGTACGTGCCGCTGCCAAAGTTACCGGCGCCAGCCGCGATCGACGGCACGCTCAGTACGGCAATGGGATTCTTGTCGTCGTAGCGCGCGGCGTACACGCCATAATCCACGTCGCCGGCCTTGAAGCGGAACTGCATGCCGAACTGCCCGGTGTCCCGGCCCTTGGCATCGGCGCTCCTGGTGGCGAATGGCGTCGGTGCCCCGAGCCCCTGCTGCAGACCGGGCGGCAACAACAAAAGGTCTGCGCCATCGCCGACAAAGTCCGCCGGACTGAAATAGCTTCCGGCAGCGGGAAGGCGATTGGCACGCCAGCCAAACTGGTAGTCTTACTGTGTCACAAATATAGCCTGACATCCCAGCAACACGGACAGCGCGGAAGCTTGCTGGTGATCGCGCGGGCGATGAGTAATCGCAACGTGGAAATCGAGTCAGGCA